>VGYT01000069.1 GCA_016872895.1 Planctomycetota bacterium
CGGCCAGGCCATCGCGCGGCAGCCGGCGGGGGCGTCGGGGAATATGCTCTCGGCCGGGGCCACGGGCTGCATCTTCCAGAATGTGACGTTCTCCTGGATGGCCTTGCGCAGCCAGGCGAGGCAGGCGGCCGCGGTGTGCTCAGCCGGGTCGAAGCGGCCCCAGAAATACTGGCCCTTCTTGGCGGCGGGCTTCATGCCGGTCGTGCCGTATCCGCCGCCGACCAGCGCGCCCAGGTGGCCCTCCACGACGTCGCCCAGCGAGAAGCCGTCGCCTTCGCCCTGGTACCCGAGTTCGTCGTCGATGACGGGCATGGCGGCGCCGCCCAGGCGGTGGTTGGCCGCGATGAAGTCCGCCGCCTTCGCGAGCGTCTTGATCTTGCCCTGGACGATTACGTGGTCGAGCCAGGCGGGCGGCCCGCCCTCGGCGCCCCCGGCGTTCAGGGCCGCGGTCCAGTCGCCCGCGTTGCCGTGGACCGAGACGGGCGTAGGGTAGGGCAGGAATCGCCGCAGGGTCTTCCCGGCGTGGACGATCTGGTCGGCCGCGTAGCGGGGCGACTTGATGTTCCACTCGTTCGAGAGGCACATCCAGACGTTCGGGAAACTGCCGTAGCGGGCGGCCACATACTTAAGGAGCGGCGCGGGGTCGCCGGCGTTCTCTAGGGCGCGCAGGGCCGAGCGCGATTCCGGCGTGTCGGGGCCGCTGAGGATGAGGTCGGCGATGACGTCGGCCTGGAAGGCGGCCCGCACGGCGGCATCCACGCGGCGGTTGAACCACGCCGGGTTCGGGCGGTGCGAGAAATCGGCATTGTCGGTCGGGCGGCCGGAGGCGTCGAAGAAGGGCTTGTCGGTGGGGTGCGCGTAGCGGCAGCCGTGGATGCTGAAGCGGATTTTATTGAAGTAGGCCGCCTCCGCCGCGATGTCGCGGGCAATCCTGCCGGGCTGCTCGTCGCGGTCGCTGCGGTCCGTTATGAACGAGTAGTGCGTGTTGCCGAAGATGAAGGGGTGTGAGCCGTCGGAGCGCTTGTACCAGCGGCGGCCGGGCGAGTCGGGGTCGGGCGTCCAGAAGCCTTTCAGGTCCGACGGCGTGGCCACGACGCAGGCGCCCTGCTTCTGCCCCTTGAGCGTCGCGTGGCCGGAGCGGACTTCCTCCAGCATCCACTTGCCGGGCACCGTGGGGCAGAACCGCACCTTGAACACGTTGCCGGAGGAGCCGCCCTTGCCGTCGCCGTCCCAGAAGCCGTGGACCTCGTAAGCGGGCGAGCCGGACTCGTGACGGAAGCGGACAAGAAGTTCGATGTCCCGCGCGGGCATGTCGGACGGCGTACAGGGAGGCCCCGCGAAGGCGATTTCCGCCACGCCGAAGACGGGGGCCGAGGCGGCCTCGGCGGCCTCGGCCGCGCGCGGCACAGGCGTGCTGGCCGCAGCGACGGGTGCGCCGGCAGCCGTCGCCCCTGGGGCGCAAATTGCCGCCAACGCCCACAGGTATCCCGTCCCGATGAGAAACGGAGGACTTCGCATTCTCACTCCTTGCCTGCTGCGTCCTGCTTGTCCTGGATGGCGACGAGGACGAACGTGCCGCCCTGCGCGGCAGAGGAGGCCAGATACAGCGTTCCGTCGGCGTCGAGGGCCAGCCCCACGCCGGGGTAAAACGTGTCCTGGATGCCGAGGCTGAAGCGCCACTTCTCCTCGGCGCGGTCGCCGCGGTCGTAGAGCGCGTAGAGCGTGCCGTCGTAGGCATAGGCGTAGATGACGCCCCTGGCGTCCACGAGGGCGTCGCTCTTGACGCCGCCGAAGTAACGGGGGCTGCCCACGTTGAACTTCCACTTCACCGTGCCGTCGGCGGGGGAGACGGCGTAGAGGTTGCCGTCGCCCGAGCCTACGTAAAGCGTATCGTCGGCGCCGAGGGCGATGTTGCGCTCGAAGATGTTCGGCAGCCTGGCGGACCACCTGCGCTTGCCCTGGGGCGTGGTGGCCAGGAGTTGCCCGTTCTTGTGGGTCATCCAGTAGAGCGTGCCGTCCTTGCCCATGGCGGGGCCGTTGGCCTTGTCTTCGCCGGAGCGGTCGGACCAGACCTGGCGGCCGTCGGGCGAGACGGCCCAGAGCGCCCCGTTGCCGGTGAAGTAGATGGTTCCGGCGGCATCGTACGTGGGCAGGCTGTCGCGCGTCGTGGTGCCCAGGGGCCGGGCGTGAAACTGGAACCGCCACTGCAACCGGCCGCCGGGGCCGATGCAGTACAGGTACGCATCTTCCGACGGAACGAGGATCGAGCCGTCGCGGTAGGGCGTGGGCGTCGAGTGCAGGTGGTACGTCTCGGCGAACTTCCAGCGGACGGCGCCGTCCTCGGCAAGCGCGTAGAGGAAACCGTTTTCCGACGCCACGTAAAGGGTGCCGTCGGCGGCCACAGTGGCGGCGTCCTCGACCCAGGGTTCCTTCCAGGCCCCCTTGCCGGTGTCCTGGCCGGCGGTGCGGAGGGTCCACTTGACCTTCTGCGTTTGCGTGTCGATGGCGTACATGCCGGCCATGCCGCCGGCGACGTACAGGGTGTGCTCCCGCCCGATGGTGACGCTCCGCATGGCGATGCCGAAGTGCTTGTCGAAGTCGGCCATGTGCCATTTCAGCGTCGGCCGCTCCGGCCCGGCGTACGGGCTGCGGCAGTTGTGCTGGATGTTGCCGCCGGTGACGGGCCAGGCGGTTTTCGCCAGGACGGGCGGCGGCCATGTGGACGGCGCGGATGCGGGTGCGGCGGCAGGCAAGGCCCCAGCCGCGGCGGCGGGCCCGAGCGGCGCCGCAAGGAGGGCCAGCGCCAGCAGGTGCGGGATGAAACCGGCCGGCACATCGCACTTCATCACGCGGTCTCCTTTGTCGCACGGGCCGTCAGGGCGCCGCGGCCGACGGGACGCCCGGGGCCGGCAGCGTGGTAAGGTAGAACAGGACGTTCATCGCCACGGCCCCGGCGTCGAGGGGCTTATATCCGCGGCAGCCGTAGGCCTCGAACGGGCTCAGGCTGAACTCGATGTCGAAGGGCGAGAAGAGGCCCACCATGCGGTCGCCCGCGTAGAGACCGTGGAACTCCGCCCACGGCTTGGCGGCCCGCACGATGCGAAGCGCGCGGCGGAACTGGACGCCCTGCGTCAGGTCGTACCCGGCGGCGCCCTCCATCTTGCCGGTCATGAGCGGATGGTCCTTGGGCAGCGGCCGCAGGTCCCACCCGCACGCCGCGGCCAGCGCCCTGAGGGAGTCCTCGAAGGCGGGGGCGCCCCCTGCGGCGTGGGCAAGCAGGAAGCCGCCCTTCCCGACGAAGTCCTTCAGGGCGTCGCGGTCGGCGTCGGAGAGCGAGAACTCGCGGCTGGCGGCCAGGTACGCGACGTCGAAGCCGGCGAGGCGAGCGGCCTCTACGCCGCCGGCCGTGACGGGGGGGGCGTGCGGCTCCCTGACCTCCAGGACCAGGCCGTACTGGTTGCGCAGGGAGGCGGCGAGTTTCTGGAGCGCGCCGTAGTTGCAGGCGGCTTCCCAGTTGCCGGCGTGCCTGAGGCGTGCGATGCGGAGGCTGCGGCGGGGGCCGGGGCGGACGATGTCGCGGTAGCGCTCGTCCTTATCGGGTTCGGCGCCCGCGAGTTTTGCGCGCAGGGGGGCGTGGTCCATAGCATATGTAAAGATATTGATGCCCCACTGGAAGAGGTACTCGCGTGCGGCCACGGCCCGCATGTGCCAGGGGCAGGAGACGTCGTCGGCGGCGTAGAAGACGGCGGTGCGGAGGCCGTCGCCGATGCCCATGAGTTCCGGCCGCTGCGGCAGGGGATAGGGGTCCGCGAAGACGGGGTGGTCGGCCCCGAGGGGCGCAAGGGGCCACTCCGGCCAGGTTTCTCGGGCGAAGTCCGTGAACCACTTGCGGACCGCGGGATTGCCGCAGGAGGCCTCGAAGAGGATCGTGCCGCCCGAGTCGGTGTAGGCCCGCAACTTGGCGCGGTCCTGCGGGGTGAAGTTCGGGATGCTCTCGGCGGCGACGAAGAGGACGGGGGCGTCGTGGAGTTCTTCCAGGGGGGCGGCCAGGTCAACGATCTGCCAGTTGAAGAGTTGCTCCTTGTTCTTTTCGATGTAGGCGGTGAGGTTGGCGATGTCGCGGCGGTGTGCGTTCCACGTGCCGTCGAAGCGGAGTTTATTAAAGAGGACGGGCGCGCGGCCCTTGTAGAGAAACAGGAGGGCGAAGCAGGTGTCGGGCACTTTGCCGCCGCCCCAGTTGGGGATGGTGGTGCGGAGTTTGGGGTCGATCTGTTCCCAGCCGCCGTCGGGCAGTTGGCGTCGGATGAGGAACTCGGCGCCCTCGTTGTACCAGTTGTGCTGGCCGAAGTGCTTGTAACCTGCGGCGATGCCGACGCGTTCAACGCAGTAGAGCCAGTAGAAGACCTCGTCGAAGTTGGTTTCCCAGTTCCAGGCGGGGTTGGACGTGGCGGAGAAGTTCCGGTTGAGCCAGGCCAGGGCGGCATCCATGCGGCGTTCGATCTCCAGGTTGGCCGTCTGGCTCTTGCCGCCGGAGCACGGGCATCCGCTGGCGGGCTCCAGGAAGTCGGCGATGATGTAGAGCGAGGCCAGTCCGGCGGCCGTCATCGACCCGTAAGAGCGGCCGCCGAACTGGTATCCCCAGCCGCCGTCGGGGTGCTGGCCGCGGAAGTAGAACTGCCTTGCGGCCTTCAGGGCGTCGGTTGGGAACTCGATGCCGACGCGGCTGGCCTCGTAGAAGGCCAGGATGGGCCACTGGCTGACGGAGTTGTCGTAGTCGGCGCGGTTGAGTTCGTATCGCCACCCCCCTATGCCGCCCTGGCCCTTGATGAGGCGGGCGATGTCGTCGCGCATCTTCTGGCGGATGCCCGCCTGCCGGTCGGCCGCGCACCGGTTGTGCACGTACGCAAGGGCCATCACGCGGATGGGCAGGGCGTAACCCTGCTTGGAGTTGAAGTCGCGGTCGGCGTCGCACGCGACAAGGTAATTCAGGCCCGTGGTCATCACGTCGCGGTTGGGGTGTTCCCCCAACCGCGCCAGGGTCATCATGACCAGGGCCGTATAGCAGCCGCGCCAGCGGACCTCGTTGGTGAACGTTCCGTCGGGGTTCCGCAGGTTCAGGAGGAACTCTTTTCCGCGTTCGATGGCGCGGCGGACGTCTTCGTCGGTGACGGCGGCGCGGGCTGGCTTCGCGGCGGCCAGGCAGACGGTCAGCGCCACGAGTGCGATTCGAAGCATCATGGTCTTCGCGCAGCGAGCCGCCGCTGTAGAGCGGCGGGCGGGTTCGCGCCGGGGGCGCTGCTTCGCGCCGACGCGGCGCGTACCCGCGGGTTTACACCCGCGGCTCGTGCATCGCGCGGGCGCCTGCGGCGCGGGCGGCGCAGCGTTACTTCTGCGTCGAGAGGTAAACCAGGAGGTTGGTGGCGACGGCGGCGGCGTCGTCGTCACTGTACCCCCGGCTGCGCCACGATTCGTATCCGGTGATGCTGTAGAGGATATCGAGCGGCGAGTAGACGCCTATCATTTTGTCGCCGGCGAAGACGCCGAAGAACTCGGCGTACGAGCGGCCCAGGCGCTGCTTGGAGAACCATGTGCTGAACCGCACGCCCGTCGTAAGGTCGTAACCCAGGCCGGGGTCGAGGCGGCCGGTCATCAGGGGGTGGTCTTTCGGGAGGAGGCGGAGTTCCCATTTCATCTCGGCGGCCAGTTGCCGGAGCGACTCCTCGAACGCCCGCGAGCCGGTGGCCGCCTCGAACCACAAGAGGCCGCCCTTGTCCACGTACTCCTTCAGGGCGACCTTCTCCTGCGGCTGGAGGGTCCAGGCGGTCGAGCCGGTGATGAAGGCCGCGTTGTAGCCGGAGAGCATGCCGACCGGCACGCCGGCCTCCGTAACGGGGGTGCGTCTGCTCTCCTGCACCTGGAGGGTGATGCCGGCCTTGTCTTTGACGTACTGTGCGAGGGTCCGGAACCCGCCGTAGTTTGCGCCGGCTTCCCAGTTGCCGCCGTGGGAGACGCGGGCGATCTTGAGGGCGCTCCGGGGTCCGGCCCTGACGGGCTTCTTTGAGCGGTCCACTTGGCCGGCGGCGCGATCCCCGATCTTTTCCTCGGCGCGGTCGGCCAGTTTGGCCCGCAGGGGCGAGCCGTCGGTGGCGTAAGTGTACAGGTTGATGCCCCACTTGAAGAGGTAGTCGCGGCTGGCCAGGGCACGGGTCTGCCAGGAGCAGGAGATATCGTCCATGGCGTAGAAGACCGAGGTGCGGACGCCGTCGTTGATGCCGAGTATCTCGGGGCGTGCCTTGAGGGGGTTCGGGTCGGTGAAGCAGCCGTGGTCTGGTCCGAGGGGCTTCAGGGGCCACTCCGGCCAGACTTCCTTGGCGAAGTCGGTGAACCACTTGCGCATGGCAGCGTTGCCGCAGGAGGCCTCGAAGAGGATCGTGCCGCCGGTGTCGGTGAACGCGCGGAGTTTCTTCTTGTGCGCGTCGGTGAAGGCCTTCTCGCCGATCTGTTCGGCGCAGATGTAGAGGATGGGGGCGTCGTGGAGTTCGTCGAGGGTCGACCGTTCCAGTTCCACGATCTGCCAGTGGAACGGCTGCTCCTTTGAGTGTTCGATATAGGTCGTCAGGTTGGCGATGTCGCGCCGGTGGGCGTTCCAGATGCCGTCGAACTGGAGTTTGTTGAAGAGGATGGGCGCGCGGCCCTTGTAAAGGAACAGCAGGGCGAAGCACGTGTCGGGGATGCCGCCCCAGCGGCCGGGCGCAGTCTGCTTGCGGAGGATGACCTCTGCGCCCTCGCGGTACCAGTTGTGGTTGCCGAAGTACTTGAAGCCTGCGGCGATGCCGACGCGCTCGGCGCTGTAGAGCCAGTAGAGGTGCTGCGATTCCTTGCCGGGGTTGGTGGCGGCGGTGAAGTGCTTTCCGAGCCACTGTAGTCCGTGGTCCATGCGTCGTTCGGCCTCGGAGGTTTTCAGTTGGCTGCGGCCGCCAGCGCACGGGCATCCGGCGGCGGGGTCCAGGACGTCGTTGATGATGAACAGGCTGGCCACGCCCCCGGCCGTCATGGAGCCGTAGGAGTCTTTTCCCTTGGTGTAGCACCATCCCCCGTCGCCGTTCTGGTTCTCGAAGTACAGTTGCTGGGTTTTGCGCAGCGTTTCGGGGGGGAACTCTATGCCGACCTTGTTGGCCTCCCAGAATGCCAGGACGGGCCACTGGGTGTTGGAGAGGTCGTAATTGGTGCCGCCGGCCAGCAGGTACCGCCAGCCGCCGTTGACGGCCTGGCCGGTGACGAAGCGGTTGACGAACTCGTACATCTTCAGGCGCACCATGTCGCGCTTCTCGCCCAGGAGTTTGTGGTAGATGTAGGCGAAGCCCATGGTGGCGATGGGCGCGGCATAGCCCTGCCTGCCGCCGAAGCCGGTGTCGGTGCTGACGTTCAGGAGGTGGTCCAGTGTGGCGGACATCTGTGGGCGGTTGGGGTGCTCGCCCATGTAGGCCAGCGTCATGAAGGCCATGGCGGTTCCCGAACTGCCGTGGATGGAGTTCGGGGCAAGGACGCCCCCGCCGCCGGCGGTGCCCAGGAGGTACTGGCGGCCGGCCTCGATGGCCTCGCGGACCATCTTGTCGGTGACCCGCTGGCCCTTCGGTTCGACGGGCGTTTCCTTGGCGCCTTCCGGTTCATCGTCGGCCTGCTTCTTGGGCGGCTCGGCCTTTGCAGGCTCGGCCTTGGGCTGGGCGGCCTTGGCCTTGGCTTTGGCCTTGGCGGGCTCGCCGGCGGCGCAAAGCAGGGCGCCGGCGGCAAGCAGCGCGGCCAGGGAGAGCAAGAAGACCGTGAGTCGCAGGCGTTTCACCGCACACTCCTTCCATGTAGTTTAACTTGTGCCACGTGCGGCACGTGGCACCTTGGCAATGCATCATCATGTGGCACGGCCGGGCGACGCTTCGCGCGGCCGGACGAGCCGGCCGTGCCACATCTGCTCCTGGCGCTCGCCGCCGGCTCGCGGCTGAGCCGCGGCGGCGCATCGCTATTTGAGCGTGGAGAAAAACACCGCCAGGTTCGTCGCAACCGCTTCGGCGTCTTCGCTCCTGTATCCGCGGCACCGGAATGCTTCGTAGTCGGTGGCGCAGAAGATGGTATCGAGCGGCGAGTAGATGCCGATCACCTTCTCCCCCTGGTAGATGCCGAAGAACTCGGCATACTGTCGGCCGAGGCGCTGCATGCGGAATCCCGTGCGGAACTCCACGCCGGTCGTAAGGTTATAGCCCAGGCCGCTTTCCATGCGGCCGGTCATCAGGCCGTGGGTGTTCGGGAGGAGTTTCAGTTCCCAGCCCAATTCGGAGGCCAGTTGGCGGAGGGCGGCGTCGAACGGGGCGGACCCGCCGGCGGCCTCGCACCACAGGAGGCCGCCCTTGGCGACGAACGCCTTAAGCGCCTCCTTCTCGTCGGGCTTCAGGGCGAGGCCTCCTGAGCCGGTGATGAAGGCGACGTCAAAGCCTGCCAGTTCCGCCGGCGCCACGCCGCCCTCGTTGAAAGGCACCGCCGAGGGCTGCTTTACGTCCAGCGTGATGCCCGCCTTCTGCTTGACGTAGGCCGCGACCTTCTGGAACCCGTTGTAGTTGGCGCCCACTTCCCAGTTGTCGCCGTGGCGGAGGCGGGCGACCTTGAGGGTCGTGCGGCCGCCCGCCTTGACGGGCTGCGTGTAGCGGTTGCTGGGGGCCGGCAGGCCCGAAAGTTTGGCCCGAAGCGGCGCCCCGTCGGTGGCGTACGTGTACAGGTTGATGCCCCAGTGAAACAGGTAACTCTTGGCGGCCAGGGCCTTCGTCTGCCAGGCGCAGGAGATGTCGTCGGGGGAGTAGAAGATGAAGGTGCGCATGCCGTCATCGGCCCCGAGGATTTCCGGCCGCTGCTTCAGGGGCGTGGGGTGCGTAAAGACGCCGTGGTCCGGGCCGAGCGGCTTCAGCGGCCACTCCGGCCAGACCTTGCGGGCGAAGTCCTGGAACCACTTACGGATCGCCGGGTTGCCGCAAGAGGCCTCAAACAGGATCGTGCCGCCCGTGTCGGTGAACTGGCGGAGTTTTTTCTGAGCGGCGGGGTCGTCGTCCCACTTGGGCGGCGTCTCGGCCGTGATGTACAGGATGGGGGCATCGTGCAGTTCCTCCGGGGGCGCCTTCAGTTCCACTATCTGCCAGTGGAACTGCTGCTCCTTGGAGTGTTCGATGAAGGTCGTCAGGTTGGCAGCGTCGCGGCGGTGGGCGTTCCATGTGCCGTCGAATCGGAGTTTGTTGAAGAGGACCGGCGCGCGGCCCTTGAAGAGGAACAGCAGCGCAAAGCAGGTGTTGTCAACGCTGCCCCAACTGCCGCCCTTCTGGGCCTTCAGAACCTGCTCGGCGCCTTCCTTGTACCAGTGGTGGTCGCCGAAGTACTTGTAGCCGCCCGCGATGCCCACCCGCTCCACGCAGTAGAGCCAGTAGAGGAGGCGGCCGTTGCCGGGCGTGGAGTCGCTCTGGGGGTTGGCGCTGGCGGAGAAGTTCTTGCAAATCCAGTCAAAGGCGGCGTCCATGTGGCGTTCGTTTTCGGCGTCGGGGGGCCGGCTCTTGCCCCCCTGGCACGGGCATCCGCTGGAGGGGTCCAGAACGTCGTTGATGATATAGAGCGACGCCAGCCCTGCGCCGGTCATGGAGCCGTAGGACTTGCCGGTCTGGTAGTGCCAGCCGCCGTCCTTGTTGTGCTTGCTGTAGTAGAGTTCGCGGGCCTTGCGGAGGCAGTCGGTGGGGAACTCGACGCCCACGAGGTTGGCCTCGCGCATGGCCAGGATGGGCCACTGGGTGACGGAGAAGTCGTAGTCGGTCCCGCCCTTCAGCGCGTATCGCCACCCGCCGTTCGTGGCCTGGCCCACCTGGAGCCTGAGGAGGTCTTCCATCATTTTCTGGCGGACGGCCGTCCGGCGGTCGCCCAGGAGTTTGTTGTGGACGTAGGACAGGCCCATGATGCGGATGGGAACGGGGTAGCCGGGGCGCTGGTTGAACCCGACGTCGGCGTCCAGGTTGAGCAGGTAGTCCAGGCCCCTGCTCATGTGCGGGCGGTTGGGGTGCTCGCCCATGTAGGCCAGGGTCATGAAGACGAGGGCCGACTCGCCGCCCGCGCCGAACGAGCCGTCGGGCCTGGCCAGTTTGATAAGGTACTCGCGGCCGGCGTCGATGGCCTTGACGACTTCGGCGTCGGTCACGGCGGCCTGGGTCGCGGACGGCAGGATGCAGGCGAGGGCCGCCAGTGCCGCCGGCGGCAAGAACAGGCAACGGGAGCGTAGCGGCTTCATTACGCACTCCTTGCTTCCGGCGTCGCGCGGCGTTTGTCCGTAACGGCTTGTGGCACGGCCGGCTTGTCCGGCCGTGGAAAACTTTGCCGCCCATCCGCCACGGCCGGACAAGCCGGCCGTGCCACATTGCGCATGATGCCAGAGCGCGTTGTGCAACGGTCTCTTACCGTCACTCCAGCCCCGGCCGGTCGGTCAGGCATAGCACGATGTTCGTGGCCACGGCCAGGGCGTCTTCCTGCTGGTATCCGCGGCGGCCGTAAGCCTCGTAGCCGGTGGCCGAGTAAAGAACGTCGAACGGGCTGTATATGCCCACCAGTTTGCCGTCCTGGTAGATGCCGCTCAAGTCGGCGAACGCGCGGGGGCCGAGGCGTGCGACCTTCAGCGCGCGGCTGAACTGGACGCCAGCCGCGAGGTTGTAGCCGAGGGCCTTCTTGAGCGTGCCGGTGACGGCGGGGTGCTCCTTGGGAAGGGGCTTCAGTTGCCAGCCGGCTGCGGCGGCCAGTTTCTGGACCTCCGGGTCGGCGGTCGGCAGTCCGGCGGCGGCCTCGATCCACAGGAAGCCGCCCCCGGCCAGGTAATCCTTCAGGGCCTGGCGGTCCGCGCTGCTGAGCGTCACGGGTCCGGCGGCGGCGATGTAGGCCGCATCGACGCCCTTCAGTTCGGCGGCGGCTGCGCCCGCGTCGTTCGCCTTGAGGTTGACGTTTGCCACGCGCGACAGGTAGGCGATGACCGGCTCGAAACACTTGTAGTTGCGTCCGGTCATCCAGGCGTCGCCGTTGTACTTGAGGCGTGCCACCTGGACGGCGGTCTTGTCGCCGCCCCTGACGGGCGACTTGTAGCGGTCAGTCCTGGCCTTCTCGGGATTCGAGAGTTTGTAGCGCAGCGGCGCATGGTCCGTGGCATAGGTGAACAGGTTGATGCCCCACTTGAAAAGGTAGTCCTTCGAGGCAAGGGCCTTCGTCTGCCACGGGCATGAGACGTCGTCCATCGCGTAGAAGACGGCGGTGCGGATGCCGTCGGTGACGCCCAGGATTTCCGGCCGCTGCTTCAGCGGGTTCGGGTCCTGGAATGAGCCGTGGTCGGGTCCGAGGGGCTTCAGGGGCCACTCCGGCCAGACCTCCTTGGCGAAGTCGGTGAACCACTTGCGGACCGTCGGGTTGCCGCACGATGCTTCCACCAGGATCGTGCCGCCCGTGTCGGTGAACTCGCGGAGTTTCTTCTTGTCGGCATCGGAGAAGGCCGGGGGCGCTTCGGGGGTGATGTAGAGGATGGGCGCCTCGTGGAGTTCCTCCACGCTGCCGCGAAGGTTGACGATCTGCCAGGCGAAGAGTTGCTCCTTCTGCTTTTCGACGTAGCCGGTGAGGTTGGCGATGTCGCGGCGGTGGTTGTTCCACTGGTCGGTGCGTCCGTCGGCCGCCTTGAACTCGAGTTTCTCATAGAGAATGGGCGCGCGGCCCTTGTAGAGGAACATCAGGGCGAAGCACGTCTCGGGTATGCCGCCCCATGCGCCGCCCGGCTGCTGGTTCTTAAGGAGCCACTCGGCGCCTTCCTTGTACCAGTTGTGGTCGCCGAAGTACTTGAACCCCGCGGCGATGCCCACGCGTTCGACGGCGTAGAGCCAGTAGAGGCGGTGCCAGTCGGGGGCGTGGGGCGACTTGGGGTTGGCGTCGGCGCGGAACTGCTCGGAGAGCCACCGCAGCGCGGTATCGATGCGGCGCTCCAGGTCGCCGCGAGTCTTGTTCGAGACGCCGCCGCGGCAGGGGCACCCGCTGTTAAGGTCCAGGTTGTCGGCCGTGATGAAGATGGAGGCCAGGCCGGCGGCCGTCATCGACCCGTAGCCGGGCGTGTTCTGGCCCAACTGGGCATTGTGCTCGCCGTAGTTCCACGCGCCGTCCTGCTTCTGAAGTTTGAAGTAGAGGGCCTGCGAGCGCTGCCAGACGACGTCGGGTATTTCGATGCCGGCCAGGGCCGCCTCCCTGAGCGCAAGGATCGCAAGTTGCGTGTTCGAGAGGTCGTAGCGGCCGGCGCTGCCGCCGAGGCTCTTATAGTCCCATCCTCCGTGCGACCCCTGGAAGGCCACCAGCGCAAGTGCGTCGGCCTTCAGGGCCGTGCGGACAAGGTCGCGCTTCTGGCCGCTCACCAGGTTGCGCTGGAGGAGCGTGGCGTAGGCCATGGCCCGCATGCTGATTGCATATGTGTAATCGAGCGCGCGGCCCATGAGGGCCTCAAGGCCCCTCTCGATGTACGGCCGGTTCGGGTGCTCGCCGGTGTAGATCAGCGTAAAGAGCGCCGTCTCGCTGTGGCCGTAGTCGGCGCTGGCCGCGTGGTAGCGCTGCTCGGGCCAGAAGCCGTTTTGGCCCTGCTGGCTGATGAGGCTCTGCTTGGCCTTGTCGATGGCCTTGACCACGTCGTCGTCGGTAAGGGCCAGCGCGCTCGGGAGGCCCAGCGGCGCCAGGCATAGGGCGGCGGCCGCTGACAACAGGCAGGTACTGCGCATAGACTGACCTTTCCGGGAATCGCTCCCTTCAGCCCCACTGTATCATAGCCCGCTATCTTATACGCTCTCTTGGCGGCGATGTCAGCAAAAACCCGGCCGCCGACGAGCGATCAGTTACGGCGGAAACCGCCACAACGGATGTGCCGCGGCCGGCTATTATGCCAGACGGCCCCGGCCCGGCGGGCATTCTATGCCGTCCTTTGCCGCGCCGCCGGCGCACGCCCCGGGCCGTGCGGCACGGTCAGGGGATGTAGCACGGCCGGCTTGTCCGGCCGTGGCGCAGCGCCACCGATGCTTCGCACGGGCGGGCAAGCCGGCCGTGCTACATCAAGGCCGGCCGTGCCACGAACCGTTTCAGGGTGGTTCTCCGCGCCGCCGGCGACAATGGTTTGCGTTCTTGTTTGACCTTGATAGCGATAGTGCGTGGGCGTATATTCGTCGCAGGTGCTGGCGCCCCCCGCGGACAGGAAGCCGGTATGGAACATCGTGACAGCCCGTCTTCGTCGCGCATCTTGCCCGCAAGCAAGACGAGGAAGCCCGGGCGCGCCTTCTCCGGCAGCACGTCGAAGCAGGGCAGCCTGTTTGAGGCGGGCCTTGGCGGACGTGAGACCGAAACAGCGGTCGCCGGGCGCAAGAATCGCGTGCAAGGGGGCGTGGCCACGACGGACTTGGTCCTTTCGGCCCATGTTGGCGGCAACGCGGACCTCTTCCCGAAGATTCTCGAACTCCACGTGCCCGAGGGGGCGGTCGTCGCCGATGTGACTTATGGCGCCGGCGTTTTCTGGCGCAACGTGCCGGCGGGGCGGTACGTCCTCCGCGCGACGGACATTAGCATGGGGGTGGACTGCCGTCGCCTCCCGTACCCGGACGTCTCCATCGACTGCGTGGTCCTCGACCCGCCGTACATGGAAGGGCTGTTTCGCCGGGACATCGGCAATCTGGCCGGTTCCGGCACCCACGCGGCGTTCCGCGAGAAGTACTCCAACGGCGAGCCGACGCAAGGCGGTCCCAAGTGGCATAAGGCCGTGGTGGACCTCTACTTCCGGGCCTGCCGGGAGGCGCATCGGGTCCTCAATCGCGCCGGCGTGCTCATCGTCAAGTGCCAGGACGAGGTGAGCGCCAACCGCCAAAATCTAACGCATGTCGAAATCATCAACTACTGCGAGGAACTGGGGTTTTACGCCAAGGACCTTTTCGTGGTTGTGCGCCCCAACCGCCCCGGCGTCAGCCGGATAAAACGCCAGGTGCACGCCCGCAAGAACCACTCCTACTTCTTGGTTCTCGTCAAGAAGTAGCCGGCCTGCCCGCGCGCGCCTGCTCCTGAAGGATCTGATCAAAGAGACCGAACGGCTCCGGCCGGTACGGCGGCGCCAGGGGCCAGGTGATGGGCATCAGCGAGGCCAGAAGGTGCTGGCGCACCGTGGCCGGGTAGCCCTTGTGGGTCGTGCGCGGCAGGTCGCGGTTGCGCGCGAAGGCGAACTCCCAGCGGCCGACCACGGGGAAGAGGTTCACGGCCACGACGTCGAACTCGTCCGTCTTCAAGCACGTGGTATTAACCTTCTTGCCGCCGGGCAGCAGAATCTCCCGACGGTCGCTGGCGTCGCACTGAAACCGCGCGGTGGCCCCGCTTTCGGTCTTGCGAATGGAGTTTGACTGGACCGACTTGACCTCGACGCGGAAGGCACGGCCTTTGTACACGACGATCAGGTCCGCTTTTTCGCTCCGGTCATGGTCGTCCGGTTTGACGGTGCTCTCGACTTTGGGCGGGGAGAACCAGATTTCGCGCACCTTCATCTCGGCGACGTACCCCAGCAGGATACCCCGCAGGCTGGGGTTCTGGTCGATGATTTCGGTCAGTTCCTGCGGTGTGACCTGCCATCGCTCAAGGATGGTCGGGCTCACCGAACCTTCTCCAGAAGGCTGGACGGCGTGGTGCGCAGGGCCCGTGCAATCCTTACAATGCTCGCAAGGCTTGGGTTCCTTGCCCCGCGCTCGATGTCCGACAGGTACGTGCGGTGAAGATCAGACAGGTCGGCGAGTCTTTCTTGCGAAAGGCCGAGGGCCAGGCGCCGCTTCCGCACGGCTTTCCCGAAGGCCGAACGGGATCGGGAAGGACTCCCATCATGTTCCCACAAGTACCCATGCTCCGGCCCCGCGTCCATAGACTATAAGTGACATGGCGCCCGGGACTTGCCTTCGCGGTCCCTGTCTTTCCTCGCCGGCGAGTATGGCTATAATGGTCCGATTCTGTGGGGGCGGGGTGGACCCTTGAAGCGGAACATCGCGGGGCTGGTCATCGCGAACTGCCTATTTGGCCTGTCGTTCGGCGTGTACGAACTGGCCTTCCCGCTCTTTCTGGACGACGCGGGCGTGCGGCTGGAGGCCATCGGCCTGGTGCTGGCGGCGGCGGCCGTCGTCAACTTCCTGGTGGTCGTTTACGGCGGGCGCCTGGCCGACTCCGTCGGCCGCAAGGGCATCTACGGAGCAAGTTTCCTCGCCCTGGCCGCCGCAAACGTCGCCACGCCCCTGGCGGCCAGCGTGGCGTACCTGACGGTCCTGAAGACGTTTCAGCAGACGTGCGTCTCGGTGCGCGGGGCGCTCAGGGGCGTGCTTGTGTACGAGTCGGTGGCGGTGGAGCGGTTCACGCGCACGTTCGGACAACTGGTGGGGATGGAGACGAGTTTCCACGCCGCCGGATACGCCTGCGTGGGCCTCATCGGCGCGGGCGAGGCGGGGCTTTCGTACCAGGGCGTGTTCATCCTGAGCGGCGCGGCGCTTCTGCTGGCCGTCGCCGTCTTCTGGCCGCTCTTTCGGGACCGGCCGCTGGCGGCGCCGGGACCGGGCGTGCGGCTGTCGCTGCGGAGCGTCTTCACGTTCGACCTGCATCCGAAATTGTATCTGATAGTAGCGGCGGGGTTCATCTTCGGCATGGGCATCGCCATGAGCCACGCGCTGTGGCCGCTGTATTTCCGGCAGAAGTTCGCGGGCGAGTGGGCGGGGGACCTGGCGGCGTTCGGCGGCTGGATTGGCGGACTTCTGCCGGGGGCGTTCGGCGGCGCGGCTTCGGGCGGACACGGCCCGGAGTTCGCCCTCATCAGCGTGGTGGCGGTTTTTCACCGGCTCCTGCTGGGCGTGCCGATGTTCATCATCTCGCCGCTCCTTCGGAGCCGCTTCAAGTGGCTCTACGTGGGCGGCCTGGCGGTGGAGGGGATCATGATTGCCGCCCCGGCGGTGGCCGACTGGCTCACGGGCTCCTTTCTCGTCGTCGCCGTCACATGGGTGGCCCACGACATCATCGGTGCGAGCATCTGGTACCCCGTCCAGGAACGTTTTGTGCAGCAGTACTGCCGGCCTGAGCGGCGGGCCACCGAGGTGGCCAAGGCCGCCGCACTGATGGCCCTCGGCGTCGTGGCCGGCCAGGCGCTGGCCGGGCCGCTCATGGCCTGGATGCCGGCGATGCCGTTCTTCGCCGGCGGGGCGCTTATCGTCCTGGCCAGTTTCATCCTGCTTGCGCTGTAGCCGCCTCTTTGCAGCCGGCCCGCCGGACCGTATCATGGCGGCAAGAGCAACGGTGGCGGACCGCGCGAGCCTCCTGAGAAGAACGACGCATGACGCCGCAGCCGCAACCCGGAAACGCCGACCCGCGGGCCGAGCAGGTGGCCCGCATGGTGGCCTTCTTCCGCGCCGGTCAGGCCGACGCCCTGGAATCCGCCTGGATGGAGTTCCTCGAAGACCCGGCCGTCAGCCTGGCCGATCTGGGACCCGTGCTAGGCGAGGTCGCCTCGCAGAAGAACGCCAGGGTGATGGAGTCGCTCCTGTGGCTGCTGCTGTCGGTCTGGGGCGAGCAGCGCGGCCCGGATGCGGCGCTCGATGCCGCCCGCCAGGTGGCGCACCTTCTGCCCGACACGGCGGCCCTGCGCGACGAGGTCGCTGGACTCTGCCGCGCAGTCCACGCAGGCGCGCCGGGCATCGACACGCTCCTGGAGATGACCGTTCTGCGGAGGGACCTTGCGCCGGCCGCCGCCCTGGCGGCCATGGACAGGCTGCTTGCGCTTCCGCCCGGGACGTTCGTGGCCGACAGCCGCCGCAGGAGTCCCGGCCGCGTCGTGGGTGTTGAGACGGCCCGCAAGGTCCTGGCCGTCTCGTTCGGCCAGGCCGACCGCGCATACGATGCCCTCTCGGTGGACGCCCTGGAGGTGCTGGCGCCCGACGACTTCCGCGCCCTGGCCGTCTTCGACCAGGCGCGCCTGGAGGCCCTGGCCCGCGACGACCCGGCGGAACTCGTGCGACTGGCGCTGCGGGCGTACGGTCCGCGGCTGGGCATGAAGGACCTGAAGGCGCGCCTCGCGCCGGCCGTCCCCGCCGATGCGTGGTCCAAGTGGTGGTCTGCCGCGCGGGCCTTCGTGAAGCGCTCGCCGGTCATCGACGTGTCGGAAGGGCCGCAGCCGGAGTTTTTCCTTCGCCATCGCGCCGTGGCCTACGAAGACACGGTGCGCGAGCGCTACGAGGCGGCCGCGGGCCTGGAAGAGAAACTCCTGGTGGCCCTCGGATACCTGGGCGAGGCGGGGCACAACCCGCAGGCCGAGGCGGCGGCGCTCGGGTCCTTCGCGGCTGACATGGCGAAATGGGCCGATGCGTCGGGCGGCCGGTCGCCTGCCGAGCGGCTGGCGGCCGTCGTCGTGCTGGGGGAGATACGGCGTCACCTGGGCGACCAGCCATGTGGCACGGCCGGCTTGCCCGGCCGTGGCGATGCTGCGTCGGCGGTTCCCACGGCCGGCCAAGCCGGCCGTGCCACATCTGAGCCCGTTTCTGCGGCGTCGGGCGCGGCGGCGGCCGACGACTTGCTGGCGGCCGCGCCCGCCGACCTCGGCCCGTGGGCCGCTGCCGTCCGCAGCGACGACCTGGCGGGCCGCGTCCTTGCGTTCATCAAGGAGCGCCTTCCGGAGCGCTGGCCGGGGGTCTTCGCGGCCGCGATGCCCGCCGCGTCGATGGAAACCTGCGAGCGCATCGCGGGGGACCTGGCGGCCGCCGGGCGGCTTGACTTGGTGGCCGCGGCCGCCGCGGTTTGTCTGCGCCGGCCCGCGCCGTGCCTGGCGGCCCTGGCGTGGCTCTGGCGGAACGCCGCCGCCGAGAAGTTCGCCCCCGCCCTCGGCGACCTCTCGCGCGCGTCGATGACCGTGCGGCTGTTCCAGGCGATCAACGAGGTGGCCATGCAAGACATGCCCGACCGGGCGCGGAAACTTGAGTTGCTCGGCCAGGCGCGGCGGACGATCCTGCACAAGGAGTTCGCCGTCCTGCGCGACTTCTTGGA
>VGYT01000070.1 GCA_016872895.1 Planctomycetota bacterium
TCGTCGCCGTCGCCGCCGTTCGCGAAGCCCTTGTGCGAGGAGATGCGGCCGCACGGCCTGCGGTGCTGGTGGAACCTGCGGAACGACGACATCTTCGTCTTCCGCTGGGGCGACCCGGAGTATGTGCGGGAGTTTCTCAGGAACCTGCCGCCGAGGGAGCAGACGGCGGGCTACTACGTGGGCTCCGACGGATACGTCTGGGGCCGCGAGTTTGCAGGCCTCCAGCCCGACGAGCCGCGGCAACTTGAAATCCGCAAGCACTGGTACGCCTTCACGCTGTGGGGGCGGCTGGGCTACGACCTCTCGCTTGACCGCGCGTTCTTCGAGAAGACTCTTGCGGCGCGGTTCCCGGAACTCGCGGCCGCCGGGCCGCTTTACGAGGCCTGGGCCGAGGCGTCGAAGATCATTCCGCTGGTGAACCGCTTTCACTGGCGCGACTGGGACTACATGTGGTCGGTCGAGGGCTGCATGGACCAGCGGCAGGGCTTTCACACCGTGCGCGACTTCAGCACGTGCCCGACGATGCAAGGGAGCGGCCTGGCGACCATCTCCGCGTACGTGGATGCGCTGGCGGGGGGCAAGGCGCCGCCCGGCCGCGAGCCGCTTGATGTGGCCGCTGAACTCGACTTCCGTGCCGAGAAGGCTCTTTCGCTCGCGGCCGCCGTCCGCCAGTCCGCCGCCCAGCCGGCCAAGGAACTGCGGCAAACGCTGGGCGACATCGAGGCCATGAGCCACCTGGGCCGCTACTATGCCGCGAAGATCCGCGGGGCGGCGGCCCTCGCCCTTTTCGAGAAGACCCGCGATGAGAGCCGCCGCCGGCGGGCGGTTGAGCACCTGGAAGAGGCCGTCGGCCGCTGGGAAGCCTACGCCGCCGCAGCCGCGCGCCAGTACCGGCCGCAACTGCTGGCCCGCACGCGGGACCTGGACTGGATAAAACTCCTGGACGACGTGAAGAAGGACGTCGAGATCGCCCGCTCGGCGACAAGCGAAAGGCAACGCAATCCATGAGCACAAAATGGCAGACCTGGTTAGCCGCCTGCCCTGCCGGGCGCGTTCTGTCGGCCGCGCTGCTTGCGGTTGCGGCGCTCACCGCCCCTTCTGCCGCCGAGGAATGGAAGCCGCCCGCGATTACGATGCCGAAGGCCGCGCAGCACCCGTTCATCGCTTGTACGCCGGAGGAACTCGCGCGGCTGCGCGCGGCGTGGAAGGGCGGCGGGGCGGAGCGCGACGCCGTGGCCGCCGTCGTCGGGCGGGCCGACCGCGCCCTGAAGGGACCGCTCGCCTTCCCTCCCCGCGGCGGTCAGCACAACCAGTGGTACCAGTGCGACGCCTGCCAGATCGCCCTCAGGACGGTCGACGACACGCACCACCAGTGCCCGCGATGCAAGAAGGTGTACACGGGCGAACCGTACGACGACGTCATCTTCGCCCACCGCCACGGGGCGAATCTGAAGAACATGACGGATGCCGCGTGGGCCTGGGCCGCCACGGGCGACCGGAAGTACGCCGAGTTCGCCGCCCGCGTGCTGCTGGGCTACGCCGAACGGTACGAGAAGTACCCATATCACGACTCGTCGCGCCGCCAGGGCGCCGCCGCGGGCCGCTCGGGCGGCCGCCTGGCCGAGCAGACGCTGAACGAGGCGGGCACGTTGAGCCGCGAGGTCGCCCCGGCGTACGACCTCATCCACTCAAGCGGCGTGCTGTCGGCGGCCGACCACGAGGCCGTCCGCGCGGGCCTGCTGCTGCCGATGCTCAAGAACATCGAGAAGAACCACGCCGGCAAGAGCAACTGGCAGACGTGGCACAATGCGGCGTTCATCTGGGGCGGCGCCATGGTCGAGGATGCGGCCTGGCTGCGACTGGCCGTCGAGGACCCGCAGAACGGGTTCCTCTACCAGATGCGCGCGTCGGTCACGAGCGACGGCATGTGGTACGAGAACTCCTGGGGCTACCACTTCTACACGCTCCAGGCGATGGTGACAATCGCGGAGGGCGCGCGGCGGCTGGGCATCGACCTGTGGCATCACCCGGCGCTGGCCGCGATGTTCACGCTGCCCGTGCGCTACACGATGGCCGACGGAAGTCTGCCGCGCTTCGGCGACGACGTCCGCTCCTCCGCCGCCGGCCTCTACGTGGTGGCGCCGGCGTACCACGCCCTGAAGGACCCCGCGATGGAGTCGCTGCTGCCCGCGCGGCCGAGCCTGGACGCCGTCCTCTTCGGCCGCCCGGCCGGGGCACGCGAGCGGCCGCGCATCGAGGGGAGCGAGGTCTTCCGCGGCGCCGGGCACGCCATCCTGCGTGCGCGCGGCGAGGCGGGGCTGTCGGCCGCCATGACCTTCGGCCCGTACGGCGGGTTCCACGGACATCTCGATAAATTGACATTTGTATTCTTCGGATGGGGCAGGGAACTGGGCGTTGACCCCGGCCGCGCGGCCAGCCAGGCGTACCGCCTGCCCATCCACCGCGACTGGTACAAGGCCACGCTCGGCCACAACGCGGTGCTGGTTGACGGGGCAAGCCAGAAACCGGCCGAGGGAAAACTGGAGTCCTTTGCCGCCGCCGACGCTTACGGCGGCGCCGCCGCCCGCTGCGACGCCGCCTACGACGGCGTGCGGCACAGGCGGCTGCTCGTGATGACGCCGACGTACTTGCTCGTGGCGGACGACCTGGCGGCCGAGCGGCCCCGAAGGTTCGACTGGCTCTATCACAACCGCGGGTCGGCCGTCTCTTGCGCGGCCGCGGCGGCGGCCGGCGCGGCGGCGGCCGGCGGCTCGCCGGGCGCGCTGGCCGCACTGGCCGCGCCCGGCGAAAAGTTCCCCGGCCAGGAATACTTGCAGAACGTCCGGGCGGGCACGACCGACGGCCCCGTGCGGGCCGAGTTCGCCGCCGATGCCGCGACGACGCACCTCCTGGCGGCGGCCGCGACGGGCACCGAGGTGCGCACCGCCGACGGGCCGGGCGCGTCGGTCATGGAGCGCGTGCCGCTGGTTGTGCTGACGCGTCGCGGCCCGTCCGCGCGCTTTGCGGCGGTGCTTGAGCCCGTGCGCAAGGGCGCTGCGCCGGCCGTGTCGGCCGTGGCGCTGGCCGATTCGCCGCAGGGCCTGCGCGTGACCGTTCAGAACGGCGCCGCCGCCGAGACAGCCACGATCGCGCCGGCCGGCACGTTCACCTTCGCCGTCGGCGGCAAAATCGTGCTCGAAGGCAAGTGAAGAAGCATCGCTGCAAGGAGGTTTCCATGCGCGGCAAGGCACACGTTTTCGGCAACGACGTCAACACGGATGAGATCATCCCGGCGCGGTACTTGAACACCATCGAGCCGGCGGCCCTGGCGAAGCACTGCATGGAAGACGCGGATGCGGAGTTCGTTAAGAAGGCGCGGCCGGGCGACATCATCGTGGCAGGGGAGAACTTCGGCTGCGGCTCAAGCCGCGAGCACGCCCCGATCGCCATCAAGGCGGCGGGGATGGCCTGCGTCGTGGCCGGGAGTTTCGCCCGCATCTTCTTCCGCAACGCCATCAACATCGGACTGCCGATCATCGCGTGCCCGGAAGCCGCCGCCGACGCGAGCGACGGCGACGAACTCGATATCGACCTGGCGGCGGGACGCCTCAAGAATCTGACCACCGGCAACTCGTTCGCCTTTCCGCCTTTCACGAGCGAGATTCAGGCGATCATCGAGGCGGGGGGGCTGATGGCGTTCGTCAAGGGCCAGGTCCGGAAGTAAGTAGAACCGCAGAAAGATTCATCCACTTTTGCGCGCCAGCACGGCGCGCGCTGGGTACGGAGACCCACCGCGCGACGTGTCAGTTGTCCTTCGTCCGGACGAATTTTGAGTTGAAACACGCCCCGCCCCGCCGGTAACATGCTTGCGCTTGGCTTGAACCAGGTAGGGGACTGCGCAATGCTTAGCCGCATGATGGTCCTTCTGGGCGGAGTGGCCCTGGCGACGGGGTTCCTGGCGACCGCCGGATGCCAGAAAGACGCGCCTGCCCCGACTCCGGTCACGAAACTGGAGCGCCCGCGGTATCTTCAGCCGAAGATCGAGCCGCTGCCTCCCGGCAAGCCGCCCGAGCCGGCCCCTGCGGCCGGCGCCCCGGCGGCTGCCCCTGCGGAAGGCGCCCCTGCTCCGGCCGGAGACACGCCTGCCCCCGCGGCGACCCCGGCAGGCGGCACCGCCCCCGCGGCGCCCGCAGCCCCGGCAGGCGGCACGACTCCGGCCGCGCCCGAAGGCGGCGCCGCGCCCGCGGCCCCGGCCGCACCCGAAGGCGGCGCCGCGCCCGCGGCCCCGGCTGCGCCCGAAGGCGGCGCCGCGCCCGCTGCTCCCGCCGCGCCCCCGGCCGCGCCGGCCTGAGCGAAATAGGAGACCGTCAATCCCGAGCGCCGTTGCGGCGCACCGCTGGCGATTCATTTATTCGATTTCAGCCCGCCCCGATGAAGCCCGGCCGTCTCGCGGCCCGCACGAACTGCGGCCGCATCGCCCGATGACCGGAACGTGCGGCGGGCAGTCAAGGAGGACAGGATAATGAAGATGCCGGAAGTCCGCACCATAGCCAGGAAGAAGGGCGTCAACGCCTTCGGCAAAACCAAGGAAGCCCTTATCCGCGAGATCCAGAAGGCCGAGCAGTTCCGCGACTGCTTCAACCGCGGCGAAAGCGCCTCGTGCGGCCAGCGGCACTGCTCCTGGCGAAGCGACTGCAAGTAACACTGCTACCTCTTGCGCGGCAGGTCTGCCAACCTGCCGCGTCGGACGGGCGCGTCTATCGCGGCAAGAGCCGCCTGTGCGCGGCTGGCCGGGAGGGCGGCCGCGCAGCGCAGCCTCGCGGCAGCCGGCCTCCGCGACCGCGCCCGAGCCAGGAGGTCCGCGTGCCGGCCCCGTCGGAACCCGCGGTGCACGTCCACAGCGTTCAGGAAGAGTACTTCTACCTGATGGTGCACCGCTGCGCATGCGGCGGGCCGTGGCACACCGAAGCGCAAGAGGTCCAGGACGCGCCCGGGCAACTGGCGCACCGCGTCGAGGCCCGGTGCTTCAAGTGCCGCGCTCGCCGCTCGTTCCACTTCATCCTGGACTCGCACGGCGGGCCGAAGGGTCCCGTCCGCCAGGTGAACCCGACGTGCGACCCGTCGCGTGCGCTGGACGCGGCGGAGTGGCTGGACCTGGCGCAGTTCTACCTGGGGCGCATCGAGCGCCTGAAGGACCCCGTGGAGCGCACGCAGTCTCTGCTGGACGCGCGGCAGTGCCTGGAAGAGGCGCTTAAGTTCTACGGCCCGTCGGACGATGCGCCGCCGGCGCCGGCCCTGTGGTCCGATGCCGGCCGCGCAAAGGCCGCCGCGAGCCCCGAGACCTTCCGCCGCGCAGCCATCGAGGCCATGCTCCAGCGCATACCGGCCACGGAGCGCCTGCGCCAGGCCGACAAGACCGACCAGCGCGCGTTCGAGCGGGGCGTCAGGGAACTCGCCAAGGATCGCGTGGGCCGGCGCTGGTGGGAGTTCTGGAGACTCTTCCGCCGCAACACATAGGGCGGAACGAGGCTGGTCAGAACATCGCCCGCGCCGGGTCCGCGCCGCGCCGGGCCAGGCAGTCGGCCAGCAATCGCATGTACGTCTGCCGGATGACCGGCCGGTCCGCCATGCCCAGGTCGGCCAGCGTCGCGCGGACCGCATCTTCCGTGGGCCCTTCCACTTCGGCGAACCAGCCGAGATATGGAAGTTCGTCGAGGACGACCTCGCACTCGCCCGCCTGCCAGGCCGTGCGGCGTTTCTCGAAGCGGAAGGTCTCGCGCAGGCCCAGCGCCTCCAGGATGGCCACGATCTCGGCCGCGACGCCCACCGTGGTCTGAAACTCCGGCCGCCGCTTCAGCGCGCCGGGTCGCCGCGGGCCTTTGTAGGTAATGAGGGTGCGCACAAGCGCGCCGTCCTCGGGCCGGCGCTCCTCGCGGACGCGGACGGCGGCGCCCTCGCGGCGGAGGCTGCCGGAGGCGTCGTCGAAGAGGCGGTTCAGTTCCAGGACGGTCCGCCCGGCGCCTGCGCCGCGCGCGGCCATGCGCCGGCGCAACCCTTCCGGGTCGTCGACCTTCACCTTGGCCTCGATCTCTTCCGCCATGGCTGCGGCCGCGGCGCTACTCGATGCGCAGGTCCTGGCCGCGCGCAAGCAGTATGCGGCGGCGCCAGTGTTCGTCGTCGCGCTGGGGGAAGTCCGAGCGGTAATGCACGCCCCGCGTCTCGGTGCGCACGAGGGCGGCGTGGGCCATGAGGCGGCCCAGGGCGAGCATGTTCTGGAGTTCCCATCCGGCCGGCTGGTCGAAAATCTTGTCCAGGACGTAACTCTGCCAGAACTCGATGAGCGAGTCGGCCTCCAGCAGGTCCTCGGCGGTGCGGACGATGCCCACGTTCCGCCACATGAGCGACCGCAGGCTGTTGCGGACGTCGCCCAGGTTCAGTTCGCCGCGCGTGGACCGCGCCACGTCGCTGCGGACGCGCTGGGGTGCGTCGCGGGCGGCCGCGCCGGACGCCTGGCCGCCCGCCAGTTCGGCCGCCAGGCGCCGGCCGACCTCGCGCCCGTAAACGAGGCCCTCCAGGAGGCTGTTCGAGCCGAGGCGGTTCGCCCCGTGCAGGCCCGTGGCCGTGACCTCGCCGCAGGCGTGCAGGCCCGGCAGTCCCGTGCGGCCGGCCGCGTCGACCTTCACGCCGCCGATCATGTAGTGCGCCGCGGGGCGCACCGGTATGCGGTCTTTTGATATGTCGATGCCGAACTGCATGCACGCCTTCGCTATGCCGGGAAAGCGCTTGCGCGCCTCCGCCCCCAGGTGCGCGAGGTCCAGGAAGACGTGCGTCTCGCCGGTCTTGCGGATGTGCTCGACTATTGCGCGGCTGACGACGTCGCGCGGAGCAAGGTCCGCCTGGGGATGATACTCGTGCATGAAGGGCCGGCCGGCCTTGTCCACCAGCCGGCCGCCCTCGCCGCGCACCGTCTCCGACACCAGGTGGCGGCTGGCGCCCGCAATGTAGAGCGTCGTGGGGTGGAACTGGACGAACTCCATGTCCGCCAGCACCGCCCCCGCGCGGTAGGCCATCGCCAGGCCGTCGCCGGTGGCCACCTCCGGGTTGGAGGTCTCGCGGTAGATGCGCCCCAGGCCCCCTGTCGCCAGCACGGTCCGCCGGGCCCGCACCACGAACAGGCCGCGCACGGCGTGCCACGCCAGGACGCCCACGACCGCGCCCTCGACGGTCAGCAGGTCGATGGCGAACGTGTCCTCGCGGATGTCGATCGACTCGCAGTCGGCCGCGCGGCGAAGCAGGGCCGAGGTGATTTCCTTGCCGGTCTCATCGCCGCGCGCGTGCAGGATGCGCGGGGCGGAGTGGCCGCCCTCGCGCCCGACGTTGATCCGGCCGCCCGACTGGTCGAACGCCGCCCCCCACTCGATGAGTTCGCGGATGCACTCCGGCGCCGCCGTCACCACCTGCCGCACCACAGCCTCGTCCGACAGGCCGCACCCGGTGGCCAGCGTGTCGGCCATGTGGTCGGCGATGGTGTCGGGCGGTGCGACCGCCGCCGCGATGCCCCCCTGCGCGTAGTAACTGTTCGACTCCGTCATGCGGCTCTTCGTGAGGATCGTCACCTGGAGCGCGGGCGCCATCTCCAGGGCCGCACGCAGCGCCGCCACGCCGCTGCCCAGCACGACCACGTCTGTGAAGACCTGCGGCAGGCGGGCCGTGTCGAACGCCACCAGATACCGCCGCACTTGTCCGTGCCGCCTCATCCGAGCCTCCCGGAAAGCGGAAATGATACGCCCCCGCCCGCGCGGCGACAAGGGCTTTCGCCGCGCGCATTGTGCGCAGTATCAGAGCCGCGACCGTAAGGGAGCGGTGCCGTTCGCCGCGAGCACTCCACGACGACGGCGCCGCTCCCTTACGGTCGCGGCTCTGTTTCGCCGCCTATAAGCGGGCGACTGCCGCCCTCGCCTACCTGATGCAGTACAGGTTCTCCGCGCCGCGGATGAACAGCCGCCCGCGCGAAATCGCCGGCGACGCGCGGCACTGCTCGCCCAGCGCGTTCTTCGCCAGGACCTCGAACTTCCCGGCCGCCCTGACGACGAACATCTGACCGTCGTCGTCCAGGAAGTACAGCCGCCCGGCGGCCGACACGGGGCTGGCGCTGTGATGGCGGCCCAGTTTCTCGCTCCACAGGTACCGCCCCGTGCGGGCCTCCAGGCAACTGGCCGTCCCGGCGTCGGAGACCACGAAGAAGTGCGGCCCGGCCGCGATGGGCGACGGCACGTACGCCGGGCTCTTCCGCTCGTGCCAGGCGACGTGGCTCTCCGTAACGTTCCCCGACCCGTCAGGACGTATCGCGATAAGGTGAAGCGACGGGTACCCGCCCGTGATGAAGAACAGGCCCTCCGCGAAGACCGCGCTTGCGACGAACTGGTCCGTGGGGCCGTCCACGATCCAGTGCTGGCGGCCGGTGTCGGGGTCGTACGATGCGACGCACTTTGAGCCCGCCAGGACCATCTGCCGTTTGCCCGCCGCCTCGAACACCACGGGCGGAACGTACGACCGCGTGCGGTTCGGCCGGTCGATGCGCCACCGCTCGCGGCCGGTGGCCCCGTCGAAGGCCGCGATGTACGCCTCGGCGTCCTGGTCGGCGTTCAGAATCACCATATCTTTATACGGAAGCAGCGAACTACAGTAGCCGTGCATCGAGTGGAACTCGCCGGGCGAGCGGCGCCAGAGTTCCTTCCCTTCAAAGTCGTAGCAGGCGACCTGCACCCTGGGATATTCCAGAAAAGTCGCCCACACGCGGCGGCCGTCGGTGGCAGGCGTGCCGGAGGCGTACGAGTTCAGGTTGTTCTTTTTCTCCAGCGGCGCCGTAAGGACCACGCGCCGCCACACGAGCCGGCCGGATGCGGCGTCAAAGCATAGCAGTTCCCGCGTCTGCTGCTGCTCCTCGCACGTGGTGACGAACACGCGGTCGCCCCACACGACGGGCGACGAGTGGCCCTTGCCGGGGACGCGCGCCTTCCACGCGATGTTCTCCGATGCGCTCCACGCCAGGGGCACGAGGGTCTCGCTGCTCGTGCCGTCGCCGCGCGGCCCGCGCCAGGCGGGCCATTCCTCGGCCGCCGCCGCGCAGGCCAGCAGTTCCACAATCGCCGCCAGAACAGCCGCACGCCTCATGCAAGCCCCCTCTTCCGTTGCACCCGCGCCTGCGTTCGAGTTCTGCGCGGACCCAGGCAGCACACGTGGCGCGGCCGGCTTGCCCGGCCGCGGCGGATCGCCGCCGGCCCTTCCCGCGGCCGAAGAAGCCGGCCGCAGCACATCCGCCATGCGCCAGGCAAATACATATGCACAGCCGCCGCTCGGCCGGCCCCGGCGCGCCATACGCGACAACGCGCCTTTGCGCGGCGGGTACGGAGACCGCCGCGCAAGAAACGTAACGGTCTTTTTGCGGTTCTACCTGGCGGCGGCAGGCGCGGCCTCGGAACGCGGCGCGGCTCGCCCAAACGTGACGCTCCGCCGCGACGCCTGGAGCCAAGCCAGGTTCGGCACGCCCAGGGCGAACTCGTAGAGGTTCTCGCGGAGGAACCGTTCGCGGGCCTCCACTGCTGCACGGGCGGCCGTCCAGTCCTTGCTCTGCTCGGCCGCCCGGATGGCGCGGATTGCGCCGGTCTGAAGTCGCGCATACTCCAGGCCCGCCGCAAGAAACTCCACGCGCTTAAGCACAACAGGGTCGCCCGCGGCCAGCCCCCGCGCTTTCTCCACGTGCCCGCCGAGCGCAGCCAGGACGTCGGGCGTAAACCGCTCCGGGGCGGCCTGGATGAAGTCGGGGCTCCGCCCGCCCGCGCCGGGCGGCAAGGCCGCCGCCAGCGAGTTCGTGTGGCGCTCCAGGGCGTCGAAGTACGCCCGGACGGCCGGGGACGCTGCGCCGAAGCCGCTGCGGCAGTAATCATTGATGATGGCATCAACATCCGCCGACGGGTTCCACAACATCCGCGCAAGGACGTAATAGTTCAGCCCCTGGCCGGCCCAGTGGTGGACGAGCGAATCGAAGTCGGCTGCCGTCATGCCCGTCTCGCCGCAGTGGCGCAGGTCCTCGCCCAGCCGGCGGGCGTAATTGAGCGGATACCCGTAGCCGTCGTGCAACAGGTTCGGCCGCAGGAAAAGGCGCGGCGCCGTCTTGGCCCAGGCGTCCCATGAGCGGCGGGCCTCGGCCCTGGCCTCGTCGCTGGTGTATCCGAAGCCGACGAAGCCGATGAGGACGTTTTCGCGCGGCCGCTCGCGCACGGGCGGCGTTTTCCAGGCGCCGTAGGCGTATCCGCCCACGAGTTTCCCCGGCGCCTCGCGGGCCAGCCGCTCGGCCGCAAGGTTATAGAAATGAACGTACCGGTCCGTAAGAGCGGGATACTCGAACGCGACCTTCCCGCCCTTTTCGTCCACGCTGGCCAGTTGCACCTTCGGCGCGTCAGGGGCGTCCCACGCCCTGCACCGCTCGCACATGCAGTGGCCGCTGTAAGCGTTGTCGTTGGGCGAGGCCGAGAACGACGCCGCCTCCGGGTGCGCCTTGAAGAACGCCAGGGCGTCGGCCGCCCACTGATCAAGCACGGCAGGGTTGGATACGCATATCTTCACTCGGTCATATCCGCCCAGGCCGGCGGGCCACTCGCGCCCGCCGCCCGACTGCTGCGCGAACCAGTCCGGGTGCGCCTGGTGATGCCGCTCCCACCACGAGCCGAAGGCGTGACCGTACTGGAACTCGACGCTGCGTCCGAGTCGCTGCCGCCGCAGCCAGGCGGCCGACTGTGCGGCCATTTCGCCCAGGCGGGCATCGTCCATCGCCATCGCGCGGCGGGCGGCGTCCCACTTATCGCCCGTGCGGCCGGCCAGCCAGTCGCGCAACTTGCGCTGGACCAGGCGCGGCGACTCGCGCCGGTCCAGCGGCCCGACCGCGATTGTGCGCGCGGGAGGCACGACCTCGCCCAGCGGTCCCGGCCACAGCCATCGCACGCCCAGCGCATCTTCAAGGAGCGCGGCGGCAGCGAAGTATGTCCCCTGCTGGCAGTCGCGGCCGCGGACGGGGTCGTCGCGGCCGAGCAGGATGAGCCGCCGGCCGGCGGTGCGGATGAGGAACCCTTCCGGCGGCAGCGATGCGGCGTCGGCCCCCGCCTCCCTGGCCAGTTGCCCAGCGCCGACGACGACCAGCGCCCCTGCGCGCTCGTCGGCAGAGAGGGCGTCCTCTTTCTTGATGGGCACGACCGCGCCGGAGGCCTTCTTGACGTACGCCTGGAGTTCCGCCGCCCCGGCCGCAGCCGGCGGCGAGGGCGCAGCCGCCGTAACGATGACGCACGCCGGCTGCCCGTCGCGCACGAGCACGAGCGCCGGCTCCCCGGCGCGGGCGCCGCAGCAGACGGCGGCAAGGCCGAGCGCCGTCACCGCACCGGCACGCAGAATCGCGATAGAATGACCCATATAGACGTTCCTCCGCTGTTTGCCGCGAACCCTGACCTCACCGGCCCGCGCGTTTTGCGCGGGGGGTGCGGAGACCCGCCGCGCTCAGAGGGGGCGTCGCGCCGCACATCAGCGTCGCGGCTGGACCTCTTTTTCCCACGCCGCAAGGAGGGCCTTCAGGCGCTTGACTTCGTCGGGGCGCGCGGCAGCCAGGTCGTTCTTTTCCGCCGCGTCGGCCGCCAGGTCGTACAGCCACTGCTCGGTTTTCTCGCCCGACTGGCGCGAGAGGTGCTTCATGCTGCCGTCGCGGACGGCCCGCCACGTGTTCTCGCCGCGGCGGTTGCGGAAAAAAAGCGGCCGCGCGGGCGGCGCCGTGCCGTCGCGCACATAGGCCAGGATGTCTATGCCGTCGGGCGTGCGGCCGGCGGGCCACCGCGCCCCGGCCGCGGCAACCAGCGATACGGAAAGGTCCATCGTAATCGCGGGCGTCTCCACCGCGCGGCCGCGTGGCAGCACGCCCGGCCACCGCGCGATGCACGGCACGCGGATGCCGCCCTCGCGCGTGGTCCCCTTTCCGCCCGACAGGGGCGTGTTCGTGCCCGGCCCCGTGCCGCCGTTGTCGCTGACGAAGAAGACGAGCGTGCCTGCGGCCAGGCCCTTTTCGTCGAGGGCGCGGAGGATCTTGCCCACTCCCGCGTCCATCGCTTCAATCATCTCGATGAGTTTCGCGCGCGTGCCCGCCTCGGCCTTCTCCTTCGGCACGGGGGCGGGCGAGCGGTCCTTCGGCCCCTGGTACGGGCTGTGCGGGGCGGTGTAAGCGACGTACAGGAAAAACGGCGCGCCGGCCGCCGCGCGGATGAACGCAACCGACTCGTCCGTTATCAGGTCGGTCAGGTACTCCGGGCGCTCGACCGGCCTGTCGTTCTCGTAGAGCACCTTCGTGCCGTCCGTCTCGCAGTGATGAAAGTAGTCGGCGTTGCCCCCAAGTATGCCGATAAATCGGTCGAACCCGTGCCGCGAGGGAAGGAACTTCGGCTCGTACCCCAGGTGCCACTTGCCGCAGACGGCGGTGCGGTATCCGGCGTCCTTGATGAGGCGGGCGATGCTCGTCTCCTCGGCGGGCAGGCCCAGGTCGTGCTGTGCGGCCAGGCGGACGGCGTCGTCGTAGCGGCCGACGTTGCCCGTGCCGATGGCGCACTCAAGGCCGCCCACGCGGTGGAAGTAGCGGCCCGTCAAGAGGGCCGTGCGGGTGGGCGTGCATTCCGCTCCCGCGGCGTAGTACTGCGAGAACCGTACGCCTTCGGCCGCAAGGCCGTCGATGGCGGGCGTGCGGATGTCGCGGCAGCCGTAGCAGCCGATGTCGCCGTAGCCGAGGTCGTCGGCCAGGATGAAGACGATGTTCGGCCGCCGGCCGGCCGGCGGGCCGGCGGACGCGGAACCTGCGGCGGAAGCGCCGGACTCCGCGCCGGGCGCTGCGCCTGCGGACGCCGAGGCGGCGCTCACCGGGCCGGCGGGCGCGGCGCCCCGGACGGGCCGGCCGAGCGCGCCGATCGCCGCCATCGCGGCGGCGCGAAAGAGGAACTCGCGGCGGGTAGGCTTGCAGGTCGTCACATGCGTGCTCCTCAAACTCTCGCGGCGGGTGCGGAGACCCGCCGCGCTATGCGGCCTCGTAGTGCTACTCCGCGTAACTCTCGATGGCCGCCACAAGGTTCTGAATATAAAACAGGTCGCCCTTGAAGCGCGTCGCGTCCACGTAGCGGCGGACGGCCTCGCCCTTGCCGCCCAGCACGTACGCCTGCGCGGCCACGTTGCCCGAGATGTGCCACAGCGGGCACGTGCGGTGCTCCGTGGCCGTCTGCTTCGGCCCCTCGCTCAGGTACCAGTACGGAAACGCCTCGTCAAGGTGCGCCAGGTACATGGCACACTCCGGCCGCGCGAAGTCGCCCAGAAGGCGGCCGACCTCCGGCACGAGGTCGATAAACGGCGGGAACTCCTGGTCCTGCATGGTCACCGTGCCCACCGGCCCCCAGCGCACAACGGTGCACGCCGGGTCGATATGGGCGATGCACCGCGGGTCGTCTTCCGCCCGGCCGCGAACAAGGCCCATCCGGTGCATCTCGGCCACATACCTGGCCTGGCCGACGCGGGCCGCGGCCAGCCTGGCCGCCAGGCGCCAGGCCTGCTGCTCCTCCTTCGCCCACCCGTTCCGCCGCGCTAGCCGCGCAAGGCCCACGGCTCCGGCCAGCCAACTGTTGTACGCGGCTGAGCCCTGGAGCGTCATAAAGCGCGCCTCGTGCACGTTGCTGACCGTGCGCAGCCGTGACGGACCCAGGATGGCCCAGTCCATCCGCGCCTCCAGGTCCGCCGCCAGCCGTCCTGCCTGCTCTCGCAGGGCCGCGGGGTCCGGGCCTACGCCCAGGGCCGCGCGGGCCGCCTCCAGCCGGTACAGGTCCAGGAGGAAGTTCCGCCGCCGGTACGCCTCTTCGCGGGCCGCCGACGTGCCCGCCCGCACCTGGTCGTACGGAATAGCGTACGGCGCCCGCTCCGCCCCCGTCGCGTAGAGCGAGCGGTCATACGTAAGCGGCGGCCGCGCGGCCAACTCCGTGGCCGCGTACTCGCGCACCGCCGCCTGGAGGTCCGCCGAAAGATACGGCTGCGCCCGCGCAATCGCCCCGACCGTCTCCGGCCCTCCGGCCCAGTACCAGTTGGCGTACCAGTCCGTGCCGAGGCCGCCGTGGATGTAGAGGAGCGGCCGCAGCAGCCCCGCCTGGACCATCTCGCGCACGTGCCGCTCCAGGCGCTCCACGAGCGGGCGTGCATCCGCCGGCACGGCCGCGGGCCGAGCCGGCGCCGCCGGCGGCAACACGTATTTCCCCAGGCCCGCCAGGCGCCACTCGTACGCATCGGCGCCCTCGATGAACATCGCGCCGCCGGCCTGGTCCATCCACCGCCCGTCCGCGGGCTTCACCTGGCGGCCGCCTGAGTGAAACGTGACCGGCATGCCCCCGCCCAGCGCCACGGCGAGCATCGGCGGCACGGGCGCGGCCTTGACGGGCGGCGTGCGCCAATCATCTTCCATCGAGGTCCACGCGAACTTCTCCGCGAAAACGACCTCGCCGCGCTCAGGGTCCGCCGACGCCGACTCCTCGACGCTCACCGGAAAATCGCGCAGCGCCCTCGCCCACAACCGCGCCTGCCGCAGCACTTCCTCCGGCAGGCCGGACTTCCACGCCTCGGTTTCCTCGGCCAGCCAGATGCGCCGGCCAAAGAGCGGCATCAGGGCAACCTTGCCCGCCGGGCCAGCAAACTCAAGCACCAACTCCCCGCCGCGAAGCGCAAGGGCCGCCGGTCGCCGCTCAAGACGCACCAGCACCGGCACGTCGAGCCGGTCCGCGCCGCCGCCGGACAGGAGCGCCTTGTTCGACCCCGCGGGCGACTGCTGGTCGGCGACCTCCGCGTGGCCGCGCGCGGGGGCGTCCTGGCCGAACCATGCCACCAGCCACGGCTCGGCCATCTCCAGGCGCACGCCCGCCTCGCCGAGTTCCGCGACGGCCAGCACTCGCGGCCCGGACGGGCGGCCGTCGGCGGCGGCCGCCACAAACGCCACGTAGCGCGGCAGGCGGGCGTCCTCGGGCGCGCTGGGCGCAAAATCGCGGCGATCTCCGGGCCGCCCGGCCGGCGCGGCCGCGGCCTTCGCCGGAGCAAATCGCAGCGATTTCTCGGCGCTCTCAACCAGGACCGCCGGCGACAGGCGGCCGAAAACGATGCGCGTCCGACCGCCGGGAGCGTCGTACACCGCCTCGCGGTGGACCGCCGACCGCGGCCCGTCCTGCGGCCGCGAGTCGGCCGTGCCGAACCGCACCGCCACCACAGGGTCGGCCGCGCCCGTGTAAATCCCCGGCAGGCCGCGGACGTGCTCGACGACGTCGCGCGTGCGGCCGAGCGCTACGCCGCCCGCCTCGGCCCGCACCAGCCAGCCGAGGGCGGGATATGCGCCGCCGTCGGCCTCGCCGCGCGCAGGACGAGGCGCGGGCGGTCGCGCGGCCGCAGGGCGCGGGCCTCCCGCGCCGCCGGACTCATCGCGGGCGGCGTCGGTGCGCGCGGGTGCGGGGCGCGCACCCTCGCCGCGCGCAGGACGAGGCGCGTCAGGCTCGGCACCCGTCGCGGCGTCGTGCCATGCGCCGACGGCCGCCAGAAAGACCCCCGCGCCCGCCGCCGCCAGGCAAGCAGCGTGCCATGCGGCACGGCCGGCTCGCCCGGCCGTGCAAGCCGCCGCCCACCCGCCACGGCCGGACAAGCCGGCCGTGCCGCATGTGCCGCCCAGGCTCGCATCAAAGATGCGAATCATGTAGGGCCTCCTCAGCCGCGGCGCCGCCGGCGGCGCGTTACTTACCCTCAAACGCAAACACCACGCTTCGCGGCGATTTGTGGAAGAGTTCCTTCCCGGCGATGGCCACGGGCGAGACGGTGCTGTGATACCCGCCGCCGTACTTGCCCAGGCCGCCCAGGCGCCGCTGGCCGCTGTCGCCGGCCACGTATCCGCCCTCGCCGGTGCGGATGTTGTGCCAGTTGTGGAAGGGCGCCTCGAACGGCCACGACGGGTCGCGCACGGGAAATGCTATCTCGCCGCCCACGCTCACCGCCCACCCCTGGTCCATGACGCAGAAGCCGCCGTAGAAGTCGCCCCTGCCGCGCGTGAACTCCCCCCCGCCCTTCGGCTTGTGGCCGGGGAAGCCCAGGAGTTGCGCCGGCCCGGCGAAGCGATCCACCAGCAGGGGCTGCATGCGGCCGGTGTCCAGGTTCAGCCGCCCGAAGAACGCGTTGCCGGATGCGCTCAGGTGTATGTTCGCATAGACGAAGTACGCCCAGCCCTGCGGGTCAACGGCGGGCGGAATGGTTGTACTTCCCCCGCCTTCGACCGCCACCAGGGGCACGATGAGTTTCTGCCGGCCCGTGGCGGCCTCAAGGACGAGCGTCGTCTGCTCGTCGGGGTGCTCGCGGAACCGCTGCTCGAGCATCCCAAACACCTCGTCCTCCACCAGGACGGCGTCGTCCTTGTGGGCCTCGATGAATGGCTCCATGACGGCCTTCTGAATGGCGTGCCACGCGGCCCGCATGGATGCCGCGTGCTGGACCGTGGCGATGACCGTCCCGTGTGCCGCAACGAGCCAGTATTCGCGCATGGCCGCGCCGCGCAGTTGCTCGGACTGCCAGCGGCGGCGGCCGTCGCGGGCATCCAGCGCGTAAACGCGCATGTCGCCCGCGCCCACGTAGAGCACGCCGTCGGCCAGCGCAGGCGTGCACATGACCAGGCTCGGCACGGGCGACCGCCACGCCTCGCGGCCGGAGGCGGCGTCGAGCGCGTACACGAAGCCATCGCGGCCGGCAACGTACACGCGCCCGTCGGCCACGACGGGCGACGCCCATATAGGCTCGCCTGCCTCGAACGTCCACGCGGCCGTGCCGTCGGCGGCACGCACGGCGTGGCACCGGCGGTCAAGCGACGTAACGAAAACCAGGTCCCCCGCGCACGCCGCCGTGGAAAGGATGGGGGCGCCGGTCTTATAGGTCCAGGCGGTCTTGCCGTCGGCGCGGCCGAGGGCGTACAGGTTCCCCCAGCCCGTGCCGACGAAGACCCGCTCGCCCGCCACCACGGGCTGGGCCGAGGAAGCCGTGGGTTCTTCCAGGTCGCGGTGCCACTTGACGCGGTACGGCGGCCCCGGCTGGTCGGCCGTGTAGCCGGTGTGTGCGGGGTTGCCCTGAAGTTGGGGCCACTCGGCCGTCGGGCGCTGCGCTTCGGCGGCGAGGGCGGGCCAGGCCGCAAGGAACGCAATCGCCGACACGAGCATCGCGCGCATGGGGCCCTCCTTGCCGGTTCGCGGCCGACCCGCCGCAGTCGAGCCGCCGCCGGTCGAGCCGCCGCTGTAAAGCGGCGGCTGCCTTGCGCGGCGGGTGCGCAGACCCGCCGCGCGAGCTGGCGTTGCAGCGCGAGTCGCGCCCCCAGCGCTACTCGCTTATCTTGCGAATACGGATGTCGCGCCAGGCGGCGCCGGTGCGCCACGCCGCCAGGCCGAGGGGCTGGCTGGACTCCACTTCCCACCGCACGGAGACCTTGCGGTCGCCGATTTCCACGTCAACCATCTTATCGTCGTCTATCCATGCCTCTATCTTCGCGGCGGTCACCCGCACGCGCACCGTGTACCACTCGCCGGTCTTGAACTCCATGAACTTGGTCGTCTCGTTCTCCGAGGCGTCGAAGCCGTCGAGGCTCGATATGCCGCACAGCGTGCCCCCCCATCCACCCACTATGAAACTGGCGCAGGTGTCCTTGTACGGGAACGTCAGGCCGCAGAAAAAGTCGCTGCCGTCGGTCTTCTTGGCCTGGACGGAAAGTTCGTAGTCTATGCGCGGGATGGCGCCGCCGGCCCAGGTGACGCCCGTCATGTCGCCCTGTCCCATCTTGGCGACGATCTCGCCGCCGACGATGCCGACGGGCCCCTGGCCGCCGAAGTCGGTCACCTTCCAGCCGGCCAGGGTCTTGCCGTCGAAGAGCGCCTGCCAGCCCTCGGCGTCGGGCGGGCCGGGCAGTTGCGCCGCCCCGGCCGCGGGCGCTTTTTCTTCGCCGGCCGCCTTC
>VGYT01000071.1 GCA_016872895.1 Planctomycetota bacterium
GTCGCCGAACACCGGCCGACCGCCGACCTCGATCCAGACTTTCAGGCGCGGCCGAAGCCGCGCCAGAAGCACATGGCTCATCGCGCTCTCCTCCTGCGGCGCGGCTAACGCGGCAGCGTCAATGAGCGTAGCCGTCGGGATGCTCGCGGTGCCACCGCCACGCCGTCTCGATGATGGCCTCGAGGGCCGGGTACGCGGGCTTCCACCCCAGGTCGCGCGCGATCTTCTCGCTGGAGGCGACCAGAGCCGGCGGGTCGCCCGGCCGCCGGGGGCCTTCCCGCACCGCGATGGTGCGGCGCGTGACCCGGCGTGCGGCCTCGATCACCTGGCGCACGGAGTACCCCGCGCCGTTGCCCAGGTTGTACGTGAGGCCGCGGCCCGGTTGAATCGCCTGCATGGCCAGGACGTGGGCCTGCGCCAGGTCGCACACGTGGACATAATCGCGGATGCCCGTGCCGTCGGCCGTCGGATAGTCTTTGCCGTGGACCGTGACGGCGTCGCGCCGCCCCAGGGCGACCTGGAGCACGACGGGCACCAGGTGCGTCTCGGGCCGGTGGTCCTCGCCGATGCGGGCGTCCGGGGCCGCCCCGGCGGCGTTGAAGTACCGCAGCACGGCGTACCCCAGGCCGTATGCACCGGCGTAGTAACTCAGCGCGTGCTCGAAGTCCAGTTTCGTCTGCCCGTAGGCGTTGATGGGCGCGGTCGGGTGGTCCTCCGGGATGGGCGTCTTGAGGGGATTGCCGTACGTGGCCGCGGTGGAGGAAAAGACGATCCGCCCGACGCCCGCCCGACGCATCGCCGCCGCCAGGCGCAGGCTCCCGGCGACGTTGTTCGAGTAGTACGTCTCGGGGTCCTTCACGCTCTCGGCCACGGAGGTGCGGGCGGCAAAATGCATGACGCAATCCCAGCCGCCGGCCAGCGCCTCGTCCAGCCGCACATCGGCGAGGAGGTCGCCGCGGAAGAGCGCCTCGGCCGGCACCGCCGCCGCGTGACCCTTCGACAGGTCGTCGTACACGCGCACCTGGTGCCCGGACTCCAGCAGCAGGCGCACAACGTGGCTGCCGATGTATCCTGCCCCGCCCGTGACGAAGATTTTCATGCGACCGGCTCCTCACTTCGGTAGTACTCGATGGTTTGTTTGAGGCCCTCGGCGCGTGGGACGCGCGGCTGCCAGCCCAGGAGGCGCTGCGCCAGCCCGATGTCCGGACGCCGGCGCACCGGGTCGTCCGGCCGCGGCGGCAGGAACTCTATTGAGATTTGAGATCTCCGATTTGAGATTTCAGACCCGCCCGCCGCCCCCGTCAGGCCGAGGACATCCGAGGCAAGCCCCAGGATCGTCACCTCGTCCGGGTTGCCCAGGTTCACGGGACCGCCGTAGTCGCTCCCGGCCAGGCTCAGCAGGCCCTCGACCATGTCCGACACGTAGCAGAAACTGCGCGTCTGCTCACCGCTGCCGTGGACCGACAGGGGCCGCCCCGCCAGTGCCTGCACGATGAACGCGGGAATGACGCGGCCGTCGTCCGGTCGCATGCGCGGCCCGAAGGTGTTGAAGATCCGCGCGATGCGCACCTTCACCCCGCCCTGCCGCGCGTACGCCGCCGCCAGCGCCTCGGCGAAGCGCTTCCCCTCGTCGTACGCCGAGCGGGGGCCGACCGGGCTGACGCGCCCGGCGTCGGTCTCCACCTGCGGGTGCGTGCGCGGGTTGCCGTACACCTCGCTGGACGAGGCCAGGAGGAAGACCGCGCCGGCCTCGGCCGCAAGGTCAAGCACCCGCCGCGTGCCCTCCGCGGCCGTACGCAGCGTGGCGACGGGCCGGTCCTCGCGGCAGGCGCACGGAACAGGCGACGCCAGGTGGTAGATGCAGTCAAGCGGCCCGCAGGGCGGCAGCGGGTCAAGCACGTCGGCCTCGATGAATCGGAACCGGCCGCTCGCCGCCAGGCGCTCGACGTTCCGCAGCCGCCCGGAGGAGAGATTGTCGATGCAGACGACCTCGTGCCCATCGGCGACCAGGCGGTCCGCCAGGTGCGACCCCAGGAACCCCGCGCCGCCGGTTACGAGAATGCGCATCGCCCTGGCCCCTCCGCGGCCGCCGCAAGCATCCCCGTTCCTCCGCCGCAGGCCCGGCACGCCGGGGCGTCGCCGGTAGCCGCATCGAGCCGCCGCTGTAAAGCGGCGGCCACAAGCGACAGGCGGAGATGCCCGCGGGCCCTGCGCCCACGGCCCGGCGGCGCGGCATTATAGGGGCCGCCCCCGGCGCATGCCAGCGAAAGCGTGCCGCGCAATCCCCTTCCCCTTGCCCAGCAGACCGGGTAAACTCCCGCAGCAATCAACTGGGACCTTTCAAGGAGGAGAACCGATGGCAGAGCAGGACGCGCACGGCCGGTCGAACACGATAACGCGGCGGGAATTCGTCAGGAGCGCGGCCGCGACCGCGGCGGGCGCAGCCGCCCTGGCGGCCGCTGCGCACTACGCCCACGCCGCCGGGTCCGACAAGATACGCGTGGGCCTGGTCGGCTGCGGGCGCCGGGGCCGCGACGCCATCAAGAACTGCCTGGATTCATCGCCCGGCGTCGAGGTCGTCGCCCTTGGGGACCTTTTCCCCGGCGTGGCCGACGCGCTCGGCAAGGGCCTGGCCGCGATGGGCGAGAAGTGCAAGGTCGCGCCCGATCGCTGTTTCTCAGGCTTCGACAATTATAAGAAGGTCATCGCGTGCGACATCGACCTGGTGCTCCTGTGCGCCCCGCCGGGGTTCCGGCCGGCGCACCTTGCGGCCGCGCTGGAGGCCGGGCGGCACGTGTTCATGGAGAAGCCCGTCGGCGTGGACCCGGCGGGCATCCGCTCGGTGCTCGCCAGCGCCGAGGTGGCGGACCGGAAAAAACTCGGCGTCGTCGCCGGCACGCAGCGGCGGCACCAGGCCGCCTACGTCGAGACCATCAAGCGCCTGCACCAGGGAGCCATCGGCGACGTCACCGCCGGGCACGTTTACTGGATGGGCGACTACAGTTACTACCCCGCCGTCGAACGCCAGGCCGGCTGGGCCGACATGGAGTGGCAGGTCCGCAACTGGAACTACTTCACGTGGCTCTCGGGCGACCACATCGTGGAGCAGCACGTGCACAACATCGACGTCATGTGCTGGGTGATGAAGGGGCCGCCCAGGAAGTGCATCGGCGTGGGCGGGCGCCAGCAGCAAACCGCCCCGGAGTTCGGACATATCTACGACCATTTCGCCGTGGAGTTCGAGTACGACGGCGGCGTGCGCTGGGCCAGTTACTGCCGCCAGAGCGCGAACTGCTCGAACCGCGTCTCCGAGCACGTCGCCGGCACAAAGGGCATGTCGAACTGCGCGGGATACATCGGCGGCCCGGCCGCGTGGAACTTCCAGGGCGAGCAGGCCAGCCCCTACGTCCAGGAGCACGCCGATCTCATCGCCGGCATCCGCGCCGGCAGGCCCCTCAATGAGTGCCGCACCGTCGCCGAGAGCACGCTTGCGGCCGTCATGGGCCGCATGGCGGCCTACACCGGCCGCGAAATAAACTACTCCTGGGTCCTGAAGGAATCGAAACTGGACCTCATGCCGCCCGCGCTCGACCTGGGCGCCTCGCTGCCGCCCGTGGAAATCGCCGTGCCCGGAAAGACTCTCCTCGTCTGAAGCAAAGGTTTCGGCCTCACTTGTGGAACTTGCGGCATGGCGCGCGCCCCGCTTCTGCGGGAGTCGTTAACGCCACGACGTTGTGAGCGCGTTTGTGCGGGGGTCTTCCGACAGGCAGCGAGCAGCAGCGCTGTAGCATCACCCAAGAAGTTTCCGCAGAAGTTCTTCTCGAGTGAGGTGCGTCTGCTCGGCAATTTCACGCAGGATGGCGCTTAGGTCCCAACTTTGACAGGGTTGTGATTCGGAATTGTGATGTGATTCTGTCCAGCAGGCAGGTCGGCGGTCAGGCGGAGTGGCTACCGGCCTGGCGTGTAACCTTATATCCGAGCCGGCCCAGCGCCCGCACAAGGTCGCCGCCGGAGATATCCCTCGGCATTCTCACAACGCCATGACCTCGTCGCGGGTGAAGTGCAGGCGGACTATCCTGGGGCGATCCTCCGGGCGGTCAAAATGGCAGGTGACGGCCTCGCGGATGCCTTCACGCAATTCCGGCAGCGTGTCTGCCTCGGTGAATATCGCGGCACCGACGGCCCGTGCCGTGTATCCGCCCTCAGGGTCCTCCTCAATATGGAACACGAGTTCGGTCATCGTTTACTCCTGAAGTCTCTTCCGCCTTGCCGCCCCACGGGCCATTTCATCAGCCCTGACGGCATGTGGCAAGGATGGCGCCCGCTCGCCGCTCGTTACCCTCGGAGTATGCGCATCAGTGGTTCCTCGCTTCTGCGGACCACACGACCTCTCCGCCGACCATCGTCAGCGACACGTTCACGGCCGCGTCGAAGAGGACCAGGTCGGCGTCTTTGCCCGGCGCAAGCGACCCCTTCGCGCGGTCGCAGCCGGCGGCGCGGGCGGGGCTCAGGGTGGCCATCTCGACCGCCTGCTCCAGGCTCACCCCCGCGAAGCGCTGGACGTTCGCTACCGCCCGGTCCATCGACAGTACGCTCCCAGCCAGCGTGCCGTCGGCCAGGCGCGGGGCGCCGTCCACGACGCGGCGGTCGCGGGCGCTTACGCAGTCGGTGATGAGGCAAGTCCCGGCGGGGCCCTTGCACGCGACGGCCGTCCGCACGACCGCCGGGTGCAGGTGCACGCCGTCGCAGATGAGTTCCACCGACGCCTCCGGCCGCGCGAGGAGCGCCCCTGCCGCGCCCGGCTCGCGGTGCCCCAGCGGCGGCATGGCGTTAAAGAGGTGCGTGCAGTGCGTCATGCCCGCCTCGATGCCGGCGACGGCCTGGTCGTACGTGGCGGCGGTGTGGCCGAGAGCGACCACGACGGGCCCCAGCGGCCCCGCGGCCGCGCGAAACAGCCGCACCAGGTCAAGGGCGCCGGGAAGTTCCGGCGCCATGGTTATCATCGACAGGATGCCGCGCGAGTGCGCCAGGATCTCGCGGGCCAGGTCCGCCGACGGCGGCCGGACGCGGTCGGGCGGAATCGCCCCGCGCTTTTCCATCGAGATGAACGGCGTCTCGAAATAGAGGCCCAGGAGGCGTGCTCCCCCGTCCGCCCGCCCGATTCGCGGCCGCATGATGCGCGAGACCTCCAGCGTGGGGTCTACCGACGCCTGCGCGGCAGTTACGCCCGTGGCGGCCATCTGCCGCATGGCTCGCAGGAAGTTCTCGTCCGACGGGTCCCACAAGTCGTACCCGCGGAAGCCCTGAGCGTGGAGGTCGATGAACCCCGGCGCGATGAACCGCCCTGCGGCGTCGATGCGGCGGTCGGCGGCGGGGGGCGGTCCGCGGCCCACGGCGGCAATCCGCTCGCCATCGGCCAGCACCCAGCCGCCCTCGAGCCGCTCGCGCGGGGCGATGACGATGCCGTCCGAAATGAGCGTTCGCATAATCATATGTCATATCATCTGTGGCACGGCCGGCTTGTCCGGCCGCGGCGGCACGCCGGGGACTGCCACGGCCGGACAAGCCGGCCGTGCCACACACCCGCCGCATGCGGCGGACCAACAAGTATCAAGGATTGATGATTACCTTGTTGCGCTCCGGGCCGCCCATCACCTCGATCGCCTTGTGGATTTCGGCAAGCGGGAAGCGGTGCGAGATTATCCGCCCCGGGTCCACCACGCCGCGCTCCATCAGCCGGATGGCGGCGGTCATGGCCCAGGGCGTCGTGCCGAAGGATGCGTCCATGCGGCCTTCCAGGAAGTGCGTCCGCCCGCCGTCAAGTTCAAAGGTCTCGTGCGTGGTGATGCCGAAGACGTTCCAGCGCGTGCCGCGGCGCCGGAGGTCGGCCATGAGGCGCACCGCCTCTATCGGGCCGGCGGCCTCCACCACCAGGTCCGGCCCGCCCGGGATGATTTCATATACACGCGTCTTTGCATCTTCGCGCGACGGGTTGACGGCGTGGGTGGCCCCGAGGGCCAGGGCGTTCCTGAGGGCATAATCGCTCGTGTCGACGGCAATCAGCCGCCCGGCGCCGGCAGCCCCCGCCACCATCAGGCACAAGAGGCCGATGCCGCCCACGCCGATGACCACCGCGTCGTCGCCCACCTGCATCCGGCTGTAGTGGATGACGCCCTTCCACGCGCCCGAGAGAGGTTCGGTCAGCGCCGCCGAATCGAACGGCACGCCCGCGGGCTTGTGGAACAGGCACGCCGCAAGGGTCCGCGTGTACTCGGCGAACGAGCCGTTCCAGGTGACGTCCGGCCCGTCGCCGCCTGTCGTGAAGGCGTGCTCGCAGTAGTGCGTGTTGCCCGCGCGGCAATGTGCGCACGCGCCGCAGTAGCCGGAGGGCTGAAGGATGACCTCGTCGCCTTCCTTGAACTGCCGCACGCCCGGCCCCGCCTTGGCCACAACGCCGGCCGGCTCGTGGCCGGGGATGACGGGGAACCGGACGTTCCGCCGGATGCCCTTGATGGCCTTGTAGTCTGTCGCGCAGAAGCCGCACGAGCGGATGCGCACAACGGCCTCGCCGATGCCGGGGTCCGGCACGGGCACGTCTTCCAGCACGAGTTTGTCGAAATCCTTCAGGACGGCGGCAAGCACGGGCGGCTCTCCTTTCGGCGCAGGCGCGCGGCCATACTTTCGTCGGGCGGCGGAGATTTGTCAAGCGCTGGAACCGCTCGCCCAGCACCGCCCCAGTCGCAGCGACGAAACAGAGCCGCGACCGTCAGGGAGCGGCGCCGTTGACGCGGGCCTTACAGTCGCGGCTCTGAACGGCACCGCTCCCTTACGGTCGCGGCTCGGACAGGCGCGAGCGCGGGTGCCATGCTTTCGCCCGCGAAGGCATGAGGCCGCTAGGGCAGAAGCCGGACGGCGGCCAGGCCGTGCGGCCGCAGGGGGACATTGACCGCCCCGCCCTCGACCTTGAGTTCCTGAAGGTCGCGCTCAAGGAGGTCCGTCAGCACGGCGCGTCGGAAGCCGGGGACGCCTACGGCCAGCGGCCCGTCGCAGCCGGCCGTCTCCCACAGGCGCAGGATGACGCCGCCGGCGGCCGGATCGTCGGCGGGCTTCAGGCACAAGGCAACGGCACGGGCAGGATCGGGTCCAACGAGCGACGCCACGCCGCCGAGGGCGGAAAAGCCTTCCGCCACCGTCAGCCCAGCCGCAGCCGCGCGGCTCCACGCCACGGCCCGCGCCTGCTCATACGGCCCGCCGTGGCCGCAGAGCACATAGCGGAACCGGAACTCCGTCACGCCGTTCTGGTCCTTGCAGACCTCTTTGTAGTTCTGATCGTTGCCGAGGGCCTCGAAGGTGAGCGGCTCCTGGTCCATCCGCAGGAGAAACGCATCAAGAGGCACGATCGTGACGCCGGGTCCCTGCGGCAGCGACACATCCACGAAACCCTGCACGCACACTCGCCGCACGTCGGCCCCCGGCAGAAGGTCCCCCTCCGGCTGCGGGCCCGGACGAATGACCGCGCCCGGCGTCTCGACGCGCACCACCGCGTCCCGGTGCATGACGGGGAACACCTGGCACAGGCGCTCCTCGCGCGTGGACGCGGGCCTTGCGATGCGCACGTCAAAATCCACGCGGTCCAGGTCGGCGTAAAGCGTGACGAACGTGGTGACGCGGACGGGCCCCGCTGCGCCGCTCGTCTTGAGGCGCGCCAGTACCGGGCCGGCGGCCACGACTTCGCTGCGTCCGTCTTGCGGCGCGTGCTCCGTTCCGTCGAAATAGACCGTTTGTCCGAGCGCCCGCCGTCCGGGCGCGATAAGGTCCGCGCCGCTCGCCTTGTGCACAAGGCTCGCAAGGCCGCCCGTCATGGGGTCCACCGTGAGGCGATAAAACGGACCGTCAAGTCCAGTCGGCGTCGCGCGAAGCCGGTTCGGGCCGACGGGATGGGGTTCCTGGTTCAGGCCGATGACCCGCACGCCGAAGCCCGGCACATCGCGGGCGGCCAGGCACAACATCCGCCGGCCGCCTTCTTCTATCATTTGGAAATCAACAGATTTACCATTATCCCAGGCCGACTTGACGTCCGCGACCGGGGCCGCAATGCGCACCAGGCCCGTCTGCGGCACGCTCAGGCTGTTGAAGGCCGAGGCATGTGAGGCGGTGGGAACGATATCGGCCGGCCCCAACACCTGTTCCGTCAGGCGGGCGGACACGGCGAGAAGTTCGTCCGCCCAGCGCCGCCGCAGGCCGGCGTTGTGTCGCCGGTTCGTCTCATCGGTTCCGTTCCAGGCGTGGTCGGAGAGCATGGCCCAGCACCACTCGGCCCGGCGGCGGTCGGCCTGCGTCTCGGCGTAGAGTTGCGGCCTGGTGCGGCCGACGACGGCCACGAGCGCCTCTGCCGCGAGGAACTGCCGCTCGCCTTCGCGCATGTCGGCGGCGTATTTGGCGAGGCTCACGGGCCAGGCGTCCCAGGAGTGGCCGAAGCAGCCGCGAAGAACCGGCATGAAGGGCGTGCGGTCCTGGACCTCGTCAACCGCGCGGCAGAACATGGGCAGCGTCGCGTTCACCAGTTTCGGGTGCGGGCCGGGCGAAGCGTTGTACCTGGCGATGGCCTCGGCGAAGCCGCGGGCCTGGCCGCCCGAGCCGGGGTTGATGTCGCCGTGCGTCCCGCTGGCCAGGATGACGTTCAGCGGATAGGCCGCGCCCAGGGAGCGGTAGTGCGGCAGCCATTCCTTCGTGATGGAGGCCGTGTCGCGCAGCATCCGCGCGCCCTGCTGGTAACTCGCCTTGTTGCTCGCCCACGGGTCCATGACGACGCGCACGCGCGAGCCGTCGGGGCCTTCCAGGACGAATAGCGGCGGGTTCTTGAGGCCCTTGAACGTGGAATCGTAGGCATAGAACGGATTTGAGAGCCACCGTATGCCGCAACCCGCCAGGATGGCAGCCGTTCCCCACGGCAGGCTGGGTTCCTCGATGTGCTCGGCGACCTCGATCTTCGGGATGCCCCACTCGCGTTCCAGCCGCCGGGCGGGGTAAAACGTGCGGATGGTCTGCTCGGTGCTTGCCAGGCCCCACAGCGAGTTGCACAGGTAGGGGCTGACGTAAACGCGGCCTTCCTTCATGCGGCGGATGAGTTCACCCTTGCGCTGGGGATACCGTTCAACAAAACACAGCGCCTCTTGCGTCACGGCCATGCTGTAGCGGTCGCGGTCGGCCGCCGGTTCGGAATCGGTGCGATTCATTTCATCGAGGTGGCCGCGCACGATGTCGGCGAAGGCCTGGCGGGTCTGCTCCTCCGTGAAGCCCCACGTGTAGTCGGGGCAGTTGTCGTTGGTGATATAGACGGTCCACGCGGCGGGGTCGTCGGGCGGTTCGGCCGGCGCGGCCGCGGCGGCCAAGCCGAGAACCACGAGGGCCGCCGACATACACGAGGTCGGATTCATGGTCGGCTCCTGTGTTCCACCCTTTGCGCGGCGAGACTCTCGCACAACCATGCTTTCACAACGGCGCCGAAGCAGAGCCGCGGCCGTATCAGAGCCGCGACCGTAAGGGAGCGGCGCCGTAAAGGGAGCGGCGCCGTCGGCGGGCGCACGACAACAACACCGCTCCCTTACGGTCGCGGCTCTGATACCGTAGCGGCTCCGATACGTGGCAAGCAGCATACCAGAAGCGCAACGTGTTGCAATCGTCGGGGCGGCGGGATAGCATCCGGGCAATCGCGGAGCGCGGAACGCGGGGCCGGAACGCGGAACGGACGGCTTGGCGCGCCGGGCGCGCGGCGGCCGGCAGATAACTCGGAGGGTATGGGCATGAAGAAGCAAATCCGTCGTCGCGAGTTGCTGGCAGGGGCGGCGGCTACCGGCACAATCACGATTTTTCGCGGACGCCTCTCCGGCGCCGAGCAGGCCGCCGCCGCGCCGGCCGCCGAAACGAAGCCCCCCGCCGACGACCTGCCGCGCGTGGACTACCACGTCCACCTCGACAACTTCACCCTGGAAAAGGCGCTGGACCTCGCGCGCGATCGCAACGTCAAACTGGGCATCGTCGAGCACGCCGGCACGAAGGAAAACAAGTATCCCGTGGTCCTCTCCACCGACGAGGACCTTAAGCGCCACATTGCCGCGCTGGAGGGCAAGGGCGTCTATAAGGGCATCCAGGCCGAGGGCCTCGACTGGATGACCTGCTTCTCGAAGGAGACGGTGGCCCGACTCGACTACGTCCTGACGGACGCCCTGACGTTCCGCGAGAAGGACGGCCGCCGCGTGGAACTCTGGAAGGCCGACCAGGTGCGCATCGACGACCCGCAGGACTTCATGGACCGCTACGCCGATTTCCACGTGCGCATCATGGCCGCCGAACCCATCGACATCCTGGCCAACGTAACGTTCCTTCCGGCGGTGCTCCAGAAGGACTACGACGCGCTGTGGACCGAGGGGCGGATGCGCAAGGTCATCGACGCGGCGGTCAAGTACGGCGTAGCCGTTGAGGTCAGCCAGTCGGGCATCCCCCGCGCGGCATTCCTGGCGATGGCGAAGGCGGCGGGGGCGAAGTTCTCGTTCGGCTCAAACGGCCGCGGCCAGAACATCGGCCGCATCGACCGCTGCCTGGAGGCGGCCCGCCAACTGGGCCTCAAGCCCGCCGACTTCTTCGCGCCCGCCCCGCCCGGCCGCAAACCCGTCCAGGCGCGTCCGTAGCCGGCGGCGGATGAAAGCGACAGAAAGGAGAGGGGGCGCGTGAGCGGCCCGACGCATCCCAGGGAGGTTGCCCCGGCATGATACGCCACGCTCCCGCCGCGGCCTTCACCAGCCTGCTGCCCGCCGCAGCCTTCGCCATCCTTGTGTCCGTTTGCGCAGCGGCGGCTGTGCCGGAAGGGCGCAGTCCCGTGGTCGATGAGATTCGCGCCGAGGCCTGCCGCTCCAACCGCAGCGCGGAGGGCCGCCCCCTGCCCCTGGCGGCGCACTGGAACCGCGGCAGCGCCCCCGCCGGCTTCGGCCCCGCCTGGCAACTGGAGATGATCGAAAAGGGCAGCCACCTGCTCCCGTGGTTCGCCTTTCCGAACCTCGGCTCCACGATGGACGCCGGCATGCCCGGCAAATGGACGGCCCGCGAGTATTACGAGGCGCCGATGAAGCGGTGCTCGGCCCTGGGGCTGCCGATCTCGCTCGTCGGCACGCAGTGGGAATCGGTGCTGCTGGCGGACGAGCGCTTCCGCAGCCATCCGCCGCAGACCAGCGCGCGGGTGCTCTCGGCGGAAGGCAAACTCATCAAGCGCCTGTCGCCCGTCGGGCCGGTTGAGCAGTGGCGCGAGGCCGGACGCCTCTGGACCTCGTCGCCGGCCATGAAGCAACTCCAGGAGTGGTACCCGGAGCCGCCGCTCGTGCTCATGGTCTCGAACCACGAGGCGCCGCTGGGGAAGTTCGACGACGAGAAACGCTGGACCGACGCCCACGGCACGGGCCGCGACGCGGCCTACTGCGAGGCGCACTCGGGCGGCGGGTGGGCGGCCAGGTACAAGGCGCTGCTGGACGGGATGCGCGAGGGTCTCTCGTCGCCCGCGTGGCGCCGCGCGGCGCGGTTCATCGCGTACAAGGTGTCCCCCGCTCCGTCGCATTTCGGCCGCTGGCCGCAGTGGACGCAGTACGCCGCCTACCGCCCCGGACGCATGAACTGGGAAACGAGCGTCTGGGACGGCGGCTCGCCCAGTTACTACCTGCACGACTGGATGCCCATCACCGACTACACCGTCTGGAGCCCGCAGGTGGAGTCGATGAACTGGACCGCCTTCATGGAGGCCGAGGCGCTCCGCTACAACCCGGAGTTCTGGTTCGAGTTCTCGGCGTGGGACGGCCACACCGGCGCGCCGGGCAAGAAGAGCAAGCGCGACCAGTACGCCGAGCGCGGCCAGGCCCTCACGCCCGAGCGCTACGGCGGCACCGTCCAGTTCGGCCTGTGGCTCGTCCGGCCGCGAGCCGTCCGCGAGTTCCGCGGATACCTGGAGACCCGCGAGGCCCAGGAGCCGTACTTCCGCCCCATTGCAGAGGCGGTTGACCGCGTGTACGCCGTCCCCATCCTCCGCGAGTTCTGGCGCAGGGGGGCGCTCGTGGCCAACCGCGCCCGCGAGCACCCGTACCAGGCGGCCGTTCCCGACGAATACAAGAATGTGCATCGGTGGTTCCTGCTGGACACCGACGCCGACCCGCCGCGGCCGTGGACGCTGGAAACGCCGCTCGCGGTCTTCGCCCTGGCGCATGTGCTGGGGGATGCCCCGGCCCGCCGGTGGCTCCTGTACGTCCACGCGCCGGCCGGCGAGCGGCGGGGCGTGACCGTCACGCTGCCCGAGTTCGGCGCCGTCCGCATCGACGCCCCGGTCGCCGGGGCGTTCTACCTGGCGGCGGAGTCCGGCCGCACCGTCGCCCGCGTCCCCTGACGGCGGCGGGCGAATCAGAGCCGCGACCGTAAGGGAGCGGCGCCTTGGCTGTGGCCGCGGCAGCCGCGGGCCGACGGCGCCGCTCCCTTACGGTCGCGGCTCTGATTCTTACGGTCGCGGCTCCGAAGCGTAACATTTGACTTGCCGCGCTGGACGCGGTAACCTCTCCGGCCGCGTGTGGCGGAGACCCCCGTGCTCCTTTACGCAATTACGATTTTCCTGAGCGCGTTCCTGCTGTTCCAGGTGCAGCCCCTGATGGGCAAGTACGTGCTGCCGTGGTTCGGCGGCGCGCCGCCCGTGTGGACGGCGTGCATGCTGTTCTTCGAGGCGATGCTGCTGGCGGGGTACGCGTATGCGCACGCGGTGCGGACGTGGATCAGCAGCCGCGGGCAGGTGGCAGTGCACCTGGCGGTGCTGGCGGCGGCGGTGGTGCTGCTGCCCATCGCCCCGTCGGCCGAGTGGAAACTCGAGGGCACCGGCAACCCCACTTGGCGAATCCTGGGCGCCCTGGGGACGAGCATCGGGCTGCCGTACTTCGCGCTGGCGGCGACGGCGCCGCTGCTCCAGGCGTGGGCGGCTGCCGCAAGGCCGGGCAAGTCGCCCTACCGCCTCTACGCCGTCTCGAACGCCGGGTCGCTCCTGGCGCTGGCCACGTATCCGTTCCTCGTGGAGCCGCTGCTCAGGCTGCGGACGCAGGCCGACACATGGTCGGCCCTGTTCGTGGCGTTCGCATTTCTGTGCGGCGTGTGCGCGGTGGCGGTGTGGCGGCTGCGGCCGGCGGCGCTCGCGGCATCGGGGGGCGGGTGCGCGGCGGATGTCGCCGCGGCGGGGCGCACGTCAGCGGCAACGCTCGCTGACGGTCGCGGCTCGGACACGGCACCGCTTCCTGACGGTCGCGGCTCGGATTGCGCGGCGGCCGCGCCCGCCGCGAGGCCGACCTTGTTCGTCTGGGCGCTCTGGCTTGCCCTGCCGGCCTGCGGTTCGGCGCTGCTCCTGGCCGTGACGAACGAGATGTGCGCCGACATCGGCGTTGTGCCGCTTCTGTGGATCCTGCCGCTGGCGCTCTACCTGGTGACGTTCATCCTGTGCTTTCACAGCGAGCGGATCTACCAGCGGATACTATTCTGGCCCGCGCTGGCAGGGGCGACTTACATGGTCGCGTGGCTGCTTCATGAGAACGTGGACGTCTCAATCCTTTGGCAGGTCGTCGGTTACGGCCTGGCTCTTTTCGTCTGCTGCATGGTGTGCCACGGAGAACTTGCGCGGCTGAAGCCGCATCCGCGATACCTGACGTCGTTTTACCTGGCGTTGGCGGCGGGGGGGGCGATAGGGGGCCTGCTGGTGGCGCTGGCGGCGCCGCTGGTATTCACGGCGTACTTCGAACTGCACATAGGGGTGGCGGGGTGCGCCGTGCTGGCGTCGGCGGCCTTCTGGCACGAGCGGATGGAGGCGCACCGGCGGGGCAAGCGCAGGCGGTGGTTCTTCCCGCTACTGGTTGCGGCGACGCTGGCGGGGCCGACGGCCGCCGCCGTCTACCTGGCGCGCGAGGCCCGCCTGGAACGCCAGGGGGCCGTGGCCGCTTCGCGCAACTTCTTCGGCATCCTGCGTGTGGTGCCCTACAACACCGAGGACCCGGAGCGGCTGTATTACTCGCTTATGCACGGGCGCATCATGCACGGGTGCCAGTACGCCGAGGAACCGCTCCGCTCGTCGCCCACCACGTACTACGGGGAGAAGAGCGGCGTGGCCCTGGCCTTTGCGCATTTCCGACCCCTGGGGCCGATGAAGGTGGGCGTCGTCGGCCTAGGCACCGGCTCAATCGCCGTGTACGGACGCGCGGGCGACACCTTCCGCTTCTACGAGATAAACGCGGACGTCCGCCGACTGGCGACGACGCGGTTCACCTACCTGGCAGACTGCCGCGCACGCTGCGAGGTGGTCATGGGCGACGCGCGGCTGTCGCTGGCGGGCGAACCGCCGCAGGGCTACGACGTCCTGGCGCTCGACGCCTTCTCCAGCGACGCCGTGCCGGTGCACCTGCTTACGGCCGAGGCGTTTCAGACGTACATGCGGCACATGAAGCCCGACGGGGTGCTGGCGGTCCACATATCGAACCGGTTCGTGGACCTTGAGCCGGTGGTGCTGGGCATAGCCGAGCGGCTGGGGCTTGCGGCGGCCGTCATCACCGCCGACGACGAGGGCCGCGAGGAACTCTCTGGCTGCACCTGGGTGCTGGTGACGGCCGACCGGGCGATGCTGGAATCGGAGCCGATCCTGTCGGCCGCCACGCCGCCTCCGGCGGAGCCCGGCCCGCGCATCGTCTGGACCGACGATTACTCGAACCTGCTGCGGATCGTAAACTTCGAGTGGCCCGGCGCAGGAGAGGCGGGCGAGTCCCTGGGCGATTGGCTCCTGCGCATGTTGAACTTCGGGTGGCTCACCTCATCGGACAAGGCGCAGGAAGAGGCGGAGAACGATTGAGGGGCACGCCGGGGGCAATTGCCGGAAATCCCGCCTCGCGCCGCCTTGACAAATCGCCGTTTGTGATTTATACTTGCGGACAAAGATGGTTCCGGGCCGTCCGCCAGGGGGTTGAGGCGGCCCGGAAGCAATAGACGAAACTCCAGCGGCCGGGGGTGGTTCCCCTCCGGCCGCTTCCCTTTTGTGCAGGGAACGCCGGGGGAGATCGGCCATGGGCCGGTTTCCCCCTTTCTCGTGGGGGGAAGCGCGCCGGCATTCAAAGGAGACGGGCCATGAGAACTGTCGTACACGGTAGGTGGGCCGCATGGGCGGCCGCTCTCACAGTACTGGCGCTGGCGGCACCGCTGCCTGCCGCCCCGCCCCAATACGATGTCGACCCCAAGTTGAGCCAGGACGGCACGCCCGTGCCCGACGTCGACAAGCCGGTGGCAGACCAGAGTTGCTGGCTGGCCGCCGCCGCCAACATCCTCGGGGCCGCCGGATGGGGACAGGGCGCTAACGCCCAGGCCAAGGCCGTCAACATCTACACCAACGACCTGATGCCCCACTTCGGCAACGGGGCACTGCTGGGCTGGAGCAGCGTGGCTGTCAACTGGTGGCTGCTGAACCACGGGTACAACTCCAACTCGCCTGACTACAACCCGTTGCTGACGTACAACAATGTCACAATCATCCAGCCGCAGGCGGGCCTGGCGAACCTGACGATGGCCCAGTACGACTGGCTCCTCAACGAGTTGGCCACGTGCCAGTACGTGAACGTGGCGTTCGACCCGCCCAGTCCCGGCCACGAGATGACGCTCGTGGGCGGGAACTTCTCGAACACCGCGAAGCCTGCCGGCTCCGTCTCGCTGTGGCACGACAACAACGGCGACGCCCAGGCCGGCGTGGACCTGGAGATCGCCCCGAACATGCCCGGCGCAGGCAACACCTGGTGGATTCAGCACCGCCTCAACCCCCAGTTCTGGGGCACGAAGAACGCCACCGTCCTGTGCCCCGGCCTCCAGAAGCCCGACTCCGCCATGCAGAACTTCGACATCGCCTAGTTCAAGGACATGGATGCGGCCGGCAACCTCGTCAACGCCCAGCGCGCGGCCGGCAACATGGCCGGCACCTACCACGGACCCGGCGGCGCAACCGGCCTTGAGTGGGAAGGCACCACCCTTGAGCCCGAGGCCGTCATCCCCAACCAGCCCATGCCCGAGCCGTGGTACAAGGAGGTCTTCCTGCTGGTCGATTACGTCGACCAGAACGTCCTGGCCGCGTTCCCCAACATCGCCAACATCAAGTTGAAGGTCGGCAACAACCTTTACAACCCCACCGTGCCGGTGGCGTGGGACGACGACGGCGGCCAGGCGCTCTTCTACTGGAAACTCGACGCCGAAGACGGCCAGCCCGGCTGGGAATCCATCGTCTTCCCGGACCCAAGTTACAAGAACCTCTTCGACATCAGCACGGGCGCGGGCGGACCGGTCAAGGACTGGAACGTTGCCACGATCTGCGTGCCGGAACCGGCGACGCTGATGCTTCTGGCTGCGGGCGCCGGCCTTGCGCTTCTACGGAGGCGCAGGACGGCCGCGTAGGCAACTCGCGAAGTGGGCGCCATGCTTTCGCTTGCGAAAGCATGGGCCGTCATGCAGGCAAGAGGGGTGGTAAGCGATCGCGCGGCGGGTCTCCCGGCCCGCCGCGCGTTTCTCTCACTTCAACATTCATCATTTGCTATTCAACATTCGTCGTGGCTGTTATCCGTTCAGGACCCAGCCCTGGCGGTACTTCTTCGTGACGAACTGGTCGGCCTCGGGGCAGCCCTTGGCCTTGAGGGCGGGGGCGTCCCACTGGAGTTTCTTGCCCGCGCGGTAGGCCACCAGGGCAAGAAGGTTGTTCTCAATCATCGCCCCGGAATAGTCGAAGTTGCAGAGGGTCTTCTTGTCGGTCTTGCAGGCGTCAATCCATTCCTTGTGGTGGCCCTTGGAGGGCGGGATGAGGTCTTCCGGCCTGGGCGACTTGTAGTGGGTCATGTCGCCCTTGGTGGGCATCAGGACGCGGTAGCCGTAGTCGGCCAGGAGGTAGCCCTTGTCCCCCGCGAAGATAAGGCCCTTGAACATGGCGTTTGAGTCGCGGTTGAAGACCTCCGAGGGCACGCCGGGCTTCTTGCCGCCGTCATACCAATACACTTCCACCGCCGGCCGCCAGTCGTTGGCCGGATGGTCCCACTTGGCCGTCAGCCACTCCGGGCACGTGTCGGGCGAGACGGGCGTCCCCTGGGCCTCGCACGTGGTCGGCAGCCGCAGGTCGAGCGCCCAGTAGGCCAGGTCCATCATGTGGCTGCCCATGTCGCCGATCTGGCCGGAGCCGAAGTCCCAGAAGCGGTTCCACGCCAGGCACCCGCCGATGTAGCCGGAGTTATAGGGATGCATGGGCGACGGGCCGATCCAGAGGTCCCAGCCCAGGTGCGGCGGCACGGGTTCCTCCGGCAGGTAGTTGCCGCCCTTGGGCAAGCGGCTGCACCAGACGCGGACGTCCTTGGGCGTGCCGATGGCCCCGCCCTTTATCAGTTCCACGACGCGGCGGTAGTTTTCCGTGGCGTGAATCTGCGTGCCCATCTGGGTGGCCAATTTGTCCTTGTTCTTAAGGTACGTCTCCCTCACCATGCGGGCCTCGTGGACGGAGTTGGCCAGCGGCTTTTCGCAGTACACGTGTTTGCCGCGGTTCATCGCCCAGATGTTGACGAAGGCGTGCGTGTGGTCGGTGGTGGAGCAGACGACGGCGTCGATATCTTTCTGCTCCAGGCACTTGCGCCAGTCGTCGTAGGTCTTGGCACCCGGATGCGCCTCGGCGGCCTTTTTCAGGTTATTGGCGTTCACGTCGCACAGGGCGACGATGTTCTCGCCTGAGACGTCCTTGAGGTTTCCCGCCCCGCGCCCGCCCACGCCGACGCAGGCGATGTTCAGTTTCGCGCTGGGCGACTCCCCGGCCCGCAGCATGCCCGACCTGAGGACCACCAGGCCCGCTCCCGCCAGGGCCCCCGCCTGAAGCAACTCACGCCGTTTCATCGTGCACCTCCTTGATCTTGAACGCGTAAGGCTTGCCGGTTGCACCGGCTTGTAGCCTACCCGCGCGCTGCGTGAAGGTCAACCGCTTACTCGTAGATGAAGAGCGCCGTCGCGG
>VGYT01000072.1 GCA_016872895.1 Planctomycetota bacterium
TGCCGCTCTTCGATTGTCAACCGAACCACATATCGCTTGTTCATGCCGATCCTCCCCGGTATCCTGACCCCCGTGTGAGAATCGGCTATTCACACAAACTAACAACATCAAAAGACGACGGGTACTAGGGTTAAGCAAGGAATCTCGCCTATGCCTCCCCGACTTTATATCATCGACAGCCACGGGCAGTTGTACGCCAGTTACTACGCCATCCGCGACCTGTCGAGCCCGCGCGGCGAGCCGACAAACGCCACCTTCGGCTTCGTGGCAACGCTCCTTAAGGTCCTGCGCGAAGAGAAGCCGGAGTACCTTGCGGCGTGCTTCGACATGCCCGGCCCCACGCACCGGCACGAACTCTTCGACGAGTACAAGGCCCATCGCAAGCCCATGCCGCCCGACCTCGTGGTGCAGGTCGAGCGGGTGCGCGAAGTCCTGCGGCTGATGGGCGTCCCGGCACTGGGGGCGCAGGGGTACGAGGCGGACGACTGCATCGCGGCCCTGGCGGCGAAGGCCCGCGCCGCCGGCCTCGACGTGGTCATATGCAGCCGCGACAAGGACCTGGAGCAACTCGTCGGCCCGGGCGTCACGATGCTCGACACGAAAACGTTCGAGCACCTCGACACGGAGGGCATCGTGCGCCGCCGCGGCGTGCGGCCGGAACAGATGAGGGACGTCCTGGCCCTCATGGGCGACGCCACCGACAACATCCCCGGCGTGCCGGGCGTCGGCGAGAAGACGGCCCTGAAACTCATCGCCCAGTTCGGGTCGCTCGACAACCTCCTGGCCCGCGCCGACCAGGTCAAGGGCAAGTTGGGCGAGAACCTGCGGGCGCACAAGGAAGATGCGCTCCGCAGCCGCGAACTGGTGCTCCTGGATGCAAGCGCCCCGCTGGACGTTGACCTGGAATCCTGCCGGACGCACGAGCCGCCGGACCGGCGGCCGCTGGTGGCCCTCTTCCGCGGCCTGGGCTTCAACAAGTTCATCGAGGAGTTCATGCTGGCCGGCGGCGGGGGCGAGGGCCAGGGCATCCGCGCCCACATCGTCGATACGCCGGCGGCGCTTGCTGAACTGGCCGCCAGCCTCGCACGCCGGCCCGCCTTCGCCTTCGACACCGAGACGACGAGCATCTGGCCGCGCCGGGCGGACCTGGTGGGCATGAGTTTCGCCTGGGCCGCCGACGAGGGCTACTACGTGCCCATCAAGGGGCCGCAGCCCGAGCGCTGCCTTCCGCTCGACGCCGTGCGCCAGGCGCTCGGACCGTGCTTAGCCGCGACCCGGCAGGCCGATGAAGGAGCGCAAGGCAACCTGCCGGCGCAGGCGCCCGCACCCTGCTTAGCCGCGACCCGGCAGGGGAGCGCGCGCCTCCTTGTCGGCCAGAACGTCAAGTACGACATGCTCGTCTGCCGCAGGGCGGGCATCGACCTGGCCGAGCCGCTGTTCGACACGATGGTTGCGGCGTACCTTGCCAGCCCCGGTCGGCGGGAATACAACCTCGACGCCCTCGCCCTGGACTACTTCGGCTACAAGAAGATCCCCCTGGAAAGCCTCCTGGGCCAGAAGCGCCAGGAGCGCACCATGGACCAGGCGCCCGTCGAGCAGGTGGCCGAGTACTCGGTGGAAGACGCCTGCATCACCTGGCGCCTGAAGGAGCAACTGGAGAAGGAACTGGCCGAGAAGGGCCTGGCGGACCTGGCCCGCGACGTTGAGATGCCGCTTGTGCCCGTCCTGGCCTCGATGGAAGAGACGGGCGTGGCGGTTAACCTCGGCGTGCTTGCGGACATCGCGGCCAACCTGGACGGGCGCCTGGCGCGGCTCCAGGAGCAGGTTTACGCGGCGGCGGGGCACGAGTTCGCCATCAACTCGCCCCAGCAACTGGCGGCCGTATTGTTCGAGGAACTCCGCCTGAGGCCCCTTAAGCGCACGGCCAAGGGCGGCCGGCCGTCCACCGACGCCGACGTCCTGGAAGAACTGGCGGCGCGACATCCCCTGCCGCGACTCGTCCTTGAGTTCCGCCAACTGGCGAAACTCAAAGGAACGTATGTCGATGCGCTGCCTGAACTGGTTGACCCCGCCAGCGGCCGCATCCACACGTCCTTCAACCAGACGGTGACGGCCACGGGGCGCCTCAGTTCGTCCGACCCGAACCTCCAGAACATCCCCATCCGCACCGACGAGGGCCGCCAGGTCCGCCGCGCGTTCGTCCCCGGCCAGGCGGGCTGGGTCCTCCTTGCCGCCGACTACTCGCAGATTGAACTCAGGATGCTGGCCCATTTCAGCGGCGACCCGGCCCTGGTGCGGGCCTTCGCCGAGGACCGCGACATCCACACGTTCGTCGCACACCAGATTTACGGCGTGCCGGAAACAGAGGTCACGGCCGAGCAGCGCCGCGTGGCCAAGATCGTCAACTTCAGCCTCATCTACGGCAAGACCGCCTACGGCCTGTCGCGCGACCTGGGCATCGCCGTCGGCGAGGCCGAGCGGTTCATCGACGAGTACTTCGCGCGATACCGCGGCGTGCGGGCGTTCACGGCCGAGGTCCTCTCCCGCGCCAAGCGCGACGGGTTCGTCACCACCATCCTCGGCCGCCGACGATACATCGAAGGCATCGAACACATGGACCCGAAGCGCCTCAACTTCCCCGAGCGCACGGCCATCAACACGGTCATCCAGGGGTCGGCGGCAGACCTTATCAAGGTGGCGATGAACCGCATCTGGCGCCGGGCCGCGCGAGAGGGCCGCCCCAGCCGCCTCCTTATCCAGATTCACGATGAACTCATCTTCGAGACGCCCGAGGCGGCCGCCCCCGAGGAAGGGGCCTGGATCTCCGCCGAAATGACCGGCGCCATGCCCCTGCGCGTGCCCCTGAAGGTCCACCTGGCCGCAGGGCGGAACTGGATGGAAGCGGAATGAGGCCATTGCGGATTGCGAATTGCGAATTGCGGATTGAAAGACAAGACTGCCCGCTCGCCAAGCCGGCGGCCGTGGCCGCTAATCCGCAATCCGCAATCCGCAATCCGCAATCGAAGGTGCAGGGATGACCAGGCGGGCAAGGGGACTTCGACCTGTGATCGGCCTTTTGGGCGGGGTGGCCGCCGGCAAGTCGCTCGTGGCCTCGCAATTCGCCCAATTAGGCTGCGCGGTGGTTGACGCCGACAGGGTCGTCCACCAACTGCTGCGCGAGCCGCACATACGCCGGGCCGTCCGCCGGCGCTTCGGCCCCGGCGTGATGGACGCCTCCGGCGAGGTTGACCGCCAAGCCCTTGCGGCCGCGGCGTTTGCCGACCGCAGCAGCCTGGAAGCCCTGGAGGCCCTGGTCCATCCGGAAACGTGCCGGCGGTTGGAGGCGGCCGTGGCCGAGGCCCGCCGCCAGGCCGTGCCGGCGGTGGTCCTGGACGCGCCGCTGATTCTAGAAAAAGGACTGGACAGGCTCTGTGACGTTCTGGTATATGTAAGAGCACCGCGGGAGGTCCGCCGCCGGCGTGCCGGCCGGACGCGCGGGTGGGACGCCGCGGAAGTCGCCCGTCGCGAAGCCACGCAGATTTCGCTAAAGACCAAGCGGCATCGGGCCGATTACACAGTTGATAATCGTACCTCACCCGAACACACCTTTGAACAGGTCCGCACGATTCTATCGCGAGTAGCGAAATGAGCGGCCCGCTTTCCGGGCCTTGCGCGCCCCCGGGCCAGTCCGCAGGGACGACCTGCAAACCCACGTCGGTCCAGGAACAAGGAAGGTCGAAATGGCTAAGTTGCCCAACGGTCCAAGAGGTCCCAGGGTCCCGCGTGCGCCGCTGCGGCCGAGGCCGCAGGTGAAAGAGGATCCCGCGTCGGCGGCGCCGGGGTCGTCGGCATCGACCGAGGCGCCTGCGGCCGCCCCGCCCGCGGTCGCCCCGCCCCCGCCGCCGATCCCGCCCCCGCCGACCGACGGGTTCGACGAAGAGTCGCACCTGAAGTACGAAGAGGCCAAGCGCAGCGAACTGCACATCGCCGAACTCCAGAAGATGACCGTCGCGCAACTGCACGCGCTGGCCAAGAAGGAAGGCATCCCCGAATACGCGGGCCTGAAGAAGCAGGACCTGGTGTTCCACGTCCTCAGGAACCGTGTGCAGTCCTCCGGCCTCATGTTCGGCGAGGGCGTGCTGGAGGTGCTGCCCGACGGCTTCGGGTTCCTCCGCTCGCCGGACTACAGTTACCTGCCCTCGCCCGACGACATCTACGTCTCCCCCAGCCAGATCCGCCGCTTCGGCCTCCGCACCGGGCACGTCGTGGCCGGGCAGATACGGCCGCCGAAGAACGACGAGCGATACTTCGCCATGCTCAAGGTCGAGGCGGTCAACTACGACAACCCCGAGAGCCTGCCCGAAAAGGTCGTCTTCGAGGACCTCACGCCCCTGTTCCCCACCAAGCGCCTCCTGCTGGAAACGACCGCCGAGGAACTCGACATGCGGGTGGTGGACCTGATAACGCCCATCGGCAAGGGTCAGAGGGGCCTCATCGTCAGCCCGCCGCGGGCCGGCAAGACCGTCCTCCTTCAGAAAATGGCCAACGCGGTCCTCAAGAACAGCCCCGACTGCATCGTCATCATCCTCCTGATCGACGAACGGCCCGAGGAAGTCACCGACATGGAGCGGAACGTCCCCGGAGCCGAGGTCGTCAGTTCCACCTTCGACGAACCCACGGCCCGCCACGTCCAGGTGGCCGAGATGGTCATCGAAAAGTCCAAGCGGCTCGTCGAGTACGGCAAGGACGTGGTCATTTTCCTCGACTCCATCACGCGGCTGGCCCGCGCCCATAACGCCGAGATGCCGCACTCCGGCAAGATCCTCTCCGGCGGCGTCGACGCCAACGCCCTCCAGAAACCCAAGCGGTTCTTCGGCGCAGCACGCAACATCGAGGAAGGCGGCAGCCTGACCATCATGGCCACCGCACTCGTCGACACCGGCAGCCGCATGGACGAGGTCATCTTCGAGGAGTTCAAGGGCACAGGCAACATGGAACTCCACCTCGACCGACGCCTCATGGACAAGCGCGTGTTCCCCGCCATCGACGTCTCCGGCTCCGGCACGCGAAAGGAAGAACTCTTGCTGGACCCGCAGGAACTCAAGTACATCTGGGCCCTGAGGCGCGTCCTGACGGAGATGAACCCCGTCGAGGCCATCCAACTGCTCCGCAGCCGCCTCGAAAAAACCAAGACCAACGCCGAGTTCCTGCTCTCCATGAACATCTCGAGCCTGGTGTAACGGCTGTCATTGGTCATTTGTCCTTTGTCATTTGTTCCTGTGAATGGATGTCGCCGACCTGTCCGCGATGCCCGGCCCGCCCTGCCGCCATGCCGCTTCCCAAACGGCAACAACAAATGACAAAGGACAAATGACAAAGAAAAAAACCCCCGGCCCTCTTCGGACCGGGGGTTCTCAATTGTCACTGCCCTCGTCGCTCACGTCACGGGCATAACGTTCTCCGCCTTGGGTCCCTTGGGGCCCTGGGTCACGTCAAATTCGACGGCCTGGCCCTCCGCGAGCGTCTTGAATCCATCAGCCTTGATGCTGCTGTAATGGACGAAGACGTCCGGACCGTTTTCCTGTTCGATGAACCCGAACCCTTTCTGCTCGTTGAACCACTTGACTTTTCCTCTTGCCATCGCGAGACACTCCTTCAAACGGGACCTGTTGCCCACACTTGAGACCGCCCGTTACGCTACCTGCCCCCGGCGGCGGTGTCAATGATAAAAAACCGTCCATCCGTAACCGCGGCCGTGCCGCCCGCCGATCCCTCATTTCACCGTTGAACAGGCCCCTACCGCCCTTCAAGGGCCTTGGCGATGGCTGCCCCCAACTGCTCCCCCTGGTAGGGCTTCTGGATGAACCCGGCCGCGTCCTGCCCCAGGACGCTCTCGGTGGCGGCATCGGCCGGGCCGCCCGTGCACAGGATGACCTTCACGTCCGGGTCCAGCCGCCGCAACGCCCGGAAGCACTGCTGCCCATCCATGTCGGGCATTGCCATGTCGAGGATGACGGCGCCGACGCTCGGCCCGAACATGCCGTAGGTGGCGACGGCCTCGCGCCCGCTGGCGGCCGTTACGACCGAGTACCCCATGCCGCCCAGCATGCGCGTCAGGGCGTGGCGGACGAACTCGTCGTCGTCCACCACCAGGATGCAGGGCCGCTGCGCCCTTCCTTCCGAACGCGGCGAGCGCACGGGCGGTTCTTTCATTGAAGACCGCATGCCCGTCCGTTTCGCTCTGCGTTCTCCGCGCCTCTGCGTCCGAGCCGAACGTCCGCCGCACTCCACGCCGCCTGCCGGCCTGACCCGCCGCTCCGGCTCGGGCGCCGCCGCCTGCTCCTCGGCCGCGGATGCCGCCGGCAGATACACCCGCAACGTCGAGCCGCACCCCACCTCGCTCTCGACCTCGACCCACCCCCCGTGGTTGCGGGCGATGCCGTAGACCATCGCCAGGCCCATGCCGATGCCCTTCCCCTCCGGCTTGGTCGTGAAGAACGGCTCAAAGATGTGCACGCGCACGTCTTCGGCCATGCCGCAACCGGTGTCGCTTACGCGAAGGACGGCGTAGCGGCCTGGCGATGCGCCGTAACGGCCGGCATGGGCGGCGTCGAGTTCCGCCGTCTCGGCCGCAAACACGAGCCGCCCGCCCTCCGCCATCGCATCGCGAGCGTTCATCGCCAGGTTCAGCGCCACCTGTTCCATCTGGGCGGGGTCGCCACGGGCCAGAACAGGGTCCCGCGGCAGGACCGTCTCCACGCTGATACGCGGGTCGAGCGCCCCGCTCGTGAGGCGTATCACGGACCGGATGACGGCGCCCAGGTCCACGGCCACGTCCTGGCGCTTGCCGCGGCGGGCGAAGCCCAGGAGTTGCCCCGTCAGTTCCCCGGCCCGTCGGGCGGCCTTCTCGATAACGTCGGCCGCATCGCAGACGTCGCGCGCGGCATCCGGCATGGACTTCAGGAGTTGCGCGTTGCACAGCACGCCGGTCAGGAGGTTGTTGAAGTCGTGGGCGATGCCGCCGGCCAGCCGCCCGACGGCCTCGAGTTTCTGCGCCTCGCGCAGTTCCTCCTCCAGCCGCACGCGATCCGTCACGTCCTGGGCCATCGTGAGCATGGCCGGGCGGCCGGCCCACGTCATCCGGCCCGAACGGACCTCCACGTGGCCGGTCGTCCCGTCGCCGCGAACGATGCGGTAGAAAACCGGGTTCTCCACCGCTTCGCCGCGCAGAACCTGGGCGACGCGGCGGGCCACGACCTCGCGCTGCGGCGGCTCGACGAACTCAACGGCGCTTCTGCCGATCACCTGCTGCATGTCCATGCGCCAGATTGCGCAAAGCGCACGGTTGGCTTGGACGACCCGCCCGTCAACGGTAACCGCCACGCCCGCCGGACATTCTTCAAAAAGCAGGCGGTAGTTCTCTTCCGACCGCCGGAGGGCCTCCTGGGCCGCCTTGCGCTCCGTGATGTCGCGCAACAGCCCCATCAGGCGCAGCCGCCCGCGAAGCGTCACGTGGGCCGAGGTGATATCCACGTAGAAAAGCGTCCCGTCCTTCCGCAGGCACGGGACGTCGGCCACCGCCGTGCGCTCGCCCCGCACGTCCTCCTCAAAGGCTGCCAGCAGCCCCGGCAGCGACTCCTTCGGATGGATGTCCGAGACCGACAGCCGCAGCACCTCGTCTTCCGCATAGCCGAACATCCGCAGGATCGCCGGGTTGACGCGGACGAATCGCCGCGTCTCAGCGTCGGCGATGAGGATGCCGTCCTGCATCCCCTCGTAGATGGTCTTCAGTTCCTGCTCGCTCTCGCGCAGGGCATCTTCCGCCGCCCGTCGCTCCGTGACGTCGCGCCCGACCGCCTGCACTTCCACCAGGCGGCCCTCATCGTCAAAAACGCCGCGGTTGACCCAGTGCATCCAGCGGACCTCGCCCGACGGCATGACCACGCGGTGCTCGTGCTCCACGATGGGCCGGGCCGGGCAGATTCCCGCGAACCGCTCGGCGGCCTTCCGGCGGTCCTCTTCCGGAAGCCACGGCAGGAAACTCGCGCCGACGAGTTCCTCGCGGCTCTTGCCGAAGTAGCGGCAGTACGCCTCGTTGACGAAAGTCAGGACGCCGCCCTCGACGAATCGCACGACCAGTTCCGTCTGCGTGTCAACGACGGCGCGGTAGCGGGCCTCGCTCTCGCGCAGCGCCTCTTCGACCCGCTTGCTTTCCGTCACGTCGCGGGCGATGCCGATGACGTACTGCACCCGGCTCTGCTCATCGTGCACGGGCGCCAGCGAGGTGCTGAACCAGCAAGGTCCCTGCGCGGTGTACGACTTGATCTCTTCGGAGAACAAGGGGCGGCCTGTCTGAAAGACCTCGCGCACCTGCCTTGCCTGGCGCTCGGCAATCTCCGGCGGAAAAAGGTCGAACTGCGTCTTGCCGACAATGTCTTCCGGCGGCCGCCCCAACGTTCGGCCCGCCGCCGCGTTCGCGGCCATGAACCGCCCCGCGGCGTCAATCATGAAGATCGGATCCGCCGCAGCCTCCACCACCAGCCGGTACCGCTCTTGGGCGTCGCGAAGCAGGCGCTGTATGCGCCGTTCTTCCAAGACGTCCTGAAGGTAGAACAGCGCGGTCGCCTCCGGCTCGGAATCAACCACGGCCCCGGAGACCCGTACGGACACCGCCGACCCGTCGGGCCGCGCGTACGACACGTCGTGCGCCAGGACAAGATGGTTGCCTGCGGCGGCCTGGCGCAGCATCTCGGCCGCCGGCGCACGGGCGGCCGGGGGCATCAGGTCGTAGATCGTCAGGCCCCCCAGGTCTCCCTCGGCCAGGCCCAGCAGCCGCCGGCCGCACGGGTTCGCACGCAGGATGAGTCCGTCGCGCACGCGGGCGATCAGCAGGGGCTCCGCGAACGTCTCGAACAACAAGTTGTAATCGCCGGGGAGTTCCTTCAGCGGCCGGCCGCCCTCATGCTGCCCAAGCGCCGCCCTCAGGTCGGCCGCCTCCCGGCGGAGGCGAGCGACCTCTTCCATGAGTTCCGCCCGCGTCTTCCGTTCGTCGGACATGCCGCTTCCCCTCGCCCTCTCCCCCCAAGCCGAAGGTTACGGCAGGGGGCGGGTAAGTTCAAGGGGCGACCGGCCGCCAGGAAACTCCTTCAGAACCCGAGGCGCGTCTCCTGACCCGCCGCGCGCTCTTGCGCACGTGGCGCGGCGGCCCTGCTGAGCCGCCGCGCCACGATCGGGCCCGGCGCCGCCGAAGTCGCAGGCTGCGCGGCAGGTCAGGAGACCCGCCGCGCAAAGACACGGCCGGACAAGCCGGCCGTGCCGCATGGCGTACGAACAGAATGCGTTGTGCAGCAGCCCCTTATTCGGCCCCCAGCAGGATCTCCGTCAGGCGCTGGTCGATGCGTTCGTACAGCAGCCGCCGCTCGGCCAGTTTCGCCGGGTCGAACTTCATGCCCCGGAGTTTGGCGGCGTTCTTCCGCGAGTAAGACAGGAGGACGTCGCCCAGGCCGGCGTCGTCGGCCCCGGTCAGTTCCTCAAGCATGGCCACCAGCCGCGCGTCGGAGTTCACGCGATCGACCTTCGCCTCGAGCAACTTGTAGGCCGTCATGTTGCGCTCGACGAAGTCCCACGGGTCGGCCTCCGTCCGGTACGGGTGGCAGTCGAACGCCTTCGTGCCCGCGTAGCCGTAGTCGGAGAGCAACTTGACGACCAGCAGGGCCTCCTTCGGGTTGTCGGCGCCGAAACTCATGTCCTGGTCGAACCGCAGCGGCTTCTGGGCGTTCAGATGGATATCTACAAGTTTCCCGGCCTCCAGCGGCTGGGCCACCTCGTGCACCACGTTCAGCCCCGCCATCTTCACGTGGGCCAGTTCCGGGTTCACCCCAGCCATGTCCGGATGGTCCAGCGTGGCGATGAACGCCAGGGCGTGCCCGGCGGTGGCCAGATACATGTCGGAGCGCGGCTCGTTCGGCTTCGGCTCGATTGAAAAGACCATCTTGTAGCCCTGGTCCAGGACGTAGGCGCACAGGAAGTTCATGGCCTCGCGGAACCGCTTCAGGGCCTCGACGGGGTCCTTGGCCACGTCCACCTCGGCGCCCTCGCGGCCGCCCCAGAATATGTACACTCCTGCGCCCAGTTCGGCCGCAAGGTCGATGCCGGCCATCGCCTTCTGAACCGCGTAGGCCCGCACCTTCGGGTCGTGGCTCGTGAACGCCCCGTCCTTGAAAACGCGGTGCGAGAACAGGTTGGTCGTGCCGGCGGTGGCCTTGATGCCGGTCGAGCCCATGATCTTCCTGACTTCGCGCAGGATGGCGTCGCGCCGCCGCGGCGGGGTCCCGATGGGCACCAGGTCGTTGTCGTGGAACTCGAAGCCGTACACGTCGCGCTCGCCCAGGCCGCGCACCGCGTCCGGGCCCGAGAGTTGCGGCCGCGTGGCCTCGCCGAACGGGTCGCCCCCCGCGTTCATGACCGTCCATGCGCCGAACGCGAACTTGTCCGAGCGCTTCCACAACGCCTTCCTGGCCATGGCTGCTCTCCGTTACGTTTCAGGGCGACGCCGACGCGGCGAATCGTACCGCCGCGCCCGCGCCGCCGCCAGAAATATTTCAGGGTCCGCGGCCGGTCGCCAGGCATACGACGCGGCCGCGCCAGTCCCTACAGTATATCCGCCCGTTGGCCAGCACGGGCGCCGTGAACGTCTCGCCCACCACGTTCTCGGCACGCCTCATCTCACGGTACGCCCCCGGCGCGGCCTCGGCAACCACCAGGTGGCCCTCGCTCGCCATGACGAGCAGTTTGCCGTCGGCCGCCATCAGGCTGCCGTACGCGCCGAAGCCCTTCTCCTCCCACACTTTCTCGCCGGTCTGCCACGAGGCGCACACCAGCGCGCGGCGGGCGCAATCGACGCCGTACACGTGGCCGCCCACGACCACGCACTGGCCCGTGTTGCTGCCCAGGGCGCGCGACTCCCACTCTTTTCGCGCCCCGCGGCCCTCAATCGCCAGGCGGGCGCTCTTGTGGTACTCCTGGCCGCTCGTTATGAACACCTTGTCGGCCAGGAAAACGGGCGATGCGCAGAATGCCCCGTACTTCTCGGGCCACCCGGCGAACCGCCAGAGTTCTTCGCCGGTGCGGGCATCAACGCCCACCACCGTTACCGAGTCGCGGTCCGCGTTGGTCACGATGACGCCCGTGCGGCCGGCCGCCGCGTAGGGCACGGCCGAGGCGCACGTAGCGCGGCCGGCGTCGTCGCCCCAGGCCGTCTCGCCGGTGGCCTTGCGCAGGGCCAGCCCGCGCCGGCCCGCCGGCAGAATCACCAGGTCGCCCACCACCAGGGGCGACCACGCGTGGCCGTAATGGTCGTCCGGATTGCATTCTTCGGACAGGCGCCGCTCCCATCGCAGCCGCCCGCCCGCCGCGTCCCAGGCCCGCAGATGGCCGCGCTGGCTCAGCGTGTACGCGGCCCCGCCGTCCAGCGTGGGCGTGGCGCGCGGGCCGGGATACTGCACTCGCCCCTCGCACGGATACGAGGCCCGCCACTTCGTCGCCCCCGTGGCCGCGTCGAAGCAGAAGACCGTATCCTGGCGGCCGTCCCAGCCCATCGTGACGGCCAGTCCGCCGCTCACGGCGACGGCCGAGTGGCCGCTTCCGACCTCCGCCCGCCACGCGACGCGCGGCTTCGAGCCTTCCGGCCACCCCTCCAGCCAGCCCGTTTCCCGCGAGACGCCGTCGTGCGAAGGTCCGCGGAAGTGGGGCCAGTCGTCGCCGATGGCCCTCGCGCCCGGCACAAACAGCCCCGCTGCGAGCGCCGCCGCCAGCGCTCCCGCAACGCCCGTGCGCCCCATCACCTTGCCCTGTGCCCCTTCTGTATCTTCGCCCACGGGTCCTTCAGCGCCACGGTGCGGTTGAAGACCAGCGCACCCGGCCGCGAGTCATTGTCAACGCAGAAGTACCCCAGGCGCTCGAACTGGAAGCGGCTGCCCGGCCCGGCCGACGCCAGGCCCGGCTCCACCGGGCAGCCCGTCAGCACCTCCTCGGAGCGCGGGTTCAGGTTGCTCTTCCAGTCCTGGCCCGGCTCAACGTCGTCCGGGTCGGCCTTCGTGAACAGGTGGTCGTACACCCGCACCTCGGCCGCAGCGGCGTGCGCCGCGGACACCCAGTGCAGTGTGGCCTTGACCTTGCGCCCGTCGGGCGCGTCCCCGCCGCGCGTCGCCGGGTCGTAGGTGCACCTGATTTCCGCCGGCTCGCCCGTCCGCGGGTCCTTGACGGCTCCGATGCACTTGATGAAGTACGCGTAGCGCAGCCGCACCTCGCGCCCCGGGGCGAGGCGGAAAAACTCCTTCGGCGGCTCCTCCATGAAGTCTTCGCGCTCGATGTAAAGGACCCGCCCGAACGGAACCCGCCGCACTCCCGCCGACGGGTCCTCCGGGTTGTTCACGGCCTCGACCTCTTCCGCCCGCCCTTCCGGGTAGTTCTCGATGACGACGCGCAGCGGCCGCAGCACGCCCATGACGCGCGGGCTCCGCCGGTTCAGGTCCTCGCGCAGGCAGTGCTCAAGCAGGCCGATATCGACCACGCCGTCGAACTTCGCCACGCCGATTCGCCGGCAGAACTCGCGGACGGCCTCCGGCGTGTACCCGCGCCGCCGCAGGCCCGACACGGTGGGCATCCGCGGGTCGTCCCAGCCGCGCACGCGCCCTTCCTGGACCAGTTCCAGCAGCCGCCGCTTCGACAGCACCGTGTACATCAGGTTCAGCCGCGCGAACTCGATCTGCTGCGGATGGTGGATGCCCAGGGCGTCCAGGAACCAGTCGTACAGCGGCCGGTGGTTCTCGAATTCAAGCGTGCAGATGCTGTGCGTAATGCCCTCGATGGAATCCTCAAGGCCGTGCGCCCAGTCGTACGTGGGATAGATGCACCAGGCGCCGCCCGTGCGGTGATGCGGGGCGTGCATGATGCGGTACATAACCGGGTCGCGCATATTAAGGTTGGGCGATGCCATGTCTATCCTGGCCCGCAGGGTGCGCGAGCCGTCGGGAAACTCCCCCCGCCGCATCCGCTCAAGAAGGTCAAGGTTCTCTTCGACCGGACGGCCGCGGTACGGGCTGTCGCGCCCGGGCCGGGTGAGCGTGCCGCGGTATGCCGTCACTTCGTCGGCCGCGAGGTCGCACACGTAGGCCATGCCCTTGCGCACCAGTTCCACGGCCCACCGGTACATCTGCTCGAAGTAATCGGAGGCGAACAGGACGCGGCCGCCGTAATCGGCCCCCAGCCACCGCACGTCGTCAATGATGGAATCTACATATTCCTGCTCTTCCTTCACGGGGTTGGTGTCGTCGAACCGCAGGTTGAACCTGCCGCCGAACTCCCTGGCGATGCCGTAATTCAGGTTGATGCTCTTGGCGTGGCCGATGTGCAGGTACCCGTTCGGCTCGGGCGGAAAGCGCGTACACACGCGCCCGCCCCGCTTGCCGGTGCGCAGGTCTTCCTTGACGATGTCGCGGATGAAGTCCGACGGCGGCCCCGCCGCTTCCTGGTTTGCCATGCTGAGAAACCTTTCGCGTACCCGTGCCCGTGTTCCGCCATTCTACGCCGCCGCGCGGCCCGCGGCCAATCTTTTGGACCCGCGGCTGTAAGGGCGCAGTTACGTGCGCCGTTACTAGCCCCCGCCTTCAGGCGGGGGGCGAGCCGGCGCTCGGCGTTCGGCGCCGTAGAGGCCCCCCTGCTTACGCAGGGGGCTAGTCACGGCGACTCGGCGCACGCAACTGAGGCCTTACCGCACAACGCGTTTTCCTGTTGCCGTAAGGGTGGGCGTCTTTACAATCGTTCCGTGAGCCGCCAGCCCGAAGGAGGATATATCCATGCCGCAGCCAGGTCTCACCCGCCGCACGTTCCTCAAGACCGCCGCAACCGCCGCGGGGGCCGCCGCCCTCGCCGGGCCTCTGCACATGCCGGCCGCCCAGGCCGCGCCGGCCGGCGCAATGCCCGACACGTCGAAGATGAACGTCCTGCTCATCGACATCGAGGACTTCACCCCCAACGCCATCGCCTGCTACGGCAACGCCATCGTCAAGACGCCGAACATGGACCGCCTGGCGGCCACGGGCACGCGATTCGACCGCGCCTACATCCAGTACCCGTGCTGCAACCCCAGCCGGACGAGTTTCCTGACGGGCCTGCGGCCGCCGACCACGCGCGTCCTCTCAAACGAAATGAACATGTCGCAGACCATGCCGCCGGGCATCAAGACCCTGCCGGAACTGATGAAGGCCAGGGGCTTCTACTGCGCCGACGTGGGCAAACTCTTTCACACGACCGACTACGCGCCTACGCAACTGGCCGTCTTTGACCGGCTTGAGTTCGTTGAAAAGCCTCCCGGCTGGCAGGGCCCCGGCCCCGTCATTCAGTGGCCCGGCGCGCCGCCCCCCGGCGGCGCGTGGGCCGGCGGAAAGCCCCCCAAGAAGGGCGAGCCGCGCTACGCCGAGTGGAAAAAGTGGTCCAGCGACCGCTACGGCGACTCCGGCCTCACCGAAGAGCAGCAGGGCGACGGCCGCTACGCACGGACCGCCGCATCGCTCCTCAAGGAGTTCGCGCGCGACAAGCGGCACTTCTTCCTGTGCGTCGGCTCGCAGCGGCCGCACACGCCGCTTCTTGCGCCAAAGAAATATATCGACATGTACGACCCGGCGAAGATCCCCGACCCGCCCGCCCAGCCGGAGCAGTGCCGCGGCATCCCCGACGTGGCCCACAAGTTCGGCCGCAGCGCCGACATCTTCTCCGGCCCCGGCCGCCGCGCGTCGCCCGACGAGGCCCGCGCGGCAATCGCCGCTTACTACGCCTGCGTAAGTTACGTCGATGCCGGCGTCGGCATAATCCTCGACGCCCTGGAAGCGACAGGCCTAGCCGCCAGCACCGTCGTTATCCTGCTGGGCGACCACGGGTTCCACCTGGGCGAGCACGGCCTGTGGTCGAAGTACACGCTTTTTGAGTCGTCCACGCGGGCGCCGCTCATCGTGCGTGTGCCCGGCGCCGCCGGCGGCGGCAAGGCGTGCCGCAGAATCGTCGAGTTCGTTGACCTCGTGCCCACGCTTTGCGACCTGGCGGGCCTTGAGCGGCCGGCCAACCTGGAGGGCACAAGTTTCGCCCCCCTGCTTTCCGACCCCGACCGGCCGTGGAAGAAGGCGGCGTACACCTGGTTCGGCAACAAGGGCGAGAACCGCTCCGTCCGCTCCGACCGCTGCCGCTACGCCGAGTGGCTGCTCAAGGGCGAGAAGTTCCGCGAGTTCTACGACCTCGCGAAAGACCCCTGGGAAACCGTCAACCTGGTGGACGACCCCGCTTGCGCAGCCCAGGTGGCCGAGCACGCGCGCCTCCTGGAGGCGGGCTGGAAGGCCGCCCTGCCGCAGGCGTAGAAAACAAGACGCACCAGCACCCGGGATTCAAGGCCGGGGCGCCATGCTTTCGCTTGCGAAAGCATGGCCCTTGCCGTTCCGGCGCTCTCGCGCGGGGGTACCATGCTCTCGCGCCGTTGCGAAAGCATGGCACCCCGGGCTTTCGCCGCTACGGAAGCGTCCCAGTCCTGGTGCCCGCCTCTTCCACCCGCGCAGGGCATTCCCCGCGGCCGAGGACCTCCATCGTCTCAAACAGCGGCGCACTTACGCGGCGGCCGGTGACGGCCACGCGAAGGACGGTGAAAAGGTCCGCGGGTTTCCAGGCGAGGCGCTCGGCCAGGGCGCGGGCGCCCGCTTCGAGGGCGGCGGCCTTCCACTCGCCCGCGGCGCCAAGCACAGAGCGCAACTCGGCCACGGCTGCGCGGACCTCGGCGGCGGTCTTCAGGGGCTTGCCTTTCTTGTCGGGCACGAGCAGGGCCGCCTCGTACGGCAATCGCGCAGCAAAGCAGGCCGCGGCGTCGGCGAACTCCTTCGTCAGGGCTGCCAGGCTCGCCCAGCCGCTCCGCTTCGCTCGACAAAGCAACCGGCTTCGCACGCTTCGGCCGCTTGGCGCGGCGCATACGTCGGGTTAGACTGTGGCCAGGAGCGTCGCCGCTCGGGGTTTCGGGTTTTGTCATTCCGGCTGGCCGGCCGCAGGATCGCGCATGAAACGCCGCACCTTTCTCAGGAGCATCGGCCGCGGAGCCGCCGGCGTCGCCCTGGCGGCCGGCGCGGGGCTGGCGCCCGTCGCGGCCGCGCGCGCCTGGGCGGCCGAGCCGCGGCCGGCGAACCTCGTCCTCATCCTCGCCGACAACCAGGGCGCCTGGACGCTCGGCTGCTACGGCAACCCCGACATCCGCACGCCCAACATCGACCGCCTGGCCCGCGAGGGCGTGCGCCTGACGCGGGCCTTCTCATGCAACGCCGTCTGCTCACCCACCCGGGCGACAACGCTGACGGGCCTCATCCCGTCGCAGCACGGCGTGCACTGCTACCTGGCCGCGGGCGGGGCGCAGGTGGGGCCGCGCGCCCACTCAACCATCGCCGAGTTCCGCACCTTGCCGGAAATCCTGGCCGAGGCCGGGTACGCATGCGGCCTTGTCGGCAAGTGGCACCTGGGCGACAACCTGCGGCCGCAGGATGGCTTCGCCGCATGGGTCACCATGCCGCACGGCCACACCACCACGTTCTACGGGGCGGAGGTCATAGAGGACGGGCGCGTGCGCATCGAGCCGGGCTACCTGACGGACTTCTGGACCGCGCGGGCCGTGCGGTTCATCGAGCGGTCGCGCGACCGGCCGTTCTTCTTGTACCTTGCGTACAACGGCCCGTACGGGCTGGGGCAGAGCCTGTCGCAGCCCGCCCGCAACCGCCACGCGGCATATTATGCAGAAATGCCCATGACTTCGTTCCCGCGCGGCGAGCCGCACCCGTGGCTCAAGAACAACCGCCAGTTCCTCGGCAACGTGCAGGCCATGCGGCGCTACGCGGCCGAGGCGAGCGGCGTCGACGACGGCGTGGGCGAGGTCCTGGCGGCGCTCGAGCGCCTGGGCCTCGATGAGCGCACGCTCGTGGTTTACACCGCCGACCAGGGCTGGGGCGGCGGCCAGCACGGCATCTGGGGCATGGCCGACCACACGCGGCCGCTGCACGCCTTCGACGAAACCATGCACGTGCCCTTCATAGTCCGCCATCCCGGCGTCGCACCGGCCGGCCGCACGGCCGACCTGATGGTGAGCGGCTACGACACGATGCCCACGCTGCTGGGGTGCCTGGGGCTGGGGGGCCGCATGGCCGCGCCGCCGCCGCCGCCGGGGCGCGATTTCTCGGCGGCCCTTCGCGGCCGCCAGATCGCGTGGCAGAACGAAGTCTATTACGAGTTCGAGAACACGCGGGCCGTCCGGACGCCCGAATGGAAACGCATCCGCCGCCATCCCGACGGGCCGCACGAACTCTACGACCTCGCCGCCGACCCCGGCGAAACGAGGAACCTGGCCGACGACCACGCCCGCGCCGCCGCCCGGGCATCGCTTGACGAGCGCCTCGACGCCTTCTTCCGCCGCTACGCCGACCCGCAGTACGACCTGTGGCGCGGCGGGCGGTCGAAGGCCGGGCGGCTGACGTAGACCGGCATGGAATCCCGGCTGCGTGGCTCGACATACGACCAAGGAGACGACACATGAAGCGGCGAACATTCCTGAAAGGCGTGAGCCTCGGCGCGGCCGGGGCCGCCGGCGCGGCGGCGACGGCCGGGGGACGGGCGGCGCGCGCGGCCGACGCCGCCCCCGGCCGCGCGGCCGGGCGGCGGCCGAACGTCATCCTCGTCCTCACCGACGACCAGGGCTAC
>VGYT01000073.1 GCA_016872895.1 Planctomycetota bacterium
CGTCGTCCCAGCGGCGGAGTGCGAACAGGTTGCAGCCGAAGAGGAAATCGTGCCCCGCCTGCACGACCTCGACGTCGGCGCCCTCGACGGGCGCGCCCTCGGCGTCGACAACACGTATCGTCATATCTCTCTGACGGAAGTTGCGGATGTCGTTCTCGAACCGGGACGCCAGCAGGCGCTCGTTCTCCAGGCGGGCGGCAAGACGCCGCGTCTCGGCCAGCAGTGCGGCCACCTGGACGGCGGCGGCGGCCGCCTCGCGCCTGCGGGGCGCGTCGCCGCCCAGGACCTCCCACACGCGGTGACCGCGGGCCGCCGCCGCGGCAAGGCGGTCGGCCTCCTGGGCCAGCACCTCCGAGAGGCCCCTGGCCGCCTCGGCCGCCGCACGCTGCGCGTCGCGGGCGCCCTCGGGGTCCCATTCATCGCGGCCGGTTTCCTGCCAGAGCGCCGCCATCGCCTCGAAGAACCGCAGGCCCAGCGCCCGGGCGCCCTCGTACTCGGCGAAGGCCACGTAACCCTCGGGGGCCTGCGCGATGCGCGACTGCGCCGCATCCAGTTCCTTGCTGAGGGCGGCTATCTGGGCCGACAGGTGCGAGGCGATCTCGGTCCGCTCGCCCACAGTGAGCGGCTCATCCAGGCGGCAGAGGCGCGCGAGCGACTCCGGCGCGGCCGCCTGCTGCCGCACGTCGAGCGGCTGGTCCTTTTCGTCGGCCACGCGCACGCTTGCCGCCCACGCCCCCCCGTAATCAACCACCCGCACCAGCATCCGGTGCCAGCCCCTGGCCAGGGGCACGCGCACGCGGTCCTGGTCCACGGTCCACCCGCGGCGGATGGCGTTGGCGTGGACCGCGCGGCCGTCGATCTCCACGCGCACGGCGTCGTCGCTTCCGATGCGCAGCGTGTACGTGCCCTCGGCGGGCGCCTCGAAGAACGTATGCAAGAGCACCGTGCCGGCGGGCGGCTTCGGATACAGCGCCCGGATGTCCAGCCGCCCCTCCGCTTCGGCCTGGACGGGCACCCACAGGCAGCCGGCGCCGTAGAATCCGGGATAGGCGGCGAAGTCGGCCGGCAGGAGGGGCGCCTCAAGGCTCGTTCCTTCCAGGGGCGCGGAGACGACCCAGTCGCGCAGGAACCCGCCCGTGCCGCGCGCGCAGCACGGCGCGGCCGCGCCCAGAAGGGCTGCGGCGGCCACGGCGACGGAAGTGATGCGGTTGAAGGAACGCGCCATCGAAGCGCCCTGTTGCCGGCGAAGGGCCATAAGTGGTGCGTCAACATTGTTCCTGGGGGTGCCATGCTTTCGCCTCGTTGCGAAAGCACGGTCATCGCAAGCGCAAGAAGCATGCTTTCGCCCGCCGGGGGCGGGGCACCCGCACGCACAGTTTCAGTGTTGACGCACCGCTACACGTTTAACCCTGCGGCTGGCGCGAAGTCGCGGTACAGGACCGTCACCGCATCGCGTAAAGCGCCAGGGCGGCGATCTTGGCAGCCAGGCGCGCTGCGGCGAAGTCGCTGGCGGGGTCGCCGGCGGCGGCGTGCTCGACCACGTCGGCCCCGACCACGCGGCGCCGGCGGAACAACTCCTCCAGCAGACGCATCGCAGGCCACCACGCCAGGCCGCCCGGCTCGGGCGTGCCCGTCGTGCGGATAATGCCGGGGTCGAGGCCGTCTACGTCGAACGACAAGTACACCGGGCCGCGCAGGGCCGACACGGCGCGGGGTATCCACTTCTCGTTATCGGCGCACCGGCGTGCCCAGAAGACGGGGAGTTTCTTGCGCGCGGCGAACAGGACTTCCTCGCGGCAGGCGTTGCGGATGCCCACGTGCACCGTGCGGTGTCCGTCCTCGACGCACCGCCGCATGACGCAGGCGTGGCTGTACGGTGTGCCGTCGTACTTGTCGCGCAGGTCCAGGTGTGCGTCGACGTGGAGGATGGAGAGGCGTCCGTGTTTCTCGGCGGCCGCGCGGACGAGGCCCAGGCTGATGCTGTGCTCGCCGCCCAGGGCGAGGACCCACTTGCCGTCGGCCGTCGGGCGTGCGGCAGCGCGCCGGATGCGTTCCGTCATGGCCTCCGGCGACGCGAGTTCCGGCGCGAGGGGCGGCATCGTGTGGATGGGGGCGTCCGCGAGGTCCGCGCCCGTCTGCGGGTCGTATGTTTCCACCTGTCGGCTGGCGGCGATGATGGCCTCCGGCCCGCCGCGAGTGCCGCCGCCGTAACTGGTGGTGGCCTCGAAGCCGGCCGGCAGGACGACCAGGCGTGCGGCCTTGTAGCCGGAAGTCTCCGCCGGAAGGCCGAGGAAGTTGAAGGGTATGACGTCGGAATCGCTCATTGCAATCTCCCGTTGCCGCGCGGGCGTCAGGTGTGGCACGGTCGGTTAGCCACGGCGAATCTCGCCCCTGGCGGACTTGTCCGGCCGTGAGGAAGCCCGGCGTGTCATGCCACGGCCGGACAAGCCGGCCGTGCCACACTGTGCTGGGAGGCGCCGGCCTCGCGCGGCCGGCTCCGGGCGTCAGGCGATCTGGACGGGCGTGTGGCCGACGAAGACGGCCGCGGCCAGGCACGTGGTCCAGCGGCCGTGCTTGTCGCAGCGGGCGCTCTGTGTGATGTTCTGGCTGCGGACGATCTTGCGGCTCATGCGATAGATTTCCTTGCGTTCGTCGTAGGCCGACTCCGGGTCGAACTCCAGGCCCAGGGTGGTGGCGAGCATGGTGGCGGCGAGGTCCTCGGCCAGTTCGCCCGCCTTCTCGTCGGTCTCGCCGAAACTGTGGTGCTCGGAGAGGTAGCCGTACTGCTCGCCGTCGCCGGGTGCGGCCAGGCCGATGGATGCGGCCGTCAGGCGTCCGGGCTCGTTCGTGGCGGCTTCCGCCAGGACGCAGAAGACGATCTGCCCCGGCCGCAGCAGTTCCTTGCCGCGCTGCCGGGTGATGATGCGGCAGCCGGGCGGGAAGATGCTGGAGACGCGCACGAGGTTGTACCGCTCGATGGCGGCGTCGCGGAGCGCGAGTTCGAAACTCGCGAGTTTCTCGCGGTGGATGCCGACGCCCTTCGTGAAAAAGACATATCTTGGAACCATAGCCTCGATCTCCTGCTCGCACCAGGGCAGCCACGGCTGGTAAAACGCGGGATGGCGGCGTCTTCGGGCGGCCATGAGTCTCTCGCTGCCTTCGCCACGTGGCACGGTTATCAAACGGCCTCTTATTGTGCGCCGCGCGAAGGAGAATCTACAAGATTTTTTCCAGTTCTTTCCGCATGGCGGCCAGCGCCCGCGCCCGGTGGCTGATGCGGTTCTTCACCTCGGGCGGCAGTTGCGCCATCGTGCACCCGCGCCCCGGCACCAGGAAGTGCGGGTCGTAGCCGAAGCCGTTCGAGCCGGCGGGCTGGTCGGTGATGAGGCCATCGCACGAGCCCTCGGTGACCGCGATGACCCGCGCGCCGCCCGGGGCCGATGCCTCCGGCGCCGCCAGCGCCGCCACGCAGCGGTACCTGGCGGTCCACGCGTCGCGCGGATGCCCGGCCAGGGCGCGCAAGAGGGTACGGTTATTGAGGTCGTCGTCGCCCTCGCGGCCGCCCCAGCGGCTGGAACGGACGCCCGGCCGGCCGCCGAGGGCGTCGACCTCCAGGCCCGAGTCGTCGGCCAGCGCCCACTGCCCCGTGATGCGCGCATAGGCGGCGGCCTTGGCCCGCGCGTTCTCCTCGAACGTCTCGCCGGTCTCCTCGACGGGCGGCAGGGGGCCGAAATCGTCCGGCGATTTGAGGTCCGCCCGCACGCCGCGCAGGATGGCCGCCATCTCCTGGAACTTCCTGCGGTTGCGCGTGGCGATGACGATGGTTCGTGGCATGCTCAACGTTCAGCCGCGGCCGGCACGGCCGCGGGCGTGCCGCCGAGTCAGAGCCGCGACCGTAAGGGAGCGGTGACTTTGTGCCGAGCGACGGCTCCGCTCCCTTGTGGTCGCGGCTCGGATACCAGCGACGGCCACGGGGCTACCTCGGGAACGACGTTACCGACCCCGTGATGGCGTAGTCGAAGCCCTGGGCGCTTCGGAGCAGCCGCGGGTCGGCCAGGACGGCGGCGGGGGCGAGGCCCGCGGCATCCAGCATCTGGGCCGTGGCCTCCGGGCCGACGGCCACGACGCGCGGGCCGGCCGCCGCCAGCGCCGCCGTCACGGCCTCCAGGACCAGGGCGTCGGCCTTCAGGCGAGCCGCGTCGGCGTCGGTGGCGGCGACGCCTGCGGCGCCCACGCGGACCGGCCGACCGGCCGGCGCGGCATCGAGCAACTGCTTGACGAGTTTCGCCACCAGCGCGGGCATCTCCTCTCGCGACTGGGCCACGCCGGCCGCGCGGAAGCGGCCCTCGGCCTGGCCCGTCCTGGCGTCCACGAGGGCCAGCGACACGCGGAAGAGGACCTGCGGCAGCGGCCGCCCGGCGGCCACGGGCGTCTCGCGGCCGGGGATCTTGACCAGTTGCGTCGGGATGTGGGCCTCGGGCGGCGTGACCTCGCCTTCCAGGCGCATCCGCGGGAACTTCTGAATCAGGTCCAGCACCTGCGGGGCGGTGATCTTCGGCCGCGAGCCGGGCTGCCCCGCGAGGGCCGGGTTGTCGAAAATCTCCGGTCCGAACCCGCCGATGGTCACCATGCTCAACCGCGGCCCGTGATAGACGTACGCTTCGTGCCCTTGGGCCCGCAGTTCAGCCGCGTAGGCCTGGGCCCTGGCCATGCGTCCGGGGGCCTCCCAACTGGCCAGGTGGAAGGTAAAGATGCCCTTGGCCCGCTCCAGCGGCCAGGGGGTCGGCGGGGCGGGTTCAGGGACGGGCACCAGCATGACGCCCGCGAAGGGGAACTGGCCCTGGGCGTCGCGTATGCGGCGGACGCGTTTGAGCATGGCGTCGGCGTCATTGTCGCGCCAGGAGTCGTAGCGGCCGGCGCAGAGGCTGGCCATGCCGGGGCTTTCGACGATGAAGACGTCCGGCAGGCCCTGCTGCATGAGTTCGCGGCCGACGCGCTGCGCGGTGGGCATGGCGTCGGGGCCGTGGTACTCGGCCATGAGGACCGTCAGTTGCCGCTGCTGGAGGGGGAACTCGCAGCCGGCGGCGGCCAGGGCGAGCGCAGCGAGCGCAAACGGAATAGGCGATAACTTGATGTTACATGCGCGCATATATCACCTGAGTCTTTGCGCGGCGGCTCTCCTGAACCGCCGCGCGGATGCCCGCGGCGGCGCCGAACCGCGCGGCGGGTCGCGAGGCCCGCCGCGCAAAACCCCGCCGTGGCCCGAAAATGCGGCGCTCGGGCGGCGCCTCTACTTCCCGGCCGGGCGCATGGCGCGGACGCCCTCCGCCAGGATCGCCAGCGCCTCGTCCAGGACGTCCCTGGTAATGTTCAGCGGCGGCATCAGCCTGAGCACCGTGTCGTGCGTGCAGTTGACGTACAGGCCCCGCTCGAGGCACCAGTTGACGAGGTCGGCGCCGTTCTGGGCCAGTTCCACGCCCACCATCAGGCCGGCGCCGCGGACCTCGCTGATGACGGGCGTCTCCTGCTTCAGTTCGAGCATGCGCCGGCGCAGGTAGTCGCCCATCTGCCGGGCGTTCTCAAGGAGGTTCTCGTCGCGGATGATCTCGAAGACTGCGCAGCCGGCCGCCGCCGCCAGCGGGTTGCCGCCGAACGTCGATGCGTGCGTGCCGGGGACGAGGCGGTCGGCCACGGCGGGCCCCGCGCACATCGCCCCGATGGCCGTCCCGCCGCCGAGTTGCTTGGCCGCCGTCATGATGTCCGGCACGACGCCCGACACCTGGTATCCCCACCACGTGCCGCAGCGTCCGACGCCCGTCTGCACTTCGTCGAAAACAAGGAGCATGCCCCTGTGGTCGCACAGGTCGCGCAGGCCCTTGAGGAACTCCGGCTGGGCCACGTTCACGCCGCCTTCGCCCTGGATGGGCTCGACCATGATGGCGCAGGTCTCTTCGTCAACCAGGCGCTCGACTTCGGCAAGGTCGTTCAGCGGGGCGTACATGAAGCCCGGGACGAGCGGCCGGAAACCTTCCTGGTACTTCGGCTGGGCGGTGGCGGTGATGGCGGCAAAGGTGCGGCCGTGGAACCCGTTCTCGAAGGTGATGAGTTTGTAGCGGCCCTTGCCTGCGGCGGATGCGTGGATGCGGGCCAGTTTGATGGCCGCCTCGCTGGCCTCGGCCCCGGAGTTGCAGAAGAACGTCTTCCCGCCGAAGCCGGTCGCGGCGATCCACTCCGCCAGGCGAGCCTGCGGCTCGGTGTGCCACGTGTTGGGCATGTACATGAGCGTTGCGGCCTGCCTGGCGATGGCCTCGACCAGGCGCGGGTGGCAGTGACCCACGCCCGTCACGGCCCACCCGGCAAACAGGTCGATGTAGCGTTTGCCGTCGGCGTCCCATATGTGCGCCCCCTGGCCGCGCACGGCCACCAGCGGCAGCCGGCGGTAGTTGCCGATGACGTACTTGGAGTACAGGTCGAGGACTTCCTGAGTTGTTGCCATTTACATTTACCTTTAGTTGTTCGCACGCCGCGCGCCCGGCGGGCCGGGCGGACGCGCGCCCGGCGGGCCGGGCGGACGCGCGCCCGTCAAGATGGGCGGCTAACCGGGCTGTTTTGCGCCGGCGACGACCGCGCGGCACCTTTCGCACAGGTCGGGCGGGTCGCCCCGGCCGACGCTTGGCCGCCAGGTCCAGCACCGCTCGCAGCGTTTGTGCGTCTGCTGAAGGAGCGTGGCGGAGGCGAAGCGCTGGACCCCGGCCTCCTGGCCCGCGACGGTCTCGCCCGCCAGGCCCGCGGCCTCCGGCGGCGAGATGAGCAGAAGTTCGCTGAGCATGAAGAGGTCCGCCAGTCGCCCCGCGCCGAGTTCCTTCATCCGCGCCAGTTCCTGCCCGTCCGCCACGGCCAGGGCCGCGCGGGCCTCGGTGTATTTATCAAACCGGCCGCGACGGCGGAAGACCTCAAGCAGCGCGTAGGCGTCGCGCCGGGCGTCTTCCAGCCACTCCCACCTGGCCAGGAGTTCCTCGTCGAGCGCCGCCGGGTCGACCTCGGGCCACGGCGCCAGGTGGACGCTGAGTTCCCGCCCGCCCCGGGCGGGCGCGGGCAGGTGGCCCCACGCCTCCTCGGCCGTGTGCACCAGCACCGGCGCCAGGAGGCGCACCAGCGTATCGGCCACCTGGGCCATCGCCGTCCGGGCGCTGCGGCGGCGGGGCGAGTCCGATGCATCGCAATACATCGCGTCTTTCTGAACGTCCAGGTAGAAGGCGCTCAGGTCGTTCACGCAGAACAGGTGCACCAACTGGTACACGCGGTGGAACTGGAAGGCGTCCATGGCCGCCGTCACGTCGGCGGTGAGGCGCTGCGTGCGCGCCAGGACCCAGCGGTCGATCTCCTCCATGTCGGCGCGGCGCACCGCGTGCCTGCCGGCGTCGAAGCCGCCCAGGCTGCCCAGCAGGTAGCGGATGGTGTTGCGGATCTTGCGGTACGCGTCCTGGAGGCCGGAGATGAGCGCATCGGACGCCCGGATGTCCATCGTGTAATCCGTGCTGGACACCCACAGGCGGACGACGTCGGCCCCCAGGCGCCCCACCTCGTCCAGGACGCTCACCACGTTGCCGAGGCTCTTTGACATCTTGCGGCCTTCTTCGTCCACCACGAAGCCGTGGGTGACGCAGGTGCGGAAAGGCGGCTGGCCCCTGGCCACCACGCCCAGGATGAGGCTCGACTGGAACCACCCGCGGTGCTGGTCCGAGCCTTCCAGGTAGAGTTCAACGGGCATGCCGAGGCCCTCGGCCTCGCACACGCTGCGCCAGGATACGCCGGAATCGAGCCACACGTCGAAGACGTCGCGTTCGCGGCGCCAGCGCGAGCCGCCGCACTCCGGGCACGCGGGAACCTGGCCGAAAATATCTTCAAGCGAGTATTTGTCTTCGTCCGTGCCTTCCTTCTTCTCGTACCACGCGCCGGAGCCGTGCTTGCCGTAGAATCTCGCGGCGGCCCGCATCATGTCGCCCGTCAGGACGGCCTCGCCGCAGCCCTCGCAGTACAGGGCCGGGATGGGCACGTCCCACACTTTCTGGCGGCTGATGCACCAGTCGGGGCGGGTCTCTATCATTGCCCGGATGCGCGACTCGCTCCACGCGGGCACCCACTGCACGCCCCCCACGGCCTCAAGGGCCCGCTGGCGCAGGCTCTTTCCGGTCTCGCCGCGGTCCAGTTCAACGAACCACTGCTCCGTGGCCCGGAAGATGACCGGCCGCCGGCACCGCCAGCAGTGCGGGTAGCGGTGCGTGGTCACGCCTTCGGCCACGAGGTGGCCGGAGTCCTTGAGATGTTGAGTGATAATCGGGTCGGCTTCCCACACGGTCTTGCCGCGTATCCAGTCGGGGACGCTTGAGTCCATGCGGCCCTGGGCGTCCACGGGGCTGTATGCGGGCAGGCCGAACCGAAGGCCCATGACGTTGTCTTCCCGCCCGTGCCCCGGGGCAGAGTGGACCAGGCCCGTGCCCTCCTCCAGGGTGACCATCGTCGGGTCGGCGCAGACGCGGCGGAACTCGGCCCCCGGCGGCGGACCCATGAACGGATGAGTATAGGTCAGCCCATCAAGATCCCTGCCCTTGAACTCGGAACACTGATAGGCGGCCACGTTGACCTTTGCTTCGGCAAGGACTCTCTTGACCAGCAAGAGGGCAACTAAAGCGAGTCGCTCCTTGCCTGTGGAATCGGGGAATTTGATGACGCAGTAGTCGTGATCTGGATGAACCGCGATGGCGAGATTTGCGGGCAGCGTCCACGGCGTTGTGGTCCAGATCATCAGGTTGACTTCTCTGCCGTGATAGCGCTCTGGCAAGCGCTTTGTGGCTTCCTCGGTCAGTGGAAAGAGTACGTAGATGCTCGGCCCCTGGTCGTCTTCGTACTCGATCTCGGCCTCGGCCAGCGCCGTGCCGCAGTGCATGCACCAGTGGATGGCCCGGAGTTCCCGGTGCAGCAGGCCCTCGTCGGCCAGGGCCGCCAGCACCTCCATCTGGCCCTGCTCGTAGGCGGGCGCCATCGTCAGGTACGGCTTCTCCCAGCGGCCCAGGACGCCGAGCGCCTGGAACTGCTCGCTCTGGAGGCGGGCGTACCGGTCGGCGTACTCCTGGCAGCGCCGGCGGATTTCGACGGGGCCCATCGCGGCCGCCTCCGCCCCGAGTTCCTGCCGCACCTTGTGCTCGATGGGCTGCCCGTGGCAGTCCCACCCGGGGACGTACGGAGAATCGTACCCCTGCATCGTCTTGTACTTGACGACGATGTCCTTGAGGATCTTGTTGACGCCGGTGCCGATGTGGATGTCGCCGTTGGCGTAGGGCGGCCCGTCGTGGAGGACGTACCGGCCCTTCGGGTGCGGCCGGGTGCGGATCATGTAGTAGAGGTTCATCTCGGCCCAGCGGCGGCGGACGCCGGGTTCCCGCCGCACCAGGTCGGCCTTCATGGGGAACCCCGTCTTCGGAAGGTTGAGCGTATGCTTATAATTTCCGGCCATGTGTGTGCCCCGTCGCTAAAAAGCACGCCCTGGCGTCGCCGAAACGGCGGCCAGGGCCGCGGGTGTCTTCGTCACCGACGCTTGTTCGCCCTGGTCGCCTCCTCAGGCAATACCCGCGCGCAGGGCATCCCCGCGGGCGTCTGTCACGGGCCGCGGCGATTCCATGCGCGGTGCTCCTTGCTGGCAGCTTACCGGCCGTCGAATGAGAAGGAACTTACCCGCCGAAGGACGCAGTGTCAACGAGAAACTTCCCCCCGCGGGGGACGCCCGGCCGCACGCCTTCTCACGTCGCGTAACTGTGCAGGCCGCCCGCGAACAGCCGCGCAAGGTTCACCCACAACAGCGTAATCGCTATCGCAACGAGGCCCGCCACCAGCCACGCGCAGTTCGCCCGCCGGTGCTTCTGCCCGAACATGTAGCGGAAATGGAAATACCCCACGTACGCCAGCCACGAGACCAGCGACCAGAGTTCCTTGGGGTCCCAGTTCCAGTAGTCGCCCCAGGCGATCTTGCCCCACCACATGCCCAGCACCAGGCCCAGCGTCAGCAGCGGAAAGCCCAGCCGGGCCACGCGGTCGGCGGAGGCGGCGTAGTCGAGCGCGCCAGGGTCGGCGCCCGGCCGGTCGCGGAAGAGTCCGAGAAAAGCAAGAACCGCCGCCTTCGCCAGCACCACGTACGACAGCATGTACGCCGCAACGTGCGGGACGAAGAGGAAACTCTGAAGCGCCGGCGGCAGTCTCTGCGGCTCGGCCTTGAAAACGAACCCCGCCGGAAAGAGGATGATGACGCCGATAAGCGCGTCGGCCCCCTCCAGCCTCACGCCCAGGAACCGGCGGCAGAACAGCGTAATCGGCCCCATCAGCATCCCCAGGCACAGGAACACCTCGAACATGTTCTGAAGCGGCGCGTGGCCGGCCTGGTCCCAGCGCACGACGAACGCCGCCGCCGCGGCGGCAAAGCCCGCCGCAAACAGCACCGTGCCGGCCGGCCCCTCGCGCTTCAGTACCGCCCCGGCCGCCAGCGCCAGGGCCAGCGCCGCGTAAATGATTATGCCGCACGCCAGCGCGACCTCGTATCGCGGCATGAACTCCGGCCGCGCGGCGGCCAGGGCGCGCAGGATGACCGCGGCGGCGGCGTCGGCCAGCCCCAGGACGGCCAGCGCCGCCAGGGCCGCCCTCCGGCGCGACGCCAGCGCCGCACCCGCCGCCAGGTACAGCGCCATGACGGCGTAGATGAGTATGCCCAGTGTTGTCAGTTTAACAGACATAAATGCCATTTGTTATTTGCCATGTGTCACTTGCCACTTGTCATTTGCCGCTTGCTGTTTGCCGTTTGATTCGGGTTTCCCTTCGGGCTGAAGAACGCGCGGCACGGCCCGGCCCAGAAGCGGCCGAAGGCGCCCAGGGCCAGCAGCGCCATGCCCAGGTACACGGCGGCCAGTCCGGAATCCGACACGGCCGACAGCACCGTGTACGCCTCGTGCTTAGAATCATAAGAATATTGATAAAAATGATACCCGCCGTAGTGCAGGGGGTCGTTCACCTCCACCGTCCGCCGGGCGACCGTGCGGCCGCCCTCGCGGACCTCCAGGTCGCTCTTGTAATCGCTCACCGGGCCGACCGGCCGCACAAGGTACAGGTCCGGCGCCATCATGGCCGCCATGTCGTCGTCGGCCGTCTCGCGCCCCAGGATGATCGGCGCCAGGGCAAGGCGCGCAACGCCGGCCCCGCGGGGCACGATCAGCCAGCGGCGCTCCTGGCGCCCGCCGCACGAGAGCAGAAGTTCCATCGCGGGCGCATCGGAGGCGGGGTCGTCTTCCGCGCCCGACGGCTGCGGCCGGCTGAAGCGCAGGTTGGCCAGCAACTCGCCGTCGGGCGACCGCACGGGCGTCTCCATCGCCAGGGCGTATCCTTCCAGCCACACGCCCTCCGGGCCGATGACCTGGACCTGGGCGGCCGGGTTATCGCCCTCGCCAGGCGCATCTATGACGCGCCGACCGGGCCCCGTTCCGAGAACGCGCAGGTTCGAGAAAACGCGAACGACCTTCAACCGCATCGGCGGTGCGTCGCGGATGGTCAACTCGCGGCCGACCTCGGCGTCCAGCGCCAGCCGCTCGCCCCCCGGCAGGGCGACCTCGACGTGCGGCCGGACGCCCTCGGCATACGCCGGCCGCGCATGCGGCAGATACCGCAGCACCGTCAGCCGCGCGTCGCTGTGCGGGACGGCCAGTTCCTCGCCCACGCGCCATCGCAACTGCTCCTGGACGCCCGCGACGTTGCCCTCGGCGTCGAGCGTGGGCGCGACCACCAGCAACGCCCACGTTGCGGCGTCCGACGGGTAATGCTCCACCGTGAAGTCCCGCAGGTGCAGGCCGAAGGGCAGCGCGGCCAGGGGCGTCTGAAGGTCATCGGCGAACAGGCGGTCCTCCGTCGCGCCTTCCATGATGGGCATATACGCCGAGGGGACCTTGACTGTGCCGAAGAGGGCCTCACGCATGGCGTGGCCCTTGTCGGACCCCCACATCGCGCCGGCGATGACCAGGAGGGCCCCCAGGTGCATCGCGAGGCCCGCCGGGGCGGCGACAAGTCGCCGGAACGCCGCCAACCCCGCCGCCAGCAGCCCCGCCACGGCGAACCAGAAGATGACGAGCGGCCAGGAGTTGAAGAGTTCCTTCGGCCTCTGCGGGCCGAAGAGGTCGGCCACCCACGGATGCCCCGGAAACGCCTCCGCCGCGGCCCGGCCCAACTCGCCGGAACCGATGAGCGCCCCGACCGCCGAGAGAACAATAAGGATGAATATCCCGCCCAGGACCGACCACAGGATGGCTCGCCGCAAGGAGTTCATCATGGCTCATCAACCGTAGAGTGCGGGCACGTTGCGGACAACCCGCCGCGCGGCGGTTATAATCAGTCGTCCGGGGAGCCGCACGCAAAATCGCACGGGAACGGTCGGCAATCCGTATAATGCCCTGCCTGTTTCGCCGGACAGGCGCAGGCCGCCGCTCAGCGGACAAGGAACGGACCATGGCCCAAGCCCTGGTGGTCGGCAACTGGCTGCTGCCGCTCCTGTACCTGGCCCTGCTGATTGATTACGGGGCGACGTTCTTCCTGCGGGCGCGGACGCACGCGCGCAGTCCGTGGCTGTGGCTGGTGGCGGGCGTGCACGCGGCGGTGCTGGCGCTGCGCGGGATTCATTACGGTCATCCGCCGGCCCATGCGCAGGAGGTCCTGTCGGGCGTGGCCCTGGCGATGGCCGCCGTGTACGCAGCGGTGGAGATCGCCGGCCGCGACCGCCGCAGCGGCGTCTTTGTCATGCTCCTGGTGTTCCTGCTCCAGTACACGTCGTCGATCCTCCTGGCGGGCTGGCCGCACGAGGTGCACGCCGAGGCGGCCGCGTCGGCCTGGGGCCGCCTGCACGTGGTCCCTGCGCTGGTGGCATACACGGCCTTCGGGTTCGCGTGCGTGTACGGCCTTCTGTACCTTGCTGCGCGGCGGGGGCTGAGGCACCATCGGTTCGGCGTGCTTTTCGACCGGCTGCCGCCGCTCGACCTCCTGGGCCGCATGACGTGGCACGCGCTGGTCGTAGGGTTCGTGTTCATGACGCTGACGATCGCGACGGGGCCGGCCGTGGCCGCCTCCGGCCGCGAGGCCGCGGGACACCTTGCTTCCAACCCGAAGGTGCTGATGAAGATGGTTACCGGCGGCGTGGCGTGGGTCATTTACGCCGCGGCGATGGTGGGGCGCCTTGCCGCAAAGTGGCCCCCGCAGCGCATCGCCGCCGTCGCCGTCGCGGGATACGCAGTTGTTGTCGCCCTGCTGGTCGCCAGCGCGCTGTTGCCGTGACCGCGCCGGGCCATGTTCAGCCGCGGCCGGAACGGCCGCGGTCGCGGCCGGTGTTTAGCCGCGGCCGGAACGGCCGCGGTCGTTGCGCGTCGCCGTGCCGGCGACGGCTGAACAAGGGCGCGGTCGCGGCCGGCGTTCAGCCGCGGCCGGAACGGCCGCGGTCGTTGCGCGTCGCCGTGCGGGCGACGGCTGAACAAAACGGAGCGTCATGGCCGAACTGGTCGTCATCGGGCTGAACCATCGCACCGCCCCGGTCGAGGTGCGCGAGCGGGTGGCCCTTCCGCCGGACCTGCTCGCCGGGGCGATTCAGGCCGTCCGCGCCGACCCCGCCCTCGAAGAGGCCCTCATCCTGTCCACCTGCAACCGGACGGAACTCTACGCCGTGCTGCGCGCGGGCTGCGACCCGCTTGAGTATTTCCTCGCGCTGGTCGGCCGCGTCAAGGGCGCGGCGGTCGGGGCCGACCGCGCGTGCTTCTATCGCCACGACGGCCCCGCGGCGGCGAGGCACCTGTTCCGCGTTGCGGCTTCGCTCGACTCGCAGATCGTCGGCGAGCACCAGATCCTGGGCCAGGTGAAGGACGCCTACCGGCTGGCCGTCGCGGCCCGCACGACGGGGTTCCTTCTGAATAAACTCATGCACTGGGCGTTCCGCGTGGGCAAGCGCGTGCAGACGGAGACCGACCTGAGCCGCGGGCCGGCCGGCATCGCCCCGGCTGCGGCGGAACTGGCCGGGCAGATATTTGAGAGCCTCGCGGGCAAGACCGTCCTGCTGGTGGGCGCCGGCCGCACGGCCGAGGCCGCGGCCAGGGCACTCCTGGCGCGCGGGGCCGTACGCCTCATCGTTGCCAACCGCACGCTCTACCGCGCCCAGCAACTGGCGTACGACCTGGTGCACGGGCCCGCCCCGGAGGACGAGGGCGAAAACGAGGAGCCACCGGGCATCGCCCGCGGCGCTCCTGCCGCCGGCGGCGCCGCTGTTGCCGGCGGCGCTGCCGTCGGCGGCCCCGCTGCTGCTGACTTGCGCGGGCCGGCGCGAAGCGACCGCGCCTCGCCGGCCGGAACCGGCGCGGAAGGTGCAACCGCCGCCGCCGAGGCAATCGCCCTCGAAGACGTGCCCCGCGCCCTGCCGCGCGCGGACCTGGTCATTTCCTCCACCGGGTCGCCCGAGCCGGTGCTTACGTATGACGGCCTGGCCGACGGTCTGCGCCGCCGCGAGCGGCCCGTATTCATCGTCGATATCGCCGTTCCGCGCGACGTTGACGAGCGGCTGGGCGGCCTGGAAAACGTATTCCTTTACAATATCGACGACCTGGACCGGCTCGTGGCCCGGAACCTGGAGCGCCGCCGCCAGGAAATCCCCCGGGCCGAGGCCATCGTCGAGGACGAACTGGCGCGGTTCGCCGAGTGGCTGGCCTCGCTCCAGGTTGCCCCGACCATCCGCCTCCTGAACGAGTTCCTCCAGTCGCTGCGCCAGGCCCACCTTGAGCGCTACGGCCGCCAGTTCGCCGACGCCGACCTCGAACGCCTCCGCCGGTTCACCGAGACGCTGTGCAGCCGCATCCTCGCCCGCCCGACGGAGTTCCTCCGCTCGCTGACCCAGGAAGGCGGCACGGGCGAGACGCTGCGCACCGTCCAACTCGTCCGCCGACTGTTCGGCCTCGACGAACCACGGTAGGCCGGGGCAACGCCCCGGCTGCGGTGGTGTGCGTGCACGGACGTGTTAAGCCGCGGCCGGTACGGCCGCGGTCGTTGCGCATGACCGCGCGGCGGGTACGCAGACCCGCCGCGCTGACGCCTGACGGGGTGCTAGCCGCGCAAGGCCGCCGGGGCGACGATTCAACCGGCGCAAGGCAGGGCCGCCCATGATCGGCATCTCAAAACTCTACTGCGGCACGGTCGAGCCGGGCGACGTGCTCCGCTACGGCGCAGAGAGCAAGCGCCTGCCCAGCCGCCTCCTTCAGTTCGCGGCCGACAAGAAGCCCGTGGTCGTCTGGAACTGCACCCGCCGCTGCAACCTCCGGTGCGTGCACTGCTACAGCCGGTCCCGGGACCGCGCGTACGAGGGCGAACTTTCAACGGCCGAGGCCGAGGCCATGCTCGAAGACCTCGCCCGCTTCGGCGTGCCGGTGGTGCTTTTTTCGGGCGGCGAGCCGCTCCTGCGGCCGGACGTCCTGCCCCTCGTCCGGCGCGCACGGGCCCTGGGGATGCGGGCCGTCATCTCGACCAACGGCACGCTCATCGCCCCCGAAGCGGCCGACCGCCTCCGCGCCGCCGAATTGAGTTATGTAGGAATATCCTTAGACGGGCTGGGCGAGGCCAACGACCGCTTCCGCGGCGTCCCCGGCGCGTTCCAGCGCGCCCTGGAAGGCATCCGCAACTGCCGGCGCGCCGGCATCAAGGTGGGCCTGCGCTTCACCATCACCCGCCGCAACGCCTCCGAGGTCGGCGGCATCTTCGACCTGGTGCGCCGCGAGAACATCCCGCGCGTCTGCTTCTACCACCTGGTGTACGCGGGCCGCGGCTCGGCGCTTATGAGCGACGACCTCGACCACCAGGCCGCCCGCCGGCTGGTGGACCTCATCATCGACCGCACGGCCGAACTGCACCGCGAAGGCCGCCCCGTGGAGGTCCTTACCGTGGACAATCACGCCGACGGGCCGTACCTGTACCTGCGGATGCTCCGCGAGGGCAGCCCGCGGGCCGCCGACGTACTTAAATTGCTCCAGATGAACCGCGGCAACTCCTCCGGCGCGGGCCTCGGCTGCGTCAGTTGGGACGGCTCGGTCCACCCCGACCAGTTCTGGCGGCACGTGTCGCTGGGCAGCGTGCGCGAGCGCCCGTTCTCCGAGATCTGGACCGACCTGGCCCACCCGCTCCTGGCCAAACTCAAGGACAAGCGGCCCCACCTGAAGGGCCGCTGCGCAGCGTGCCGCTTCCTGGACGTCTGCGGCGGGAACTTCCGAGCCCGGGCCGAGGCCGCCACGGGCGACCCGTGGGCGCCCGACCCGGCCTGCTACCTGACGGACGAGGAGATCGCCCCCGCCGCCGGCAAGCCGGGCGCATCCTGAATCGAATGACGCATAACGTGACCGAGAATCACGGCCAACCCGACCCCTTCCTGCCGCGACTCGTCGCGTGGGAGGTCACCCGCTCCTGCCCGCTGGCGTGCAGGCACTGCCGCGCGGCTGCGCAGCCGGGGCCGTATCCGGGCGAACTTTCGACCGACGAGGGCCGCCGCCTCCTGGAGAACATCGCATCCTTCGCCCGGCCCACGATCATCCTGACGGGCGGCGAGCCGATGCTGCGGCCCGACGTTTACGACCTCGCGGACCACGCCCGGCGCCTCGGACTGCCCGTGGTCATGGCCCCCTGCGGCAAGTTCGTCGATGACGCCGCCGTGGCCCGCATGAAGGCGGCCGGAATCCGCTGCATATCTATCTCCATCGACGGGTCCGCCGCCGCCGCGCACGACGCCTTCCGCGGATTCCCCGGGGCGTTCGACTTCGCCTTGCGCGCGGCCGGCGCCGCCCGCCGCGGAGGGCTGGAGTTCCAGGTCAACACCACCGTCGCGCGGCACAACCTGGCGGAACTGCCCGCCATCCTCGACCTGGCCGTCCGCCTGGGGGCGAGCGTCTTCAACCCGTTCCTGCTGGTGCCCGCGGGTCGCGGCAGGGAACTCGCCGGGCAGGAAATCCCGCCCGACCAGTACGAGCGCACGCTCCGCTGGCTGGCCGACCAGGAGGGGCGGCCCGACATCCGCGTCCGCGTGACCTGCGCGCCGCACTACGCCCGCATCCTGCACCAGCGGGGCCTGCTCGGGGCTCCTCTCATAGGCGCGCGTGGCACGGCCGGCTTGTCCGGCCGTGGACGAAGCGGCCCCGGCCCCACCACGGCCGGGCAAGCCGGCCCCGCCGGCCGGCGGGCAGGCCGTGCCACGCCGCCTGCAAGGGAAGCGCGCGCCGGGCAAGCGCCTGCGAGCCGCGAGCCGCACGCCGGCGCAAAAGGATGCCTCGGCGGCCGGGCCTTCGCCTTCATCTCCCACGTCGGCAAAGTGCAAATATGCGGATTTCTCGAAGTGGAGTGCGGCGACCTGAGGCGCCAGGACTTCGACTTCCGCAGAATCTGGCAGACCTCCGGCGTGTTCCTCAGCCTGCGCGACGCCGACCGCTACAAGGGCAAGTGCGGCCGCTGCGAGTACCGCCGCGTCTGCGGCGGCTGCCGCGCTCGCGCCTTCGCCTTCACCGGCGATTACCTCGCCGAAGAACCCTTCTGCGTCTATCAGCCGCGCGGCCTGCCCTGACGGGCGTGCCACCGC
>VGYT01000074.1 GCA_016872895.1 Planctomycetota bacterium
TGATGTCCGCCATCGCCACGGCAACGTCTTCTACAATCACCGACAGCCCCGGCGAGCGCTGACTGACTTCGGTTCCGCCGCATACATGGCGCCCAAAGCCAGCGGCCCGGTCCTGGGCGCAGGCCTCTCATACGCGGCCCTCGGCCAGAAACAGCCCGCCGTCCAGTGGCTCGAGCGGTACCTCCAGATGGAGCCTTCGGGCGAGTTGGCCGACCGCGCCCGCCAGGAACTCCAGCGCCTCAAGACCCAGCCATAGGGGCCCGCCCCGTCACTCGTCACCCGCTCCTGCAAGCCGCCGAAAACCCCAGCATTGCCGCAATGACCCGCGCAATCCTGTGTTTCACAGTTGGGGACTCCCTCGGTGTCCGGCCGCGAGCAGGACGCAGGGCCTGATATCGGCAGCATGAAGGCGGGAAGTCATTCGCCGGGTGATACGTTGATCCCTGAGCCCAAATTCATCCGTCACGCGGCCCATAGTGCGGCAGAGGCTGGCCTTGCTCGTGGGCGCCCAGGTCGGGGCCTTTGCCGGCGAAATCGTCGTTGACGTTGGGCAGCCGGACGCCGGCGTCCACCGCCCGCGACCCCGGCTTGAGCCGGAGGTCCCACTGGGTCGGTTCGGCGTTCGCGCCGCCCTGGGGCGGCCCGGCCCGGACGAACGCGTCGTAGTCCAGTTCTATGCCGTGCCTTTCGTGGCCGGTGGCCTTGGCGAACTCTTCCAGGCTGGGAAAATCGTTCCGGGTCTTTCCGTCGAACCAGCGGATGAACTGCGCGGGGTCAGGATTGTTGCGCCTGTAGCCGTTGTAGTCGAGTGTGCTGTAGGGGGTGATGCTGCCGGAAGAAATCGCCCTTTTGCTGCCGCCCATGAAGAGGTTGTTGCGGAAGACGCCGTTCTGCCAGCGGTCGTCGCCGCCGAACCCGGTTCCCGGGGTACAGGTGGTGTTGTGAAACGCCACGATGCCCGCGGGATTGTTGTGCAGTTTGTAGGCGGCGTACGTGACGCCGTACACCTCGTTGCGCACCAGGTAGACCGGCCCGCCGTAGGAAGGCTGGACCGATATGCCGACATGAGCGTTGTAGCACCGGTTGCGCCAGACGCGGATGTTGTGGCAGCCGTAGTCCGTCTCGATGATGTCATCCTGGGCCCACGAGAGGTCATTATTGTAGATGTCGATGTTAACGCAGTGTTTCTGGAGGTCTTCACTCGGCGGGCGGACGCCGGCAGTTGACACGGCATCGCTGAACCGGGTGATACGGTTGTACGCCACCACGTGGCCCCGGCCATAAACGTTCACGCCCGTGCTCGACGGCTCCATGTAATTCCCCGGCCGGGGGTACCACGTCGGATTCATGCCGACGATAACGTTGTCGGCTATGAACCAGTTCTCGGACCCTTCCCAGGTGGAGACGATGCCTGCGCGTACGTCCTCGATTTGGCATCGCCGCACCACGAGGTATGAAGAGCCAAACTCACCTTTGCTGCCGGCGTGAATGGCGTTTCCCCCCCGGCGCAGGGTGAGGTCCTTGATGTGGACGTGGTCCGCCCTGCGGAGGCTGATCAGGGTGACCCTGCGTTCCGGCCCCTCGATGACGGCCTCGCCGCCGCCCGCGCCGCGCAGCACGATGGGCCGGCCCGGAAGGCCGGTTCTCTCGAGGGCGACGGGGCCCTGGTGCACACCGGGATGCAGCAGGAACACGTCTCCCGGGCGTGCCTGCTTGAGGGCCTCGCCCAGGTCGGTCGCGGCGCCGGGCGGGCGCGGCCCCTTGTGATCGGGCGCAAACACCGGGATTAGCCGCTCGCCCTCGTAGCGGGGCGGCTCCACGAGGGTCGTCGCCGTGAAGACCTTAGGCGGCGGGGCGCCGCCGTCAGGATCCGTCATCGTGAGGCGCACCTCGTACTCTGTGCCCGGTTCAAGGAACAGCACGCTGCCGGCAAAAAGGTTGCCGCACCGCCATGCCCGCGACTGGTATGACTGGTCGACCACTTCGTTCTGAACGCGCAGCATCGGCTGGGCCTGGCGCCAGGCCGCGGTGCCTTTGCGGCGATACTCCACCGCCACGGCCGCATTGCGGTTGCTGTCGCCCTCGATGTACCAGCGGAACCCCAGGCCGTGAATGGTGGGCAGGTCAGCGAAGAACCGGCCGGGCGTCACCTTGTTCTGGACCGGCCCGGGCTGAAAGCCGGGCGTCGGCGCGGAGGGGTCCCACGGGGGGTCTTGCGGCTTCTGCCCCCCCGCCGCGCCTGTGCACAACGCCAGTACCAGCGCCAGCGCCACGACACACGCACGCGGGTAACTGTTCATCGTCTTCTCCTGATGATTGTTCACCGGCCCCCTCCCTGCCGCTTCGGGTGCCGAAGGTCGTCTTGGCGGCTTGAAATGCAGATTCTACGCCAGGGGTCCGCGTCAAGGCAACATGTTGGCGGGCGAGTCTGGGGCACGGAACGCCCAAACCCGGCCCCATCGCGCGCAGCGCCCTTTCAGCGCGCAGGCGCCCCTTTACGTCATTCCGTGTCATCCTATGGCAACAAGGCGAGTTAGGTAGCCGCGGTGGGGGGCTTGCGAAAAGCCTAGAAATTGTCGCCCCAAGTCGCCTTATGTCAACGCTTGTCACTACCTAACAATGGTGCGCCCGGCCCGATTCGAACGGGCAACCTTCGGATTCGAAGTCCGCGACTCTATCCATTGAGCTACGGGCGCCCCGCGCGGCTCGGAGGGCCGCGGCTGGCCGCGCGCGGGCAGGGAGCGCCAGGTGGAATGTCGGCCCCGTGCCGCCCTGCCGCCGGATGCCGGGGCGTTGCCCCGGCCTGCATTGTCACAACCATATCGGGCGCGCAGGGGAGTGTCAAGAACGGCTGGGGCCGGCCTTCAATCCGCAAGTTGCGGGGCGGCCATGCCAAGTTGCGAAAGCATGGGCTTGGCACCGGCGGCACTCATGCTTCCGCGGCGGCGCCCGGAGGTCGGCCGGGGAACTGAAGCGCCCCGTATGGCTTGTCTTCGGCGGCGGGTCCGCCATTCGCCAATTCCTGGCCCGCATTCATGTACCTTCGGCGGGCCGTGCCCGATACACTGAACGGGAAGCCATCTGGAAGTGCTGGGGCAGGCGGGGCATGGCGAAACGCTCGCTTCTCATCCTCAGCCTGGCGATTCTGGCCGGCCTGGCGGGTCTCGGGGTCGCCGCGTGGTGGTGCGTCCGGTACGCCCTGCTCGAGGCCGAGGAAGGGTGGCGCCGCCGGTCCCCGGCGCGTCATGCGAGGCGGGCAATCGGGCGCGTACTGCTCGTCAAGCCAACGCCCACCGCTCTGCGGGGAGCGGAGCAACCACGAAGAAGAGTCCGGCGTCGGAAATGTGACGTTCCGGCTGGTGCTTTCCCCCCTCCACCTCGGCGGGAAGGTTGACCGGCCAGAGGAGGCGCCAACAGGATGCGGGCTGACGGACCAGCGGCCTAGCGGCGTCCGGCGCGCCCCTGAAGGAACGCCCTGGCCTCCTGGTAACGGTGAAAGCGTTTCTCGGCCTGCCGGAACTCCGGCGTGTGCTGCGCCTGGCGACCGCCGTCCCACTTGGCGCCCAGGTGCCTGTGCAGGAGTTCGTGGTACATGACGAAGTCGATGACGTACTCCGGCACGTCGGGGCCGTCGAGCGAGAGGCTGACCATGACGGCGTCGCGCAGCCGATCGTAGTGGCCGAACTTGCGGAAGGTGAACGCCCGGCTCCACTCGAGGCGCGGGGCGGCCATGGCGCCCGCGAAGTACGCGGCGTTCACGCGCTCGAAGGCCTGCCGCAGGTCGTGGCGCAGGCCGGCGCCGACCTCGGCCGGGCTGGCGCAGACCTCCACCTGGGCCAGCACCGCCTGGTACGGCCCGCGCATCATGGCTGCCAGGATGGGCTGGCGGTCCGCGGTGCGCCGCCAAGAGAGGGCGGCCAGCGCCCGCAGGAGCGGCTCATCAAAGGTAATCATGGGCGTCGGAAGCATGACCCGCGTGCCGCCGGGCCGGGCCGCGAGGCGGTACAGGCCCTTCAGCGGCCGGAAATGGATGAGAAGCGGCAGGGGGAACGGGCTCGCCGGCGGCCGGGCGTCCTCGAACGCCCGCCGCGCGGTCGCCAGGGCGGCGCCGTAGGCCGCGAAGTTCTCCGGTCGCGCAAAGTACGCCAGCCAGGCCGCCAGCGCCCGCGATTCCGGCTTGAGGTGGGCCGACGCCAGTCCGTCGGCGCGCAGGGAGGCCTCGATGTCGGCGCCGGCGCGGCTGATGGCGGCGGCAAGGTCGCAGCGCTCGGCATCCGCCGCGGCGATTGCCATCCGGTCAAGCACCTCGTCCACGAAGGCCCGCAGGCCGACGAACGAGACCGTGCGCGGCGGAGGACCGGCCTGGGCGGGACCGGCTGCAACGCGGCCGAAGTCCACCGCGGCCAGGAACTCTCGCGCTTTGCGGGAGGGCGGCGGCAAGGCATCCGGACGCAAACCGCTCGCGGCCAGGCACTCATCGACCGTTCGCAGCCCCTGCTCCACGGTGTTTTTCAATTCCGCCAGCCGCGAGGCGGAAACGCCTTCCGCCAGTTCCCGGCGGACGCGATCCGCCAGGCCCAGAAGCCCCTTGATGCGAACCCTGGTCATGGCGGTCACGCGGGGCCGACCGGCGAGGACTTGCTCAGCCGCGCCCGCACCTTGTCCCACGAGCCGGTGATAAGAAAACTCTCGTCCATATTATCCACCATGCGGCGGAACATCGCCCACGGGGCGGCAAAGGAGAGCGTGTCGGGCGGCACGAAGGGCCGGGCGCTTACGTCGAACATGCCCAGGACCGCGCGCGGCCGCGCGGACAGACCTTCCTGGTACGGGTACTGGACGATGGCCCCGCAGCCCGCCGCGAACGGGGGGATAACGGCCCACTGGTCCGGGGCGTCGAAGTTCGCGAGCGTGAAGAGGCCCGCCAGAACGTCCGGCCGCGCGAGGAAAATCACCGCCGCAGGCTCGTCGGCATCGGCCAGGGCGTCCCAGCGCTTAAAGACGATCCACCGCGCGGGGGCCTGCATGGGCGGCATATGCTTCAGGAGTTCCAGCACGAGTTGGGGCGTCTTCTTGTATCGTTCGCCGGCCATCTTGCCGGGGATGCCGCAGGAGAGGAAATGCTCGAGCCCCGGCCGCAGGCCCTGCGCAAAGCCCAGGTACCGCCGGCCGCCGGGGCAGCCGATGGCCTCCGTGTCGAGCGCAAGCGTCCGGCCTTCTCGCACCCGTCCGAGGTTGGCGATGACGCACGGCGCCAGGCCGCGCGGCCGGGCATCCGCAGGCGGCGCGCCGTCGGTGTAGTAGAACGCCAGCGGCAGTTCGGCGCCGGGGAAATACTTCTGCCACAGGGCGGTGAAACGGTCGCGGAGTTCGGCGTGCATGGCGCACCTCCTGTAATGCGAACGGCACGCGGCGGACAAGGCCGAGTTCTGCGCGGCCCGCCTTCCGTCTTGGCGGGCCGCGCGAGGGCGGCTGGCGCTATCGAAATCGCCACTTTTTGCGCGGCGGGTCGGGAGACCCACCGCGCAAAGGCTGGATGCCGACCGCCTTCACTTTTCACTTTGAACTGCCGTTACCGCGCCAGCCTGCGGCGGCACTCGGCCAGGATGTCGGCGGTGCGGCTGGCGCCCGCGCGGGTGGCGCCCGCGGCGCGGACGGCCAGGAGCGTGTCGAGGTCGCGGACGCCGCCGGCGGCCTTCACCTGGACGTGCGGCGGCGCATGGCGGCGCATGAGCCTGATGTCGTCCAGCGTGGCCCCGCCCGCGGCATAGCCGGTGGAGGTCTTCACCCAATCGGCCCGCAGTTCGCCGCAGATTCCGCACAGGCGGATCTTATGCTCATCCTTAAGGTAACAGTTCTCGAAGATAACCTTGACCTTCGCGCCGCCGCCGTGGGCGATCTCGATGACGGCGGCGGCGTCGCGGCGGACGTAATCCCACCGGCCGCTGAGGACCTGGCTGACGTTGGCGACCATGTCGAGTTCCCGTGCACCGTCGGCCAGGGCCTGGCGGGCCTCGGCCGCCTTGACGGCCGTTGCGTGCCCGCCGTGCGGAAAGCCGACGGTCGTCGTGGGCAGCACCGCGCTCCCGCCCAGCAGTTCGGCCGCGCGCTTGAGCCGGTACGGCACGATGCACACGCTGGCTACGTCGAGTTCGAGCGCCAGGCGGCAGCCCTGGTCCAGTTGCTCCTCGGTCAGGGTGGGCGCAAGGAGCGAGTGGTCGATCATCCTGGCGATGTCGCGGTATGTATAGTCCGCCATGCGAGGCCCCTTCGGCCGATGCGGCCCAGGGGAATGATACCGCGGCGCGCGGCAAACCGGAAGCGTCTGTGCAGGCGTTGACGGGGCGCGAGCGGGGTGCTATTCTCCCCGCAGCCGCTTCGCACGTCTGCTGAAGAACGGAAGGGAGGACCCGCGATGCACATCCGCCTGCCTGCCTTGCTGCTGCTCGCGGCCGCGGCGCTGGCGGCGCCGGCGGCGGCCCCCGGTGCAGACGACGCGCGGGCCGCCTGCGCCGACCGCCCGAAGACCGGCGCCCGCCAGCCCTTCTACCCGTCGAACCGCGAGCCGCTCATGCCCAGCCCGCTGGTGAAACTTCCCATCGGGGCCATCCGGCCCAGGGGGTGGCTGCGGCGCATGCTCGAAATCGAGGCCGACGGCATGACGGGCCGCCTGGCGGAAATCAGCCGCTTCTGCAAGGCCGAGGGAAACGCCTGGCTCAGCCCCGACGGCGCCGGCCACAGCCCGTGGGAGGAACTCCCCTACTGGCTCAAGGGCTTCGGCGACCTGGGGTACGTCCTGGGCGACGCGCGGATTAACGCTGAGAGCCGCAAGTGGATCGAGGGCATCCTCTCAAGCCAGCGCGACGACGGCTGGTTCGGCCCGCGCTCGAACCTGACGAACGTGGGCGGCAAGTCCGACATCTGGCCGAACATGGTGGCGCTTGCCTGCCTTCAATCATTCTACGAGCACACGGGCGACGCGCGCGTGCCGCCCCTCATGCTCAAGTATTTCCGCTGGCAGCAGGCCGCGGCGGAGGCCGACTTCATCACCGGCTCGTGGCAGAAAATCCGCGCCGGCGACAACCTGGAGAGCATCTACTGGCTCTACAACCGCACGGGCGAGGCGTGGCTGCTGGACGTGGCCAGGAAGGTCCACGCCCGCACCGCCGACTGGACGGGCGGCATCGCCAGTTGGCACGGCGTCAACATCTGCCAGTCGTTCCGCCAGCCGGCCGTCTTCTGGATGCAGGCGCAGGACGAGAAGTTCCTGGCCGCCGCCGCCCGCAACTACGACACGGTCATCGGCAAGTACGGACACGGCCCGGGCGGCATGTTCGGGGCCGACGAGAACTGCCGCGAGGGCTACACCGACCCGCGCCAGGGCGCCGAGACGTGCTCCATCGTCGAATTCATGCGCAGTTTCCAGATGCTCACGAAGATTACCGGCGACCCGCTCTGGGCCGACCGCTGCGAGCAGGCGGCCTTCAACTCGCTCCCGGCGTCGCAGACGCCCGACCAGCGGGGCCTGCACTACCTGACGGCGGCCAACCAGGCCGTCCTCGACGCCCGCAACCACAGCCCAGGCATCCAGAACGGCGGCTGCATGCTTGCGTACAATCCGCACGGCTACCGCTGCTGCCAGCACAACGTGTCGCACGGCTGGCCGTACTACGCCGAGGAACTGTGGCTGGCCACGGCCGATGCGGGTCTCTGCGCGTCGCTCTACGCCCCGTCGGAGGTCGAGGCCACGGTGGGCGACGCCGCGACCGTCCGCATCGTAGAAGAGACCGGCTACCCCGTGGACGAGACCGTGGCCCTGGCCGTCTCGGCGCCCAGGCCCGTGCGGTTCCCGCTCTACCTGCGCGTGCCGCGCTGGTGCGAGGGCGCCAAGGTGGCGGTCAACGGCAGGCCGGTCGACGTGAAGGCCCGGCCCCTCTCGTACATCGTGCTGGAGCGCACGTGGGCCGACGGCGACAAGGTCGTCCTTGAGTTGCCGATGCGCCTTGCTGCCGCCACGTGGGAGAAGGGCAAGGGCGCCGTCTCGCTGAGCCGCGGGCCGCTTGAGTTCTCGCTGCGAATCGGCGAGAGGTGGGTCCGCATCGGCGGCGGGTCGGACGACTGGCCCGTCCTCGAAGTGCACCCCGAGACGCCGTGGAACTACGGCCTGGAAATCGACCCGACCGCGCCCGAGAAATCGGTCGAAGTGGCCGCGAAGAAGAAGATGCCCGACGCGGGCCTCCCCTTCGCCCAGGACGCGGCCCCGATTGAACTCAGGGCCAGGGCGCACAGGATTCCCGAGTGGACGCTCGACCGGCACGGCCTCGTGGCCGTCCTCCAGCCCAGCCCCGCCCGCTCGGCCGAACCGGAGGAGACCGTGACGCTCATACCGATGGGCTGGGCACGGCTCCGGATCGCGGTGTTTCCGACCGTGGGCGGGGCCGATGCCAACAAGTGGGTGGAAGACCCCGCACCCAAACCGATGTACGCCGCCTCGGCATCGCACTGTTTCGCCGGCGACACCGCCCTGGCGCTGTGCGATGGTCTTCTGCCGAAGAACTCCAACGACCACTCCATCCCGCGATTCACCTGGTGGGACCACAAGGGCACGACCGAGTGGGTCGCCTGCAAGTTCGCCAAGCCGCGCACCGTATCCTGGGCGGAGGTGTACTGGTTCGACGACACGGGGCGCGGCGGTTGCCGCGTGCCGGCCTCGTGGCAGTTGCTTTACAGGGCGGGCAGCGAGTGGAGGCCCGTCGCGCTTGCCGCCGGGTCGGCCTACCGCACGGCGAGGGACGCTTTCAACAAGGCGGCGTTCGAGCCCGTGGAGACGACGGAACTTCGGCTGGAGGCGAAACTCCAGCCGAACGCCTCGGGCGGCATCCTGGAGTGGCGCATCGGGCCTGCGGAGTAGCGCATGCTTTCGCGACGGCGCGAAAGCCTGCCCGCCGGCCGGCAGGCGGGCATGGCACCCCTGACTCCGGGCGCCGAGTTGGCCGCTCGCCGCTGCGCAGTTGCACTTGGGCATGAATTGGCTATCATGTTGCGGGACCCGATATCGGAGGCCGTGCCATGAGAATGAACCGCCGCCAGTTCCTCGCATCGACCCTGGCCGTCGCCGGGGGGACCCTCCTGGGCTGCCGCACGCTGGCTGCGCCCGCCGCCCAGGCCGCGCCGCCGAACCCGTATGAACTTGTGCCGCTGGGCAAGACCGGCATCAAGGTCTCGCGCATCGGCATCGGCACAGGCATGCGCGGCGGGAACCGCCAGTCGGACCACACACGCATGGGCAAGGATGCCTGCGAGGCGCTTCTGAAGGCGGCTTACGAGCGCGGCGTGCGCCTGTTCGACATGGCCGACCTGTACGGAACGCACCCCTACGTGGCCTCGGCACTGAAGGGCCTGCCCAGGGACCAGTACGCCTTGGTCTCCAAGATATGGGTCCGCAAGGGCGGCATACCGGAGCCGGAGCGCCCCGATGCCGACGTCGTCGTGGACCGCTTCCGCAAGGAACTGGATACCGACTACATTGACGTCGTGCAAATCCACTGCATGACCGACGCAAACTGGACCGATGCGCAGAAAAAGCAGATGGACATCATGGAGAACCTGAAGGCGAAGAAGATCATCCGCGCCCACGGGGCGTCGTTCCACTCGCTGGCGGCGCTGGAGTGCGCGGCGGCGTCGCCCTGGGTTGACACCATCCACGTCCGCATCAACGCCTACGGCGACAAGATGGACGGCCCGCCGGAAAAGGTGGCCCCTGTGGTCGAGAAGGCCCACAAGGCCGGCAAGGGCGTCATCGGCATGAAACTCATCGGCGAGGGCTTATACAGCAATAGCCCGGAGAAGCGCGACGGGTCGGTCCGGTACGTCCTGGGTCTCGGCACGGTAAGCGCGATGGTCGTCGGGTTCCTTAGGCTGGCGGAGATTGACGACTTTGCCGCCCGCACCGCCGCGGCGCTGGCGGCCAAGGCGTAGAGCGCCCGCCGGGTTTTCATGCTGCCCTACGCGGTCACGCGGCCGGGGGGGCGCATGCCGGCGCCCTTGCGGCCGGCGGCGGAGTCGCCGAGGTCCTGGCGCGCCTTCTCGGCGAGCGATTCGAGGCGTTTGACCACGTCGGGGTTCTTGTCGGCCACGTTGTCCGTTTCGCCCTTGTCGGCCTCCAGGTCGTAGAGCGCCAGGTCGGTCTTGGCGTTCTCGTAGGCTGCCGGCGTGCCGCCGCTGCCGCCCTTCTTGCCGCCCATGCTGCGGTAATCGTGGGGGAAGTGCAGTTTCCATCTGCCGCTGCGGACGGCCTGTAGGTGCTCGCCCCAGTAGAAGTAGAATGCCTCGTGCGGCGTCTTGGCGCCCGGGCGGCCCTCCATCAGGGGCAGTATGTCCAGGCCGTCTATCTTGTGCCCCGGCAGCCTCGCCCCGATGATTCCCGCCACGGTGGGCACGATGTCGATGGTCATGGCCGGCTCGGCGCAGACGGTTCCCGGCCGGATGCGCCCCGGCCAGCGCATGACGCACGGCACGCGGACGCCGCCTTCCCACGCGGTTCCCTTGCCTTCGCGCAGGGGGCCGGCCGAGCCCGCGTGGTCGCCGTAACTCAGCCAGGGGCCGTTGTCGCTGGTAAAGATGACGAGCGTGTTCTGCTCCAGGCCGTGCTTCTGAAGCGCCCCCACGATTTCCCCGACCGACCAGTCTATCTCTTCAATGACGTCGCCGTACAGGCCGCGGGCCGACTTGCCCTTGAACCTGTCCGACACGTGCAGCGGCACGTGCGGCATGCTGTGCGGCACATAGAGGAGGAAGGGCCGGTCCTTGCTGCGCTCGATGAACGAGACGGCCCGCTCGGCGTACCAGGTGGTCAGTTGCGTCTGGTCGGGCATGGTCTGAACGGTCTTCTCGCCTTCAATCAAGGGCAGCGGCGGGTACGCCTTCGGCGTCTGCGGGTGCTTGGGCCACATGTCGTTCGAGTACGGCAGGCCGAAATATTCGTCGAACCCGTGCCGCGTGGGCAGAAACTGCGGGTGGTGCCCCAGGTGCCACTTGCCGAAGACGGCCGTTGCGTAGGACCGCTGCTTGACCACTTCGGCCAGCGTCATCTCGCCGTCGGCGATGCCGTTCTTGCTGCCGGGGCCGAGCGCCCCCAGGATGCCGACGCGGTTCGGGTAGCAGCCCGTCAGCAGGGCCGTGCGCGAGGCGCTACAGACCGCCTGGGCGACGTAGAAATCCGAGAACCGGACGCCCTGGGCCGCAAGGCGGTCGATGTTGGGCGTCCGGATGTCGGGCGAGCCGAAGCAGCCGAGGTCCTGGTAGCCCTGGTCGTCGGTGTAAACGATGACGATGTTGGGCAATCGCGGGGCGGCTTCTGCGGCGCTTGCGGTCTGCGTGCGGGCGGCTGCGCACCCGGCGGCAGCGGCGGCCAGGCCGGCGGCGGCGGTCGCACCGGTTGCCTGAAGAAATGCGCGGCGGTTCATGCGTGATCCTTTGAGCGGCGGGCCCGTTGCTCCCCCGCGCGGCGGCCGCGCTGGGCGAAAGACGCGCCTCCAGCAGTCAAGCCGGGGCGTTGGCCCGGCGTACATTTTAACCCGCGCCGGGGCCGGGCCTACCGGCGGTCTCAGTATCAGAGCCGCGACGGTATCAGAGCCGCGACCGTAAGGGAGCGGTGCTGTTGTCGTGCGCCCGCCGCGGCGCCGCTCCCTTACGGTCGCGGCTCTGATACAGCGCCGCTCCCTTACGGTCGCGGCTCTGTTTCGCCCAACCGCAGCCGATGCATTGCCGCGCGGCCGGCCTTTCCGTTGACTCCGGCCGCGTTTCTGTTATCAGTGGCCGCATGAACCCCACGCGGCAAGAGGCGGCAGACATGCTCGGCCGGCTGGTGGCGTGCCCCAGTCCGAACCCGCCGAGCGGGCGGCCGTGCGGCCCCGGCCACGGCGAGCGCGCCATGGCCGACCTTCTGGCCGCCATCGTGCAGCCGTGGGGGGCCGTAACGCGAAAAGTCGAGATTGCCCCCGGGCGGTTCAACTTCATCGCGCGATTTCCGGGCGGGCCGCGCTCGCTCATGCTCGAAGCGCACGCCGACACCGTTCCCGCCGAGGGGATGACCATCCCGCCGTTCGAGCCGCGCGTCCGCGGCGGGCGCCTGTACGGCCGCGGCAGTTGCGACGCCAAGGCGGCCCTTGCGGCCATGCTGCTGGCCGTCCGAGGCGCGATTGTCTCGGGGCGGCGGGCAGACACCACCCTTTACCTCGTGGCCACGGGGCAAGAGGAGTGCGGCGCGGCCGGCGCCCGCCGCCTGGCGGCCGATCAGGGCCGCGACCGCAAGGGAGCGGCGCCGCAAGATCTTCGTCCCGATGCGGCAATCGTGGGCGAGCCCACGGACCTCGACATTGTTTACACGCACAAGGGGGCCTACCGCTGCCGCATCACGGCGCTGGGGCGGGCCGCGCATTCAAGCGACCCTGCGCGGGGCCGCAGCGCGATTGCGGCGATGGCCCGCATCGTCCAGGCGCTGGAAGGGCCGCTCGCGCGGCGTCTTGCCCGCCGCCGGCACCCCGTCCTCGGCCCCGCGACAGTCTGCGTGGGGACGATCCGCGGCGGGACGCAGGCAAACGTTGTGCCCGACCGCTGCGAGATTGAGGTCGACCGGCGCACGCTGCCGGGCGAGACGGCCGCCCAGGTCGGGGCCGAGGTCCGCCGAGCCGTCCTGGCCGCGCGTACCGCCGGCCGCGGGTTCCGCTGCACGATCGAGAACTATGAGTGGTACCCGGCGCTGGAGGAAGACCGGCGCGGGCCGCTCTTGCGCCTGGCCGCTGCTGCCGCCCGCGCGGTCCTCGGCCGCGCACGGTTCAAGGGCGTGCCGTGGGCGTCGAACGCCGGCATCTTTCGCCAGGCGGGCATTCCGTGTATCCTGTTCGGGCCGGGGTCCATCCGTCAGGCCCACGCGGCGGTGGAGTGGGTTGACCTCGGGCAGGTGGTGCTGGCTGCGCGGGTGTACGCCGAAATCATCCGCCGCTTCGGGGAGTAAGGGCATGGACGAGTGGCCGGACGAAATCCGCACGGAAGAGGAGTTGGACGAGGTTCTCACCCGCCCGTCGCCGCAACTGGCGGAGTTCATGCGGCGGCTGGAAGGCGACGTGCTCGTGCTTGGCGCGGGGGGCAAGATGGGGCCGACGCTGTGCGTCCTGGCCCGCCGCGCGCTTCAGGCCGCAGGCTCGCGGGCCGAGGTCATCGCGGTCGCGCGGCGGCCGCTTGAGAACCTGCGCCGCGCGGGCGTCCGCACCCTGGAGTGCGACCTGCTTGACCCCGCCGCCGTCCAGCGCCTGCCGCGCACTCCGAACGTTATCTTCATGGCCGGGCGCAAGTTCGGCTCCACGGGCGACGAGGCCGGCACATGGGCCACGAACGTCATCGTGCCGTACCACGTTGCCCGCACGTTCACCGAGTCGCGCATCGTGGCGTTCTCGACCGGCTGCGTGTATGCGCTGATGCCCGACGAGGGCAACGGCGCCACCGAAGATACGCCGCCCGACCCCGTGGGCGAGTACTCCATGAGTTGCCTCGGCCGCGAACGCATGTTCGACTACTTCTCCCGCACTCGCGGCGAGCGGGTGCTTCTGTTTCGCCTCAACTACGCCACGGAACTCAGGTACGGCGTCCCCGTGGACGTGGCCGCGAAGGTGTGGCAGGGCCGGCCGGTGGACCTGGGTTGCGGCTACGCCAACGTCATCTGGCAGGGCGACGCGTGCGAGCGGGCTCTGCTGGCGCTGGAGCACGCGGCCGCCCCGGCCGTGCCGCTTAACGTAACCGGCCCGTGGAAACTGGCCGTCCGGGACCTTGCGGCCACGTTCGGCCGCATCCTGGGGCGCGAGCCGGTCCTCGCGGGCCGGGAGAGCGGCCGGTCGTACCTGGCGAGCGCCGCACGGAGCGTCGAACTTTTCGGCCCGCCGCGCGTGCCGCTTGAGACCATCATCCGCTGGACGGCGGCGTGGGTGCGGCGCGGCGGGCGGAGCCTGGGCAAACCGACGCACTTCGAGGTGGTGGACGGGAAGTTCTGATGAAAGCGGGCGAGACATTCCGCGAAGTTCTTCGCCGGGGGGTGGTGATACCCGCCTCGCCGCTGGCGCTTACGGCGTCGCGGGGGCTGGACGAGCGGCGGCAGCGCGGCCTGTGGCGGTACTACTCTGCGGCGGGGGCGGGCGGCATAGCCGTCGGCGTCCACACGACGCAGTTTGAAATCCGCGAGCCGCAGCACGGGCTCCTCCGGCCGGTCCTGGAGTTGGCGGCGGACGAGTTCACGCGGCTTGACGTGCGGAGGCGGTCGCCCCTGGTGCGCATCGCCGGCATCTGCGGCCCGACGCGGCAGGCCGCAGCCGAGGCCCGCCTGGCCGCCGGCCTGGGATTCCACGCGGGCCTGGTCAGCCTGGCCGCACTTCCGCACGCTTCGGACGGCGAACTCATCCGCCACCTGCGCACCGTGGCCGCGGCGATTCCGCTTGTGGGCTTCTACCTTCAGCCCGCGGTGGGCGGCAGGGTCCTTTCTTACGGATTCTGGCGCCGCTTTGCCGAAATCGAGCGGGCAGTGGCCGTCAAGATCGCCCCGTTCAATCGCTACCGCACGATTGACGTCGTCCGCGCCGTGGCCGAGTCCGGCCGCCGGGACATCGCCCTTTACACGGGCAACGACGACAACATCGTCGGGGACCTGGTGACGCCTTTCCTGTTCCGCGTGGGCGGCCGGCGGGTGGAGCGGCGCATCGTCGGCGGTCTGCTGGGACAGTGGTCCGTGTGGACGAAGAAGGCCGTGGAACTTCTTGCCCGCTGCCACCGCCTGGCGGCAAGCGGCGGGGCGGCCCCCGTGGACCTCCTCGCGCTGGGCGCGGAACTGACGGACGCCAACGCGGCCGTCTTCGACGCCGCAGGCGGCTTCGCCGGCTGCATCCCGGGCATCCACGAGGTCCTGCGGCGGCAGGGGCTTCTGGCAGGCACGTGGTGCCTGGACCGGCGAGCGGGCCTCAGCCCCGGCCAGCGCGGGGAAATCGACCGCGTCCTTGCGGCCTGCCCGCACCTGGCCGACGATAACTTCGTAACCGAGCACCGGGACGAGTGGTTGAAAGACTGATTCGCCCGTCAGTTCATGATAAGGAGAGAGCGCCATGCGGCTGAACGTGAGCCTTGCGGCAACAACTGTTGCGGGCCTGCTGTGCGTCTTATGCGCCGCCGCCAGGACGGCCCCTGCGGCGGCTCCTCCGGCCGCCGCATCCTCTGCCGCGCCGGAGCAGGGCTTCGTGCCCATCTTCAACGGCAAGGACCTGACCGGCTGGGACGGCAACCCCAAGTTCTGGTCCGTCAAGGACGGGGCAGTCCGCGGCGAGACCACCAAGGAGAACCCCACCAAGGGCAACACCTTCATCATCTGGAGGGGCGGCCTCGTGGGCGACTTTGACCTGCGCCTCTCATACCGCATGACGGGCGGCAACTCGGGCATCCAGTACCGCAGCCGCGACCTGGGCAACTGGGTCGTCGGCGGATACCAGGCCGAGATCGCCAACGACGGCGGCCGCGACGGCTACATCTACGATGAAAAGGGCAAGCGCGGCCGCATGTGCCTCGTGGGCGAGAAGGTCACCTGGGGCAAGGACGGCAAGAAGCAGGTCACGGGGTCCGCCGGCGACCTGGAGAAAATCAAGGCGGGCTTCAAGAAGGACGACTGGAACGAGTACCGCATCCTGGTCGTGGGCAGCCACATCCAGCACTTCGTCAACGGCGTGCAGACGATAGACTTCACGGACGAGGACGAGGTCAGCCGCGCAATGTCGGGCATCCTGGCGCTCCAGATACACGCCGGGGCGCCGATGGTCACGGAGTTCAAGAACATCCGCCTGAAGAAACTGGGGCCGGACCCGGCGCCCCTGCCCCCAGCGCCGAAGGCGCCGGCGCCCGCGAAGGCCGAGGCACCGAAGGCGAAGTGAGCCCTGCGCGCCGCGGTGTTACGGACCACGGTGTTGCGCGGCGGGTCGGGAGACCCGCCGCGCGGCTTCGTTGCGTCGCGGCGCGCAACTTCGCGCCGGGTGCGTGCGGAGCGCTTTGTGCGGGGCCGTGAACCAGGCGCTCGGCGCTACTCCAGGTACCGGCCCTCGATGGCGCGGACGATGAACGGGGCGAAGATGATCAGCACGACGCTCACCAGGATGAGCATGGAGGGGACGAGTATCTTGACGGCGGCCTCTCCGGCCTTTCGCTCGGCGCGCATGCTGCGGCGCATCCTGAGAAGGTTGGCCTGGAGTTTCAGGACCATGGCCAGGGGCGTGCCGAGCGCTTCGGCCTGAAGGACGGCCGACAGGATGCTGTCGAGGCCCTCGACGTTGATGCGCTGGCCCAGGTGCGTGAGGGCGTCCTGCCGGCTGCGGCCGAAATCGATCTCGCGCACCACCATGCTGAGTTCCTCGTTCAGCGGGTCGTCCGGGTCGTCGCGCACCACGGCGTTGCAGGCCTCGTAGAAGGTGGCGCCGGCGTCCATGGCCATGGCTATGAGGTCCAGCGCGTAGGGCATCCGCCGCGCGATCTCCCGCAGGCGCCTCAGCGCCCACTCCCGCAGCCACAGGTACGCCGCGAAGAACCCCAGCACGAAGCCCAGCACCAGGAACGCCGCGCCGCCGACGAAGGTCACTTCCTCGGAGACAACTCGCGCCAGGAGCACCGTCATGGCCGCCCCGATTGCGCCCCACACGATGCAGATGACCATGTACTCGTCGGCGTTGTACTGGTGGGGGTTACCGAGGGCCAGCAGGAGTTTCAGGATGTGCCGCTTGAATCCCGGCATGTTCATCCGCCGCGCAAGGTGGTACAGGGGCACCAGCAGCGGCCGCAGCCAGGGGACCTCGAAGATGGTGTCGCGGTCGACGTTGTCGATCTCCATGCGGAAGGCCGTCGGGTCGTCGGTCTGGATGGGCGCCCTGAAGAGCGTGGCCACCAGCAGGAAGACCGCCAGGAACACCAGGATGTAGATGGCAATCAGCAGCACGGTCGGCCGCCTCAGAATCTCAAGTCTGAAGTCTCAAATCTCAAAGGTCATTATCTTGCGTATCCACAGGAACCCCGCGATCCAGAATGTCAGGGCCACCAGGAGTATGAGGAAGCCCCACTGGCTGTCTAGGAGGGCATCGACCCATCCCGGGTCGATCATGTAGTAGATGCCGGAGATGACGGCCGGCATGGCGCCCATCATGCGTGCGGACATGCGGTTCTCGGCCGTCAGGGCCTTGACCTTTTCCTCCAGCCGGAGGATTTCGCGGAGGGATTCGCCCAGGCGGTCGAGCGTCTCCGGCAGGTTCCCGCCGCGCTGCCGCGCGGTCTCCATGGCCGCGAACAGGAGTTTATAGTGGTGCAGTTTGATGCGTGCCGAGGCGCGGCGCATGATTTCATCCACGCTCGTGCCGTGCTCGAACTCGCGGAGCATGAGGCCGAACTCCTGGCTGATCGGGGGCTGGGCGTTCGTCTCGATGAGTTTCATCGACTGGACCAGGTTAAGGCCCGCCCGCATGCCGTTTGCAAGGGTCACCAGGCCGTCGATCAACTGGTCGTTCAGTTTCTGCCGCCGGCGGCGCTGAAGGA
>VGYT01000075.1 GCA_016872895.1 Planctomycetota bacterium
CGGCTGCCGGCGGCGCGCCGGGCGCCGGTGCGGCGCAGGCCTTCACCGACATCACGGCGGAGAGCGGCGTGGCCCAGGTCCTTCGCAAGAAGTACGAGGGGGAACCCAAGTGGTGGCTGAGCGGCCTTAACCTGGTGGACCTGGACGGCGACGGCCGGCTGGACCTGTTCCTGAGCGCCCACGGCGGCGGGGCGGCACTGGCGCTCCTGGGCGACGGGCGGGGCCGGTTTGCCCCGGCGCCCGGCGAGTATCCGACCACGGAAATCCACCTTCCTTACGACATCAACGAGGACGGCCGCGTGGACCTCCAGATGACCCACGGCGACGGCGGCGGCCGGTGGTGGCTGAACGAATCGGCGCCCGGTCGCCTGAAGTTCGCGGCAACCGCGCTCGTGGCCGGCCGCGCACGCCAGAACGCCATCATCGACCTCAATCGCGACGGCAAGGCTGACTGGCTGCACGAGGGGCCTTCCGGCATCGTCTTTGAGTCGGGCGACGGCACGGGCGGCTTCAAGCCGTCCGGCGGGCTGGACGTAGAGCCCGTGCGCAACGAAATCAACATCCACCCCGTTGACCTGGACGGCGACGGCTTGATGGACCTCGTGGTCCACTGGGGCCGGTACGAGTTCACACAGGGGAAATCGCGCATCTACATGAATGACGGCAAGGGCGGCTTCCGCAACGCCACCGCCGAAGCGGGGCTGCGGGAAGAGGGCCTTGCCGTCAAGGGCGTAGGCGACCTGAACCGCGACGGCCGGCCCGACCTGATGGTCCTGGAAGATAAGAGGCCCGAAATATACCTGAACGGCGGCCGCGGCAGGTTCGCGAAGATGGCCGGCGCACTGGCCGGCATGGAGGCTGCGACCCGGCCCGCGTACGTATCGTGGGGCCTGGCGGCCGTTACCGATTTCGACAACGACGGCATCGCGGACATTCTGTGGAACGGCCGGCACTTCCTGTGGGTGCTGCGCGGGACGGGCGGGGGAAACTTCGCCTACATGAACGCCGCCTGGAGCGTCGAGGACAAGTCCGCCGCCTCTGTTGACGACGGCCTCTGCTTCGGCGACATCGACGGCGACGGCCGCCTGGACGTCGTCGGGTACACGGGCGACCTGAGTTTGCGCCGCCAGGTCAAGGTCTATCGTAACGATCTGCCGCGCCAGAACTGGCTTCGCGTGCGGCTGGCCGGCGCGGCGGGCAACCGCGGCGCGGCCGGTGCGAAAATCAGCGTCAGCCTGCCCGAGCGAGTTGACGCTGCCCAGAAACTGCTCTGGCATGAGCAGGTGATGATCCTCGCCAGCCAGAGCGCGCACAGTTACTACTCCCCCGCGCGGACCGAGCGGCACTACGGCCTGGGCGCGCTGGACGCCTGCGACGTGAGCGTCGAGTTCTACCCATCGGGCCGGCGGGTCGAGCGGCGGGGCGCCCTGGCCGGCACTGTGGTCGAGGTGGCCGAGGAAGGATCGTCGGCGCCGTGAACCGCACGGGCCAACTCTGGAAGGGCCTCGCCTTCGTCAGCCCGCTGCTGCTGGGCTTTACGGTGTTCACGGTCTACCCCGTGGCGGCGTCGTTTTACTATTCATTTTGTGATTTTGATATCATATCGCCCGCGCGGCCGGTGGGCCTGGCGAACTACGCCGCGCTTCTGGAGGACGAGCGGTTCAGCCGCAGCCTCTGGAACACCGCCGTCTTCACCGTCTTCGCCGTGCCGGCGACCATGCTGACGGCCCTCGCGCTGGCGTTCCTGCTGAACATGAAACTGCGGGGCCAGGCGCTTTACCGCACGATCTTCTTCCTGCCGAGCATCGTGCCGCTGGTGGCATCGAGCGTGCTGTGGCTGTGGCTGTTGAACCCCGACTACGGCCTGCTGAACACGGCCCTGCGGCCGCTGCTGGACGTGCTGAACGCCCTGGCCGGGACGGACTTCCGGCCCCCGGGATGGCTCGTGGACCCGAACTGGACCAAGCCCGCCCTGGTCATCATGAGCGCCTGGGGCGTGGGGGGAAGCATGATCCTGTATCTGGCGGCCCTGGGCGACGTGCCCGTGACGCTTTACGAGGCAGCCCAGATCGACGGCGCGGGCCCGTGGCGGCGTGCGTGGCACATCACGCTGCCGATGATCTCGCCCGTGCTGTTCTTCACGCTCATCATGGGCCTCATCGGCACGCTCCAGTACTTCTCGCAGGCGTGGGTGATGACGCCCAACGGCCAGCCGGGCGACGCAACGCTCTTCTACGCCCTGTACCTGTTTGCCAACGCATTTCTATATCTGCGGATGGGCTATGCCTCGGCCCAGGCCTGGATCCTCTTCGTGGTGATCGTGCTGGCCACGGTCTTCGTCTTCCGCACGACCCGCCGCTTCGTGTACTACGGAGGGGAGGGCGTATGAGGAAGCGTTCGCGACTGGCGACGATCCTGGGGCAGGCGGCCCTCGTGCTCTTGAGCCTCGTGTACGCGACGCCGTTTGCGTGGCTCGTTACGACCAGCCTCCAGCCCGACGCGGAGCGGTCCGCCGTGCCGCCGGCGTTCATCCCGGCGCCGGCCGCTGCGGCCGAGGCCGTCCAGGAGGCCACGGGCCTGCACCTGGCCTACGCGCCCACGGCGGCGCACTACGAGAACGGCCTGACGCGCGTGCCCGTGCTCCTTTTCTTCCGCAACACGACGCTGGTGGCCGCGATGTCGGTCATCGGGACGATCCTCTCGAGTTCCCTCGCGGCGTACGGCTTCAGCATCCTGCGGTGGCGCGGCAGGGACGCCGTCTTCTTCGTCATGCTGGCGACCATGATGCTGCCGGGGCAGGTGACGATGATCCCGGTGTTCCTGATATGGCGGCAATTCGGGCTTGTCGATACGTTTGCGCCGCTGGTCGCGCCGGCGTTCCTGGGGGCGCCGTTCTTCATCTTCCTTTTCCGGCAGTTCTTCCTGACGATCCCGAAGGACCTGATCGAGGCGGCCCGGATGGACGGGGCGGGGGAACTTCGCATCTGGGCGCGGATCGTCATGCCGCTGTCGACGCCGGCCATCGCCACGGTGGGCCTGTTCTCGTTCCTCGGCGCGTGGAACGATTTTCTCGGCCCGCTGATCTACCTGGCCGACCAGAGCCGCTACACGCTGAGCCTGGGCCTGGCGATGTTCCGCACGCAGTACGGCAGCGAGTACGGCCAGATGATGGCCGTGGCCGCGCTGATGACCGTGCCCGTCGTCATCCTCTTCTTCTTCGCCCAGAAGACCTTCATCCAGGGCATCAAGACGAGCGGGATGAAGATGTGATCACTGCGGATTGCAGGCTGCGGGTCGCGGAACCCGGCGCAGCGGGGGCGCCGGGCGCCTCGGCCGCCGCGACTGCGCGGCCCGGCGGGAAGCGTGCCGCCGGCGGGGCAAGAAGAAAGCGTGGCGGCCGGTTCCGACCGCCACGCTCCTGAAATCTCAAATCACAAATCTGAAATTAGAGATCCCTATACCTGCTCCGGCACCACGTACGGCGCGCGGTACACGCCGTTGGCCGGGCCCTTGGCCAGGACGTTGGCCTTGTCGGCGAACGCGCCGGTGAACTTCTCCGCCTGCGGGTCGAAGGTGAGCCACGGCCCCACCGTGGGCTGCCACTTGGCCGCGGCGTCTTCGTTGGCGCCCACGTGCTGCCGGAACCGTTCCCAGCAGTCCTGGGCCACCTTGTCGGTCTTGAACATCTCGGCCAGTTCGGCCTGCTTCATCTCCTTGCCCAGGCGGTACGAAATGTTGCCCACGTGGAAGCAGACGGCCGACCGGTGCCCGTCGATGGGCGGGGCGGGATTGTCCTGGGCCTTGCGGCTGCGGAGGCACTTGATGAAGTTGGCGCGGTGGTTCTTGCCGCTGTCGCGCGGGAACTGCTTTATCTTCTCTCCCTTCGTGTCGTAGACCCAGCCGCCGTCGTAGTACCCGCCCTCGCACTCGATGATCTCGCCGATGCGGACGCCCTTGTAGGCGTCCATCGGCGGGCTATTCTCCTGCGCGCTGGCCTTGCGCATGGGCAGGCCGCGCACCTCGAAGATGATCGGCACGGTGTCTGTCTCGAGGAAAACCGTCTCGGTGTTGGGCGTCTGGGCGTCGTCGTCGTAGCCGTAGCGGCCGCCGAAGCCCATGGCGCGCTTGACCTGCGTGGCGCGGATGCCCCAGCGGGCCTTGTCCATCTCGTGGATGCCCTGGTTGCCGATGTCGGCGTTGCCTGTGGCCCAGAACCAGTGCCAGTCGTAATGGAGTTTCTTGCGGCGCAGGGGGTCCTTCGGGGCCGGCCCGCACCAGAGGTCGTAATCGAGGCCCGGCGGAAGCGGCTGCGGGCCCTCGGTCTTGCCGATGCTGCCTCGCGGCTTGTAGCAGAAGCCGCGGCCGCGGACGATCTTGCCGATGTTGCCGGCCCAGATCCACTCGTAGGCTGCACGGCGGCCCTCGTCAGAGCGGTTCTGCGTGCCCACGTACACGATGCGGTTGTACTTCGCGGCGGCCTCGACGACCTTGCGGCCCTCGAAGATGTCGTGGGACATCGGCTTCTCGACGTAGATGTCCTTGCCCGCCTGGACGGCCCAGATCGACAGCAGCGAGTGCCAGTGGTTCGGCGTGGCCGTTACGACGGCGTCCACGTCCTTCATGTCGAGGATCCTGCGGAGATCCTGGACGCCCGCCACCTTCAGGCCGGCCCGCTCGGCGGAGGCCACGGCCTTGTCCGTGTGCTCCTTGTCGGCGTCGCACACGGCCATCAGCCGCACGTTCATGTTCTGGAACTCTTTGCCCAGGTAGGAGCCGAGGTGGCTGCTGCCCTGGCCGCCGAGGCCCACGATGCCCACGCCGATTTCCTCGCTGGCCCCCAGAACGCGGCGGCCCGGTCCGCCCAAGAGGACCGTCCCGGCCGCAATCGACCCGACCACGAACTGCCTGCGCGTGATGCCCATGCTTTGCGCCTCCTTTGCGCTATGCCTGCCGCCGTGCAGCCGACGGTCGGCCCGCGCGGGGCAACCCTTCTCCTTAATAAACGCCTATTTAGCGCGCAAGGGCCGCATAAAAGCAACGCTTTTTTGCCTGCCGTCGCGCGGGCGCAACTCTCCGACCGTCTCCGGCCCGTGCGCGAAACAAGGCGCCGGCGGCGCCCTGGGCGCGCGCCGCCGGATATGAGACGCTCCGCCGGAAACCTTATGAGCCGCCGACCCGTCGATCCGAGTGGCCGCCCGCTGCGGACGCCGGGTCGAAGCGGCAGGAGCGTGCGGCATGATTCGCGAATCGCTGGCCGAGCAGTACGTGGTGCTCGCCCGGCAGTTCCTGGCCCGGGGGGCCGTGCCCCAGGCGGCCGGGTGCGCGGCAAGCGCCCTGAGACTCGACCCGAGCAGCCGCCAGGCCCGCGAGGTACTCGCCGCGGTGGCGGCGGCGCCGGCCGATGCCCGGCCGGCGCCGGGCGATGCCGCGGACCTCGCGCGGCTCGAACACCGCGCGCGCAAACTGGACCGCTTCGCGCGCGACGAACCCGGATCGCGCAGGGTCACGTTCGACTCGCTCGGCCCCGCGCCGCGCGAGGATGATGACGACGAGTCCGAGGCGGCCGCAGCCGCGACTCCGGCCGCGTCGCCGGGCGACGGGGCGGCCCCGCCCGCCGGCGCCCCGCCCCCTGGGGCGGCGGGCGGTCCGCCCGCGCCTGAGGCCCGCGCGGCGGAACTGCACCGCCGCCTGGACCGGCTGAACCGGCGGCTCGAACACATGCGGACCGGGCAGGCGCAGGGCCTTCTCGAAAAACTGGAATCGCTCCTGGCGCGCCTGCGGCGCGAGATGGAGGCGAAGGCGGGGCAGCCTCCGCCCCCTCCGCCCCAGGACGACGACTGGCCGGGCCTCAGCATCGAACACGAGTTCCACAATCTGGCAAATGATTTTTATAAGATAGGCCGGTTCGACGACGCCATCGCCTGCTACAACGTCGCGCTGGAACTCCGCCCGGACCTTCTCGAGACGTACTTCAACCGCGGCCTTGCCCGGACGCGCCTCCAGCGCTACACGGCCGCCTACGAGGACCTGACGAAGGTGATGGAACTGAACCCGAACCTCGCGGAAGCGGCATACACCCGCGGGCTCATCGAGGAATACCGGGGCGACTATGACGCCGCCATCCGCGACTACGAGCGGGCCCTGGAGATCGACCCGGAGTACGTGAAGGCCCGGTCGCAGTCGGACGTGGCCCGGCAGAAGAAGCGCGACGCCGGGCCGCCGTCCTCCTTATCGTCCGGCTCCTCCGGCGCCCGCCGCGAGGACAGCCAGATACGCGACTTCTCGCGCTACCTGGAGCGGCCCGGCTCCACCTTCGCCGACGTGGGCGGCAACCAGCGGGCCAAGAGGCAACTGCTGGTGGTCACGGCCGTGCTGAAGGGCCACGCGGCCACGCGGGCCTGGGGCGTCGCGCGCACGCCGCCGCGAGGCGTGCTCCTCCACGGCCCGCCCGGCTGCGGAAAGACGGCCATGGCGCGGGCCCTGGCCGGAACGGTCTGCGTGCCCTTCTACTGCGTACCATCTACGGTATTTATTAATTTATATTATGGCAATACCGAGGCGAACCTGCGCAACCTGTGGGAGGAGGCATCGGCCCACGCGGGCGGCTCAATTATTTTCCTGGACGAGTTCGACGCCATCGCCAGCCGCCGGACCGACCTGCGGGCCGCCGGCCACGACGACTGCCACAACCGCGCCGTGGCCACCCTGCTGGCGCTGATGGACGGCATGACCACGCACAAGGGGTCGCCCGTGGTGGTCATCGGAGCGACAAACTGCCTGGGGAACATCGACCCTGCCTTCATGCGCCCCGGGCGATTCAACTACACCGTCGAGGTGAGGCCCCCGGCGAAGGCCCGCGACATGGCCGCCATCTGGCTCATCCACCTGGCGAAGGCTGGGGAGCACGCCGAGCGGCCGGACGCCCTCGACCCCGCGCTGGCCGAGGCCGCCGGCGCGCCGCGCGAAGAGTGGCTCGACCGCGCCTTCGGGCCGCGCGCGGCCGACCCGAGCGGCCTGGCGAGCCTTGCGCGCCGGGCCCTGGCGCACCGCCTGACGGGCGATGACGTCCGCGAGGTCGTCCGCCGCACCGTCACGGAGAAGGTCATGGCCTGGATAGAGTGGGGCCACGACCTGGGTCCTATTGCCGTCCGCGACCTCGAAATTGAACTGCGGGAGTACGTGGAATCGCGCCTGCCGCCCGGCGACGAGGGGCCGCAGGACACGGGCGGCCTGATGAACTTCGCGTGAGCGGCTGCCGGGGGTTCCATGCTTTCGCCTGCGAAAGCATGGGCCTGCCCGGGCGACGCGCGCCGCGCAACCGCACAATCGCGGCTGGTGCGGCGCAGGCCGGGGCAACGAACCGGCTGTGAAGAGCACGCGCGCACAAAGCCGCGGCGTCGGCCCGGCCTGCGCTCCGCACTCCGCATTCCGCAGGGAAGGGCTTTCCCGCGAAACCTTGCCGCGGCCCTCCTGTTGAATGAGTGAATGAACCGCTCGGATGGCCGGCCCCGTAACGGTGCAAGCGCGGGGGGGCGGGTCGTTTTTTTATCCGGGGAACCTGAACCGAACAAGAGGAGCAACCTATGGCAGCGGAACCGCAGCGTCCGGCAGGGCAGATGGACGACGAGAAGGCCGTCCAGCGCCTCGGCGAGGCGCGCGACCAGATTCTCGGCGAGGTCCGTAAGGTCATCGTCGGCATGGACCAGGTCATCGACGAGATGATGATCGCCGTCTTCTCCCGCGGGCACTGCCTGCTGGTGGGCGTGCCCGGCCTCGCGAAGACCCTGCTCGTCTCCAGCCTCGCGCAGACGCTGTCGCTCTCGTTCAAGCGCATCCAGTTCACGCCGGACCTCATGCCCTCGGACATCACGGGCACCGAGGTCCTCCAGGACGACCCCGCCACCGGCGAGCGGCGGTTCAAGTTCCTCAAGGGCCCCGTCTTCGCCAACATCATTCTGGCCGACGAGATCAACCGCACGCCGCCCAAGACCCAGGCCGCGCTGCTGGAGTCGATGCAGGAGAGAAAGGTCTCCATCGGCGGCGAAGACTTCCCCGTGCCCGACCCGTTCTTCGTTCTTGCCACGCAGAACCCCATCGAGCAGGAAGGCACGTACCCGCTGCCCGAGGCGCAACTGGACCGCTTCTTCTTCAACATCCTCGTCAACTACCCCTCCTGGGACGAGGAGATTGAGATCATGAAGCGCGTCACGGGCGGCCCGGAGCAGAAACTCGAGCACGTCCTGGGGCGCGACGAAATCCTGGCGCTCCAGGCCCTGGTGCGGCGCATCCCGGTGGCGGACCACATCTTCACCTATGCGGCCAAACTGGCCCGCGCCACGCGGCCGAACGAGCCGGAGGCCCCGGACTTCATCCGCAACTGGCTCGCCTGGGGCGCCAGCCCCAGGGCCAGCCTGTTCATGATTTCGGCCGGCAAGGCCCGCTCCATCCTGCGCGGCCGGTACCATGTGGCCATAGAGGACGTGCAGGCTGCGGCGCGGCCGATCCTGCGGCACAGGATCATCCCGAACTTCGCCGCCCAGTCGGAAGGACTTACGACCGACGACATCATCGACAAACTTTTGGAGACCGTCCCCGCGGACGAACGGCTCTACGATGGCGCCAAAGCCACGGCCTAAACTCAAGTATCTCGACTCGCAGGTCCTCCAGAACCTCGATTCGCTGGACCTGGTGGCCCGCGAGGTCGTCGAGGGCGTGCGCGTCGGCATGCACCGCAGTCCGCTGCGCGGCTTCAGCACCGAGTTCGCGCACCACCGGCCGTACGTACCCGGTGACTCCGTGCGCCACCTGGACTGGCGCGTTTACGGCCGGACCGAGCGCTACTACGTCAAGTTGTACGAGGCCGAGACGAACTTCGACGCGCACCTGCTGCTGGACGCCAGCGCCTCGATGCGGTTCGGCAGCGGGGGCCTCTCGAAACTCGAGTACGCCAAGTTCATGGCGGCGAGCCTGGCTTATATGATCGTCGACCAGCGCGACTCGGTCGGCCTGGCGGTCTTCGACTCGCAGCTCCGGCGCTACCTGCCGCCGCGAAGCGCCATGGGCGTCCTGTCGATCATCGACGAGGCCCTTGCGCAGGCCGTGCCCGAGCCGCGCACCGACATCGCCGGCCTCCTGCACGAGTTCGCCGGCCGCATACCGCGCCGCGGCTTCGTCATCCTCTTCTCGGACCTGTTTGACCACGTGGACGAGTTCATCAAGGGCCTCGACCACCTGCGGTTCCGCGGCCACAACGTGGCCGTCTTCCACGTGATGGACCCGTACGAACTGCGGTTCCCCTTCGGCGGCGGGACGTGGCGCTTCGAGGGCCTGGAGTTGGAGGGCGAGATAACGACGCAGCCGAAGCGCATCCGCGCGGCGTACCTGGAGGAACTGCGGAAGTTCCTCCAGCAGATCCGCAAGGCGTGCGAGCGCAGCCACGTGGACTACGTGCTCGTGGACACCTCCAGGCCGATTGACGTCGTGCTCTCGGCCTACCTCATCAGCCGCATACACCAGGCCGCAGGCACGCGGAACCGATAAGAATGCAGGATTTCTCAATGTCATCTCAATCGCGCGCCTGGCACGTGCGCCCCCCGCGAGGCGCGCCGCGCACCGCCGGGCAAGCCGGCCGTGCCACGCTGGCGGTGTTGCTTCTGCTGCAATCCGCGACGGCGCTCGGCGGCGTCGTTCAGACCTTCGACGCCCGGATCGAGGGCGACGTGGCCTTCGCCGACGGCGGCCTCGTGGTCGCCGGCAAACCGGTGGCGTGGGACGAGACGATCTTTGCCTTCCCGACAGGCCGGCCCGCGCCGCCCCCGTCGGCGGGCGTCGTCAGGTTCGCGGACTTGTTTGAGGAGTGGCGGGCCGATGTGTTGTCGCTTGCGGCGGGGCAACTGGCCGTCCGCTTCGGCCCCTTCGGAGACCGCGAGGTGGAACTGGCGAGCGTGGCGAACTTCGAGTTCTGGCCGGTGCCGTACAATGCCGGCGGATGGTCGGCCGGACTCCACCGGGAGAAGGGCGAGCCGATTCCCGGCGCACTTCTCTGGATTGACAACTCGCGGCTGGCCATAGACAGCCCCCTGGGCATTCTGACCCTGCCGCGCGACGGCCTCGTGCGATACGTCAACTCCTTCCGGAAGCACGACTCAAAGCCGGACGGCCTGGACCTCCTGGGCCTGACGGACGGCAGCACGCTTCGCGGCAGGGTGAAGTTGGCCGCAGGCGCGGTGCACCTTCAGCATGCGACGCTCGGTTCCTTGACGATTCAGGCCGCGCAGGTTCGCTTCGTGGCGCGGCATCAGCGGCGCGCCAGGTCCCTGACAGAGTGCACGCAGCGGGCCGTGGAATCGCCAGGCCTTGTCGCGGCGAAACAGACGGACTGGCCGATTGACTATCACGTTGCCTGGGCCAACTCGCCGGCCGCGTCGGCCTGCCTTGTAGCCATGCTCGTCAAGCCGAAGACGGTGGAACGGTGCGATTCTCCCAGGGAGTTCCGGCACCGGGCGGTCTTTTCGGCCCGGCTTTACCTGGCGGAAGGCTCGCGCGGCGACGTTCGCGTGCGGTTCATGGTTGACGGAAAGCCGGTCGTCCAGCAGGAGTTGGCCCCGGCCGGAGCGCCTGTGGCGGTCAGGGCGCCCCTGCCGCCAGGCAACGAACTTGCGCTGGAAGTGGACTTCGGTCGGCGCATCGGGTTCCCCTGCGCCGCGGTGATTGAGGACCCGATGCTCATCCGCTCCGAGTGAGGCCCGGCGGCATGGCCGCGCGGCACACATAATGAAGATGGTTAAGATATGGGTTTCTTGAATCCATGGCTGCTGGCGGGGCTGGCGGGCGTCGCCGTGCCCATCCTCATCCACCTCTTGAACCGGTTCCGCCAGCGGCGGATCGACTGGGCGGCCATGGAACTCCTGCGCCGGGCCATCGTCATCCGCCAGCGGCGCATAAGGATAGAGGACCTCATCCTGCTGGCCCTGAGGTGCCTGGCGGTCGTCCTTGTGGCGCTGGCGATGTCGCGGCCGACGCTGAGCACCGCCGGGGCAAAGTGGTTCGGGGCGCAGGAGCAGGTGGGCGCCGTCATCGCCCTGGACGGCTCGTTCAGCATGGCCTTCAGGCCGGGCGTGGGCAGCCGCTTCGACCGCGCCATCGAGACGGTCAAGGACCTCAAGGCGGCCCTCGACCCGGGCGACCCGACGAGCCTGGTCCTCATGGGCAACCGCCCGCGCATCGCCCTGCGCGCCACCGGCTACGACGACCGGCGGCTGGAGAAGGCCCTCAAGGAGATGCAGCCGCTGCCCGAGCCGCTGAACCTGGAGCAGTGCCTCGACCAACTCCTGCCGCTGGTGCGCGAGACTCGCGCCCCGGTGCGCGAGTGCTACATCGTCACCGACGCGCAGGCCGCCACCTGGGGGAACCTCTCGGAGAAGGCCAGGCGGGCGCTCCGCGACATCGGGCAGGAGGCCCGCATTTTCGTCCTGCCCCTGGCGCCCGACAGCGGCGAGAACACGGCCCTCGCGGGCCTCGCGCTTCAGAGCGGGTCGCTCAGGCGCGGCACTCTCGCGCGGCTGGCGGCAGAGGTCCGGAACTTCGGGCGGCTGACGCAGGACCGCGTGGTCGTCAGCCTGCTGGCGGGGGAGAAACCCGTGGACCAGCGCGTCGTGGAGCGCCTCGCCCCCGGCGGCGCGCAGACCGTGCCCCTCTTCGTGCGGCTCGACGAACCGGGCAGCCTGCGCCTGACGGCCACCATCGGCCACGACGCACTCGACACCGACAACGTCCGCCACGCCGTGGCCCGCGTGCGCGACCAGGTGCGCGTGCTCGTGGTGGACGGCGACCCGTCGGACCGGCCGTACCGCGGCGAGACGGACTACCTGGCGACGGCCCTTCTGCCGAAGCCGCCGCCCGGCGGCAAACCAAGCATGGCGGTCGAGGCCGTCCCGTGGGTCGAACTGCCATCAAAGAATCCCGATACATATGATGTGGTCATCCTGGCGAACCTGCCCGACATCCGCCAGGCACAGGTGGACGAACTCTTCGGCTTCGTCCAGGAGGGCGGCGGGCTGGCCGTCTTCCTGGGCGACAAGGTGAACCCCGTCTTGTTGAACCCGCGGATGCGGCAGGGCGACGCGGCCCTCCTGCCGGGCGAGGTCGGCGAGGCCGCGGCCGCCCCGGGCGACGCGCCGGAAGGGGCGCCCCTGGCGGCGGCCGACGCGCAGCACCCGCTGGCCCGCGCGCTGGAGGTCCTGCCGCCCGCGCTCATGGCCGAGGCCCGCGTCCAGCGCTACTTCAAGGTCGCCCTCGGCACGCAGGGGCGGGCGGTGCTCAAGGTCGCCGGGGCGGACACGCCCCTGCTGGCCGAGAAAAGCATCGGGCGCGGCAAGGTGCTGCTATTCGCCAGCACCGCCGACCGCGCATGGACGAACCTGCCGACGCACCCGGCGTTCCCCGTGCTGCTTCAGGAAATCGTGACGTACCTGACGACACGCTCGCACGAGCGGCCGTGGGTGGTGGGCGAGCCGCTGGTCGTGGCCCTGCCGACCCGCAGCACCGTGACGAGCGTGGTGTTTCGCGGTCCGGGCGGGGCCGAGACGGCCGTCCAGGTGCTCCAGCGCGACGGCCGCCGCGTGGCTGCCTACGAGCACACCGACCAGCCGGGGTTCTACGAAATGGCGCAGCCGGGCGGCCCGCCTGCCGCGGCGGCGGTCAACGTCGATGCGCGCGAGTCCGACGTGCGGACGCTGGTGGGCGAGAGCCTCGCCGCGGCGCTCTCGGGCCTGCCCGTGCAGATACTCGGGCCGGACGTGCTCAACAAGGCCGGGGCGATACGCGAGACACGCGTCGGCCGCGAACTGTGGAGAATCCTGATGCTCGCCGCCATTGCCGTGCTCGCGCTGGAAGGGTTCCTGGCGTGGCGGTTCGCGCGCCAGATGCAGGCGGCCGAGTCGTCGCCGACCCCCACGGGCCGGCAGGTGCTCGACGAACGCAGCGCGGCGTAGCGCCGGTCGAGCCGCGGGCGGAAGCCCGCGGTTATCAAGGCACAGGTAGAGACCGTGATTGAGCAACTGCTAGGACTGGACGAGGCAGGCCCTGTGACCTACTTCGAGTTCCTCCTGCGCTCGAACTGGCCGCGCCTCGTCATCCTTGCGCTCGCCGCCGCCGCGGTCGCGTACGCGGTGTACCTGTACCGGAAGGAACAGGCCCTGACGCGCGGCCGGCGCATCGTGCTGGGCGTACTGCGGGCGGCCGTCCTGGCGCTGCTGGTGCTCCTTGTGTTCGAGCCCATCCTGGGGCTGGAGATGAGCGTCAAGGCGCGGCGGACGCTGCTCGTGCTGCTCGATACGAGCGAGAGCATGAGCACGCGCGACCCGCGCCAGAGCGAGGAAGAACTGAAGGACGCCGCACTCGCCCTCGACAAGGTGCGCTACGACGACGCCGCGCAATTGACGGAGACGGCCCGCGCCGCCGCGGCGGCCGCCGGCCGCATCGACATGGCCAAGGGCATCCTCGCCCATCCTGGTCTGCGCTTGATGGAGCGCCTGGCCGAGAACTACACCATCCGCTATTTCGGCTTCGGCGAGCGTCTCGAACCCACGCAGGGCAAGGGCGAGACGGCCCCGGACGCGCTCCTTGCCGCCCAGGCCACGGCCAGGTTCACACGCATGGGCAGCGCCATCGCCGAGGCGGTTGACCGCAGCGCGGGCCAGCCCATCGCCGGCGTCATCGTTCTTACGGACGGCATCTCCAACGACGGCCTGGAGCCGCTGCCCGTGGCCCAGCGCCTGGGCGAGCGCAGCGTGCCCATCTACCCGGTGGCCCTGGGCCTTGCAAGCGCCCCGGACGTGGCCGTCCGCCGCCTCATCGTGCCCGACGTGGTCTTCCACAAAGACAAGGTGCCCCTGCGCGTCCAGATATCCAGCGGCGGATACGCCGGCCGCACGGCCAACCTTACCGTGGCGCTCGACGGCCAGGAGATCGCCGGAAAACTCATCAACCTCTCCGGCAAGACGCAGTTCGAGGAGGTCCTGTTCATCCCGGAGACGCGCTCGGGTAACGTGAACCTTGAGGTGTCCGTCGCCGCCGCGGCGGGCGAGACGAACCCGGCCAACAACAAGGCCGCCCGCACGCTGCGCGTCATCAGCGAACGCATCAAGGTCCTCTACGTCGAGGGCAAACCGCGCTGGGAGTACCGCTACCTGCGGCAGGTGCTGCTGCGCGACCCGCGGCTGGAAGTGAAGTTCCTCCTGACGGAGGGTGACCGCGACCAGGCCATATCGTCGGATGCCTACCTGACGGACTTCCCGGAGGAGGCCGCCAGGGCGTTCCACTTCGACCTTATCATCCTGGGCGACGTGCCCGCCACGTACTTCTCACACGCCCAGATGACCCGCATCGAGGAGTTGGTGCAGAAGCACGGCGGGTCGTTCCTGATGCTCGCGGGCGGCCAGCACGCGCCGCTCTCATACATCGGCTCGCCGGTCGCCAACATCCTGCCCGTTCGCGTGCGCACCGAGGGCTGGCAGAACGTGGACGACGGCGTCTTCCCGGTCATTCCCGAGGGCACGGCCGACAGCGCCATCATGACGCTCGACGTGCCCAAGGACCGCAACCAGGAACTCTGGGCCCGCGTGCGCCCCATGTACAAACTGCCCGTGCTGGAAGGGGCGAAGCCCGCCGCCACCGTCCTGGCGACGCTCTCGCGCGGGGCCGTCCGCGCCGGCGAGACGTATCCGCTCATCGCCTGGCAGCGGTACGGCTCGGGCAAGAGCCTCTTCGTGGGCACCGACCAGTTGTGGCGCCTGCGCTTCAAGACGGGCGACAAGTACCACGCCCGGTTCTGGGGGCAGGCCATACAGTTCCTCACCCTCTCGCGACTCCTCGGCGAAAGCAAACGCATCCAGATTGCCACCGACGCCGCCGAGTACCTCGCCGGCCAGCGCGTGGCCGTAAGCGTCAACGTCCTCGACGAGACGTACGAACCGGTCAAGGCCCCCGCGTACTCGCTCTACCTTGACCGCACTGCCCCCGCGCGGAGCGTGACGCTCGTCAGGCTCGATGCCGTGCCGAACATCCCGGGCCTTTACCAGGGGTACTTCACGCCCGACCAGGCGGGCAGGTACGAGGTGCGCGCCCCCGGCGGCGACCCGTCGCTGGCCAACACGGCCGAGTTCACCGTCAAGGAATCGCAACTGGAGCAGATAGAGCGGGCCATGCAGGAGGAACTGCTGCGGAACATGGCCGACTCAAGCGGCGGCCGCTGCTTCACCGTGCGCGAACTGCCGAAACTCGTGGAAACCGTCGCGGGCGAGCAGCGCACCAGCGTCATCCGCCGCGAACGCGAATTGTGGGACCTCCCCGTCGCGTTCCTGGCCGTGCTGGCCCTGCTGGGCGTCGAGTGGCTCCTCCGCCGCAAGTACGACCTGGTGTAAAGGCGCAATTTAGCCGCCCCGCTTGCGGGGCGCGCCGAGCCGCGACCGTAAAGTCGCTGGAGTTCGAGCGGCGTTCATGGCAACTGAAGCCACAACGAAACATCACGGCCGCACCGTCGAGCAGAAACTCCGCCAGGCGTGGAGGCGCGAGCGGCGGTTCCACGCCACGCGCGGCATATGCCACCTGCTCTTGTGGATGGGCGCGCTCATCCTGGCGGACTTCCTGGTTGACTGGCTGTTCCTCCTGCCCGGTTACGGGCGGACGGCCCTGCTGGTCGTCAACGTCGGGGCGCTGGCCATCGTCTTCTACCGCGGTTGGTGGCGGCACCTGCGGGCGTACAACCCGGTGCGCATCGCGCTCCAGGTGGAGCGCCGCCACCCGGACCTGCGGAGCCTCCTGGTGTCGTACGTGCAGTTCGGGCAGGCGGGGGCGGCGGCCGCCCATCCGGATTACATGTCGCCGCAACTCGTGGCGGCCGCCCGAAGGCTGGCCGTCATCGCCACTGCGCCCATCGACTTCCGCGAGATCATAAACTGGCGCGACGTCACGCGCGTCAGCGTCTTCTCGGCGTCCGTGGTCATCTTCTGCGGCATGCTGAGCCTCAACTGGCCCGAGTTCTTCAGCACCCTTTTCTACCGCCTCCTGAACCCCGGCGCCACCGCCACGTACCCCACGCGGACCCGGCTGGACGAAGTCACCGGCCCGGTCACCGTGCCGCAGGGCGCGCCCGTCACGCTCCAGGCCCGCGCAAGCGGCCTCGTGCCCGCCAGCGGCACACTCATGATCCGCCCACAGGAAGGCCAGTGGGAACGCCTCCTCATGCCGCAGGGCGAAGGCGGCACGTACGCCTACCGCTTCGAGCAGGTGATGCGCGGCTTCGCGTACCGCGTGCGCGTGGGCGACGTTACGAGCGAGACGTACCAGGTAAGCGTCGTCCCCGCGCCGCATATCCTTCGCACCCGGGTGCGCCTCAAGTACCCGCCCTACACGCGCCTGCCCGACAAGGAGACCGACACGCTCCACCTGGAGGTGCCCGAAGGGACGCAGGTGGCCGTGGAACTGGGCTGCGACCGGCCGCTCCTGGCTGCGGCGGCCGTCCAGGAAGACGGCTCGGCCGCGCCCATGCGCCTCGACGCCGCAGGCTGCACCGCCTTCATCGAGTGGACCGCCACGAAGTCGTTCCCGTTCCACTTCCGGTGGACTGAAGCGCAGCACGGCTTCGTTTACGAGGGCGACGTGACGTACTTCATCCGTGTGCTGCCAGATGCTTCCCCCGAATGCGAAATGGTCAGCCCCGCCGAGGACGACAAGGCCACCGTGGAGAAACGCCTCACCGTGCGATTCCGTGCCGCCGACGACTACGGCATCGCCAAGGCAGACATCGTATACTCGCTGAACGGCGGGCCCGAAGAGCGCCGCCCCGCCGGCGCGTTCGACCGCGCAACCGTCGAGGACCAGGCCGTCTGGAAACTCAGGACAACCCTGACGGGCCTCAAGGAAGGCGACACGCTCTCGTTCGCCGTCGAGGTCGCCGACAACCGCGTCGGCGAAAGCGGGCCGAACCTCTCCCGCTCGCGGCCCATCCGGATGGACATCGTGAGCGTGGCCGAGTACCTGCGGCACATGCTGGAGAAACGCGAGCGGGGCTTCAAGGAAATCGGCGCCATGCACGAGGACGAAACCGGCGCCTCGGTGGAAGTCAAGACGATGCGCGACGAAGCGGGCGTGCCCGCGCCGCCCAAGCCGGAAACGCCGGCGCCGCCGCCGAAGTGATGCTATAATTCGGTGCGCCTCGCATGACCAGCCCCCTGCATGGCAGGGGGCCGCCGGAAGACAAGCCCCCTGCATGGCAGGGGGATGCCGGATGAGAAGCCCCCCGCATGGCAGGGGGATGCCGGATGAGAAGCCCCCCGCATGGCAGGGGGATGCCGGATGAGAAGCCCCCTGCATGGCAGGGGGATGCCGGATGAGAAGCCCCCTGCATGGCAGGGGGATAAGCAGTAGGAGACCGACCTGTGCCCAGCCCGAGATGCTTCAGTTTGTGCGCGGCGCTGATGCTGACT
>VGYT01000076.1 GCA_016872895.1 Planctomycetota bacterium
AGAGCGTGGCGAAGTATATCGGCGCGATCGCAAGGAGCAGCGTCCGCGTCAGCCGCAGCAAGGCCAGCGGCGGGCCGGAGTACTCCAGCACCGAGCCGCCCATCAGTTCCGTCTCGGCCTCCGGCAAGTCAAACGGCACGAGCGTGAGTTTCGCCTGGACGCACAGAAGGGCCACGATGCCCGCAACCAGGCCGCTCACGCTCCACAGCGTCCACCCCGCGTTCTGCTGAAACTGGACCAGAGCCCCCAGCGAGAACGTGGCCCCCACCTCCGGGTCCCTGCCAGCCTGCACCACCGGAACCAGCGCCGACAGGATGAGCGGCAGTTCGTACGCCAGCAGGAGTTTCATCTCCCGGCTTGCGCCCACGGCCGCGTGCGGCGACCCCGACGCCAGCGCCCCGTAAATCCCCGCGATGGCCGGGATCGTTAATAGGTAGATGACTACGATCAGGTCGCCGAGGAACCCTTCCGCCGGCCTCAGCAGCGCCAGCCACAGCACCGCCGCCGCCGCGGCCGCGGCGGCGAAACCCACCACCGGCGCCGCCAGAAAGCCCCGCCCCAACGCCCGCCGCGAAACCAGCGTCTCCTTGGCCAGCAGTTTCGCCACGTCGTACACCGGCTGAAGCAGCGGCGGACCCACCCGCCACTGCACGCGGGCCGTCACCTTCCGGTCGACCCAACTTGAAAAAAAGCCCACCAGCAGCGTTCCGATGGAAGCGGCAACGGCGGCGGCTATCTCCACGGTGCGCTACCTCCTCTGAATCGGATGGTCGCCGGCAATGCGGCCCCCCAGGACCGCAAGGCCCTCGGCCTCGGCCTCGGCCGCCGTCACGAATCGCAGCGCCCCAGTCGGGCACGCCGCCGCGCACCGCGGCTCAAGCCCCCGCGCCAGCCGGTCCTCGCACAGGTCGCACTTGGCCACCTGGTGCCCGGCCATCTCCAGGCTCAGCACCCCGAACGGGCACGCACGCACGCACGAGCCGCACCCCCGGCAGGAAAATATGCCGCGCGCCACCACGCCCGACTCGTCGCGCGTCATCGCCTTCGCGGGGCACACCTCCACGCACGCCGCGTCGGCGCACTGCCGGCACACCACCGGCAGCACCGCCGGCCCGATGTCCACGAAATTGATGCCGGTCATCTTTACATGGCCGTAAAAGCACGCGGCCATGCACGACTTGCACTCGATGCACCGGTCCAGGTCCAGGACCACTCGCTTCTCGACTTGCGGGACGGCTGGCGCATCTGGCATTCCGCACCTCTCGCTGGCCGGCGTCGCCGTACCGACGACGGCTGAACAACGGCGCAGCAGCGCATGTTTAGCCGCGGCCGGCACGGCCGCGCATCGCCGCAACGGGCCTGCCCGCGCAACCGGCAGCGCGGGCGTGCCGCCCGTCATGGTTTCCTTATCCGCACCCGCACAGGGCCGCCCGGAGGCGGGCCGCCGGCGTTCCAGGCGAAGATGTTGCGCACTTCGCGGAAGGCGGCGCTCGCGCGGGCCTGACCCCCGCGCTGGGCGGCGCTCGTGACGACCTCGACTTCGACCGACCCGCCCGGGCCTTCCACCACCGCCCGGCTCTTTTCCGCCAGGCCCGCGGCCGCGGCGTCGGCGTCGCGCATCGCAAGAACCGGCCGCGGACGGACGGCCTGCGGCCAGGAAGCCCGCCGCGTCAGGCTCCCGTCGGCAAAGTGGAACGGGTCGCCCGCCGGCGCAAGGAGCAGGCCGCCGCCCTCGGGCGCGGCCGACGCGGCGGACGGCGCCGCGGCGGCGGCGAGCGGCACGGACGCCGATACGTCCGCCGCATCCGCCCGGCCCCCCAGCCCCGCCAGCACCTCGCCGACCGTCGGAACGCCCAGCGGCGGCCGAAGGAGCGGCCCGAAGCGGACCTCGCGGCCGGGACCCAGGAGCGCCCGCCCCGCCCGCTCAAACGCAAACGCCGCCGGCAGCACCACCGACGCCTGATCGCTCATCCGGTTCGGCATCGGCCCCACGTAGATCAGCCGCGAAACCTTCGCCAGCGCGGGCGCCACGGCCGCGCAGCCGAGGGCCGACTCCACGTCGGCGCCTATGACCAGGAGGGTGCGCGGCGGGTCGGCCAGGACCTGCTCGACGGTCGCGGCCTTGCCGGCCGCCGCCAGGCGCATAGCGCCCCAGGCATTTCCATAAGTGGTGAGCGGGCATACGCTTGCGCCGAGTTCCTTCGCCAGGGCCGCGACCTCGGCCCCCAGGGCAGCCGCGTCGGCGTATCCGAGTTCCGCGCTGACGACAACGGCGGGCGACTTGCCCGCCCGCAGGCGGTCCTTCCACGCCGCCAGCGCTTTGCCCTCCGCGCCGAGCGCCTCGGTGCGGCCGGTGCGGACGGCCGCCACGGCGCGGGCCGCCTCGCCCGCGGCCAGTCGCGGCTGAAAGACGTCGCGCGCGAACTCGGCCGTCACGCCGCAGCCGTCGGCCATGACCAGGACGGGCGTGCGCGGCCGCAGACGGCGGGCCTCGAAAACCCAGTGCGCCGCCACAGGGTGCGTGGCGTAGACGTTGCCGATGACCAGCAGCGCGTCGGCCCCCGCCAGGTCCTCCGGCCCGATAAAGCGGCAGCCCGACGAATCCATCGACGCAACCAGGCCGGCGTCGCCCGGCGGCAGGTGGACGGCCCACCGCCCGCCGCACGCCGCCGCCAGCCGGGCCGCGCAGGCAATGCTCTCCAAGTCGTGGTTCCCGTCGGCGATGACGGCCGCCGGGCCGCCGTCGCGCAGCGCCGCCGCCTCCGCAACGGCCGCCGCCGTGTCGCACGGCGCCAGGGCGTCGCCCGACCGCCGCGAGGCCGCCACCAGCCGCTCAGGATGGTCCAGCAATTCCGCCAGGATGCTCCCCCGCGCGCATAGGCCCGCGTAACCGGCGTGCGGCACGTAGTCGGGCAGGTAGCGGTCCGGGCCGTCCCGCATCACGCGCACCGGGCACCCCACGTTGCACAGGAGGCAACGTGCGGCCGCGGCGTCGGCCGACTGCGGCACAGGTCTAGAAGACATCCGGGTAGTCCTTGATCTTGGCGTAGCACATATCGGGGCCGTCCTTGCAGAGGTAGTACGGCCCGATGTTGCACCGCCCGCACTTGCCGATGCCGCAACTCATCCGCCGGTTCATCGAGAGGTAAATCTGCTCCGGCTTGAACCCCTTCTCCAGCAGTTTCTGCGTGACGAACTTCAGCATGATCTCCGGCCCGCAACTGAAGGCGTACGCGTTGGGAATATCAACTTCGGCGCCGATGTTCTCAAGCAGGGTCGTCACGACGCCCACGCGGCCGTTCCAGCCGGGCTCGGGCCGGTCGATGGTCATCTCAAACGAGACCTTGTCGCGCGCGGCCCAGTCGGCGTACTGGCGGCGGAAGAGGAGTTCCGCCGACTCGCGGGCGCCGTTCTTGATGACCACCTTCTTCAGACGGTCCGTCATCGCCAGCAGCCGGTAAATGAGCGCACGCAGCGGCGCCAGGCCCACGCCGCCGCCCACGACCAGCACCTCCTTGCCCTCCAGTTTCTCAATCGGGTAGCCCTTGCCGTACGGGCCGCGGAGGAGGCACAGGTCGCCCTCCGCAAGCCGGTGGAGCGCATCCGTCAGGCGGCCCGTGCGCAGCACGGTTATCTCCAGGTGCTGCGGGTCCAGCGGGGAACTCGACGGCGTGAAGGGGGCCTCGCCCGCGCCCGGGATACCCAGTTGCACGAACTGGCCGGCGCGGAACTGAAGCGGCTCCTTCAGGTCGAAGCAGAACGTCTTGATGGTCGGCGTCTCGTCCACCACGCCGGCCAGACGCGCAAGCGCCGGCACGTACGGATTGGCTTCAACGGCTTGTGTCACCGCTTAACTCCCTCAGGACCTGGCGTATGTCGATCTTTCCGTAGCAGGCCTCGACGCATCGGCCGCAACCCGTGCAGCCCAGCATGCCGAACTGCTGCGGGCCGAAGGCATACTTGTGAAGGAGCCGGTTGACGAAGCGGGTTCGCAGGCGCGGTCGAGGCGTGGGCTTCGCGCCCGGCGGGCCGGCCATCCGCGAATAGTCGCCCAGGATGCAGGAGTCCCACGTGCGCAGGCGCTCGAACGCTTCCGGTCCCGCCGCCTGGTCGTGCAGGTAGAAGCAGTAGCACGTGGGGCATATGAACGTGCAGGCGGCGCACTCGACGCACTGCCCCGCCGCGGGAACCCCTTTCTCGGACTTCTGCGCCGCCAGCAGGAGTTCCTGGATGTTCTCCGGCAGGCGCAGGCCGCCCGTCTGGCGCTCGATGGCCTCGACGGTCGCCTGGCGGACGGCGTCGCGCTCCGCCGCCTGCCGGGCCGTCGGGCTTGCCACCAGGTGGCCGGCCTCCTGGAGGACGGCGCGGCCCTTATCGCTGCCCGCTTCAAGAAGGTAGCCGCCCGAGATGGGCGTGAGGTTCAGGTCGAAGCCCGCGACGGCGAACGGCCGCCCGCCCAGGGCCGTGCAGAAGCACGTCTCGTGCGCCTCGGCGCAATCGACTGTCACGAGCACCTGATTGCGGCGGCGGGCCTCGTAGAACGGGTCGCGGAACTCGCCTTCAAGGAAAACCTTATCGAGGTACGCAAGGGCCTGAAGGTCGCAGGCCCGCAGGCCGACCAAGGCCCGCGGCTCGACGGCTGGACGCGACCCCTCCGGGGCCGGACCCTCGGCCGTGTACACGGCCACGCGCTCCAGGGCCGGCTGAAGGAACGACTTCGGGCTGGCGCTCGGCCGCGCCCGGCGCAGCGCAAGCGCCGGCGCAGCCGTCCTACGAAGGTTGACAAAGGCAGGAACCTCCGCCCGCATCGCCGCGGCAAAAACATCCACCGCGCCGATCAACTCCACCAGCCGCGGGACCGATTCCTCGCTGACGAACTGGCTCGTTTCCGGCACATGGCCTCCTCTTGGACGAGGCCGGCTGTCCAGTCGCGTTCCCCCGGACCAACGTGCGGGGAACTCTTGTTGCTCGCTTTCGAGAAGAACGCCGCCTCAGGCGGGGGAGACTATAGTGACGGAGCGGTGGGTGAGTCAAGAACAAAATGTGAAATGTTTCGCGGGCATCTGACTTCACTTCTCCTGGGCGTGAAACCAGTAGCGGCTTCCCTTCCGGCGATTCCGTTACCGCTATGCTTTGCGCAGCCCTTCACAGCCGACCCAACCGCAGGGGTAGTCAGGGCATCTTCGGCCCGGCCCACTCCCGCAGGTCGGCATCCAACGTCAGCAGATCCGTGACAGCCATGGCGGGGTCCCCCACGTCGCGCAGATACAGGAGCCGGACCGTCATCGCCGCATGGCCCGGCGTCTTCTGAAACAGGTGGATTACCCGCCGCTCGCCGGGAGCAAGGGCAGCCGTCGCATGCCCCACCGGCCGCGCGATACGGTCGGGCGAAAGGTCTGTCACAAGCGATCCCCGTTCCCCGGCCGGTCCCACCGAGATGCGAAGGGCCCGCCGCCGCGTGCCCGTCGGGCAGGCGTGGCCGGACAGGTTTGTCAGTACCAGGTACGCGGCCGCACCGCCGGCCGGGCGGCGCTCCACCCGCAGCCGCGCGGCCACGGCGCCGCGCAGGCGGTCCGCATCGCGGCGGGCAGGCCAGCCATGGGCGGGCTCATCCCTGTCGCCACCGGCCGGGCGCGGCGGCATGTGGCAGTCGATGCACGTCCGTGCGTCGCCCCGGTGTTCCAGGTCGAGTTCACCCGGCGGCCAGGTGGCGATGCGCGGCTGCGGGCCGGCGAGCCACGCCTGATGCTCCGCCGCCGTCGAGGCGTGGCACCGCCCGCACGACTCCGCCGCCGGCAGGTCCGACCGGAATCGGAACGGGCACCGCTCCAGCCCCGCACGGTCCTGCGGCACGGGCGGCGGCGGCTCGCCCGCGGGGCGGTGGCACTCGCGGCAGCCGATGCCGCGCACCTCGCCGAACTCCATCCGCTCAGGCTGCCTCGTGGCCGGGTTGACGGTCGCAAAAAGCAGGTGCGACAGGCTCTGTGCATGGGCCGACTCGACCCACTCGGCGTAGATGGCCGCATGGCACGCGGCACAGGCGCCGCTCGCAGAGAAGGGCGCCGGCCCGGCCCCCGCGTGGCAGGCCAGACACCGCGCGGCCACGGGGCGGCCGAACTCCAGGCGCGGCTCGCCCGCGTAGAGTTCGCACATATCCGGCCCCAGCGGCACGGACGACCGCGCATCATGCGCATCCAGCCAGCCCAGCAGCGCGGCCTCGCGCTCATCCAGCGGCGCATCGCGCAGCGGCGCCGGTCGCAGCGGCGCAATCGCATCGAGCGCCTGAAACGCCGCCGCACGCACCCGCCAGTCGGCGTCGCTTGTACGCGGCAACAGGGCCGCGAGCCACTTTTCATCGAGCCGGTCGGACACAATGACGCAGGCTGCGGCACGAACTCGCGGCTCGGGATGGTGCAGCATCGCCGCCAGGGCAGGCGCGGCGGCCTCGCCCCCGCGCCCAGCCGCGCCGCGGGCCTGTCCGAGCGATTCCGGCCGGCCGGCTGCGAGGTCGTCCACAAGGTCGGCCAGCGCAGGGCCGGAGTCCTGCGCTGGGCTCCAGGTGTCTCGCAGGCGCGACCATAAGATGTGCAGCACTACCAGCGCGGCTATGAGGCCAAAGAAGAGCCATCGCTGGCCCGGCGTCAACGAGTTGAGCCTTATCCGCACGGGAAGCCCTTCGCCATTGCGCCGCAGCGCGCGGCCACAACCTCAGCCGCATCTCGCGCGGCGGGTCTCCTGGCCAACCGCGCAAAGCCCTCCAACAGCGACGGCGCGCTACGCTCAGCCGGCCGGCGCGCGGGCGGCGCACGTGTCGGCGAGAAACCGGCCCAGAAGGGCGGCGAGTTCCTTCACCTTCTGCGGCCTGTCGGCAGCCAGGTCGCGGGTTTCGCCCGGGTCGTCCTTCAGGTTGTAGAGTTCGGCGTGTTCAGCCGGGCCGTTCGGTCCGACGTGAAAGCGGATGAGTTTCCAGTCGCCCGCGCGGACGGCACTGGCGGACTTTCCGCCCAGGAAGTGCGGCTTTTCGAGCGGGTAGTGCCAGAAGAGGGCGTCGCGCGCAAGGCGTGCGGCCGGGTCGCGCAGCAGCGGCAGGAGCGAAACGCCGTCCGCCGGCCGCCCGGCGTCGGCCGCCGCGCCGGCCACGGCGGCGAGCGTGGGGTAGAAGTCCACCGTGCTCACGGCCGCGTCGCAAGTCGAACCGGCGGGGATGGCGCCCGGCCATCGCATGATGAGCGGCACGCGGATGCCGCCCTCGTACAGGTGCGACTTGCCGGCGCGCAGCGGCGCGTTCGAGGTAACGGCCGCCTCGCCCCCGTTGTCGGAGTTGAAGACGACCAGCGTCTGCCCGGCCAGGCCGAGGCGCTCCAGCGCGTCGGCGATGCGGCCGACGCCGTCGTCGATACTCTCAATCATGGCTGCCAGGTGCGGGTTGCGCTGCCGCGCCTGGGGCCCCTTCCCCGCGCCGGGCTTCTTCTCGTACTTGGCCACGAGTTCCGGCTTGCCGACGAGGCGCGTGTGCGGCGCGTAGTGGCTGAGCAACAGGAAGAAGGGGCGGTCCTTGTGGCGATCGATGAACTCCACGGCCTCCAGGTTCAGCCGGTCGGTGAGGTACTCGTTGGGTCCGAGGCGCGGCTGCACCTCGGGCATGTGCTTGTAGGGGGGGAAGTAGAAGCCCCCGCCGATGTAGGCCGACTCGGAGCAGATGACCTCGTCGAAGCCGTGGCGGCGCGGATCGCCGGGGCGGCGGCTGTAGTCGCCCATCAGGTGCCACTTGCCGATGAGGGCGGTGGCGCAGCCGGCGGCCTTGAGCACCTTCGGCAGGGCGGCGTACTGGTCGGCGGAGAGGAACTTCGGGTCGTCGGCGCGCAGGTAGTCGGTAATGCCGACGCGCGCCGGCCACAGGCCCGTCATGAGCGCCGCCCGCGTGGGCGAGCACACCGGCGCAGCCGCGCAGGCCTGCGTGAAGCGCACGCCCTCGCGCGCGAGGCGGTCCAGGTGCGGCGTCTCGTTGAACGCGTTGCCGTAGCAGCCGAGTTCGGCCCAGCCGAGGTCGTCGGTGAGGATGAAGACGATGTTCGGCGGGCGGCGGCCGGCCGCCCCGGCCGCCAGGCGCCGCGGCAGCGCAATCGCCGCTGCGGCGCCGAGCGCCGCAGCCCGCATCAACTCTCGGCGCGATGATCGCGGTTCCATCATGCCGGTTCCGATCCCCACGCCTCCCCCGCCGCGACGATTGCACCAGTAGGGGGCCGAGGAATCAAGGCCAAAACTTGCACCCCTGAACGGGCGGAAAAATTGGCATGGTTCAAAGCCCCCGGCACCGCCGGGGGATGATCGGCCCGCACCATCCATCCCCACGCGGTGCGTGGGGCTTGTTTGAACCATGCCGAAAAATTCTTCGCAAAATGACCTCTGCTATTGACATGTCGCCGTCAGCCTGTATCATGCGCCCCCTTGATTGGCCGGTTCGGCAGCGTTCGGACCCTTCAAGCAAGCCGTCCGCGGATCGCAGACCTCGGATCGCAAGTCCAGGCTGGTTCTCGCACGCCCTGAAGGGGGGAACACCACGCTGGCAGCCGTACAGCCGCTCCGGGCGCCGTGACGCGGGATTTTTTCGCTTCCCTCTGGCATGCGGCGGCCCGGCGGCCTTAGGATAGCAGTATAGTCAGGAACGTGCACCGGCGCAAGGAGCGCGCGGTGTTACAGGGAGGGCTGCATAGCGCGCGGCCAGGGAGGCACGCGGGTCGGCCCGAAGAATCCCAAGAAAGGAAATCCGAAATGAGTAGAAACTACAGCGACAGGACCCCGAACGGCAGACCGCGCGGTCCGTCGGACAAGTCGCGCCAGGGCCAGGCGGCCCCCAAGAGCGCACCTTCGACGGCGTGGCCCCCGACCTCCGCTCCGGCAAAGCCGGCGGCCCCGGCCGCAGACAAGCCGGCCGCCGGCGCACCCGCCGAGAAGCCGACCAGGATCGCCGTTGCCACGGCGGACGCCCCCATGCCGACGCCTGAGCAGATTGCTGAGCGGGCCCGGGCCATCTGGCTCAAGGGCGGCTGCCTGCCCGGACGGGACAACGAGAACTGGCTGGAGGCCGAACGCCAACTGCGGGCCGAAATGGCGCGCCGCTAGTTCGCCCGATATCGCTCTGGCACGTTAGCCGGACGCCATGCTCTCGCAATCGCGCGAAGGCACGGCGCCCCGAGTGATCCGGTGCGCCAAGTTGCGGCGGCGCCGGCCGAAAAACCGTCTGAGGCGGTCGAGAAGCAGGTGACCCCGTGCGCGTGTTGATGCTCGGCTGGGAGTTTCCGCCCTTCATAAGCGGAGGTCTCGGGACGGCCTGTCACGGCCTGACCCGGGCGATGACGCGCTTGGACATGGACGTCTTGTTCGTACTGCCGAAGACGGTCGCCTCCGCGGCCTGCTCCTCGCGTGCCGTGCCGCCCGCCGAGCGGACCGCGGGGTCAATCACCCTGCGGGCCGTGCCGTCGTCGGTGGCCAGCCCGTACGGCGGGCTCGCCGCGGGGGCTGCCAGCCCGGGGGCCGAACAGGCCCGCCAAGCGGCGCTCCTCATGGGCGGGACGGCGCTGCGCGTCGTCGGCACCGGCGCCGCGAGCGGTTACGAGGGCGACCTCATCGGCCGCATCGAACAGTACGCCGCCCGATGCCTCGAAATCACGCGCGACGAGTCGTTCGACGTCATTCACGCGCATGACTGGGTGACCTTCCCCGCGGCGCTGGCCATCGCGGCGCGCTCGGGCAAGCCCCTCGTGGCGCACGTGCACTCAACGGAGTTCGACCGTTCGGGCGAGCAGGTGAACCAGGCCGTGTACGACATCGAGCACCGCGGCATGCACGGGGCACAGACGGTCATCGCCGTCTCGCAGCGGACGAAACGGATCATTGTGGAACGCTACGGCGTGCCGGCCTGGAAGGTGCAGGTGGTTTATAACGGCATCGAGCCGTGCCCGGCGGCCCCGGCGCGCATCGCGGGCGGCGCGCAGGCGGTCCTGTTCCTGGGCCGCATCACGAGGCAGAAGGGGCCGGAGTACTTCGTGCGTGCGGCCGAGAAGGTCCTGTCGAAGCGAAACGGCGTGCGGTTCATCATTGCCGGGTGGGGCGACCTCGGGCCGCAGACGGTCGAGCAGGTGGCGGCCCTCGGGCTGGGGCTGCACGTGCGATTTGCGGGCTTCTTGCGCGGCGAGGAGGTGGAGCGGGCGTACCGCGAGGCCGACGTGTTCGTCATGCCGTCGGTCAGCGAGCCGTTCGGCTTGGCGGCGCTTGAGGCCGCCCAGCACGGCGCGGCGTTGGTGCTGTCGAAGTCGTCGGGCGTTTCTGAGGTGCTGCATCGCGGGGCGCTGCTGGTGGACTTCTGGGACGTTGACCTGATGGCCGACAGGATTCTGGCCCTCTTGAACCGTCCGGAACTGGCTGAAACCGTCCGCCGCGAAGCCGCCGCCGAAGTCCGCCGCCTGACGTGGGACGCGGCGGCGCAGCGGTGCATCGAGGTCTACGAGCAGCACGCGGCGGCCCTGGTGAACTGATGGGCCGCAAGAGTGCCACAAGTTGCCGGCCTTTGCACCCGGGGCGAGGGGAGAATACGCGAGAGGGAACCTGAACCGCATCCGGTCAGGACGGGAGAAGGGCATGCGTATCGCCATTTTGTCTTGGGAATCGCTGCACTCCGTGGCCGTCGGCGGCGTGGCGGTGCACGTCACGGAACTGGCGGCGGGGATGGCACGCCGGGGCCACGAGGTCCACGTCGTCACGCGGATGGCCCCCGGCCAGCGGTTTCACGACCTCATCGACGGCGTCCACTACCACCGGTGCCCGTACTCGGGCCACTCGGAATTCGTCGACGAGGTCAACAACATGTGCCGCGCAATGGTCGACCGCGTGTTCATCATCGAAGACATGATGGGAGCGCCGCTGGACGTCGTCCACGCGCACGACTGGCTGACGTCGAACGCGATGATCTGGATAAAGCGCGGGCGGGGCCGACGCGTCGTTTTGACGGTGCACTCGACGGAGTACGGCCGTTGCGGCAACGCGTTCCACGGCGGCCGCTCGCAGCGCATCCGCGACCAGGAGCGGGCCGGCGCCTACTGGGCGGACCACATCGTCACCGTCTCGCAGGCCGTCAAGAACGAGATCTCCTGGATGTACGAGGTGCCGCACTGGAAGACCTCCGTCATTTACAACGGGGCGAACCCGCGGCAGTACGACGGCTTCGTGGACCCGGGCGGCACGAAGCAGGTGCACGGCATCGGGCCGCTGGACCCGGTGGTGCTCTTCTGCGGCCGCATGGAGTGGCAGAAGGGGCCGGACCTGCTGGTTGAGGCGATCCCGGCGACGCTGCGGACGCATCCGAGCACGAAGTTCGTCTTTGCCGGCGACGGGCACATGCGCAGCCAACTGGAGCACCGGTCGCGGCAGTTGGGCGTGGCCCATGCCGCCAGGTTCCTCGGCCGCCGCGGCGGCAGTGAACTGACGAACCTCTACAAGATGTGCGAGACCGTGTGCGTCCCCAGCCGCAACGAACCCTTCGGCATCGTGGTGCTGGAGGCGTGGAGCGCCCGCAAGCCCGTCGTGGTGACGCAGGTGGGCGGTCCGAACGAGTACGTCACGCACGAGGTCAACGGCCTGAAGATATACCCGCACCCCGGCTCGGTCGTGTGGGGCCTGGGGCAGATGTTCGCCAACTTCGACCGCGCTCGCTGGATGGGCCAGAACGGCCGGTACGCCGTCGAGGCCCGGTTCACGTGGGATAAGATTGTAGGCGAGACGCTGGCGGTGTACGATCCGGCCCCGGTGGGGCTGGAGGGCGTGCGGCCGGCGCCCGCGTCGACCGAGGCATCGCGGGTGCGCACCGTGGTTGCCGTCCCTTCGGCGGCCGGCGCCGAGCAAGTCGTAGGCCGGGGCAACGCCCCGGCTTCCGCGCGTGCCGTCCCTTCGGCGGCCGGCGCCGAGGCCGCCGGCGGCGCGGACAGTGACGAACTGCGCGTCCTGGCGAGGCTGTCGTTCCGGGCCGCCGGCGGCCGCGAGGCGGCGGAACCGGCGTTCGCCGAGTGCAGACGCATCCTTGCCCGCTCGGGCCTCCGGGTGCACCTGCGCCGCCGCAGCGCACTGGTGCAGGGCGACTGGGAGTCCGTGACGGCCGCCGTGCGCGAGTGCTGCCGCATCGTCAGCCGCACAGGAATCGGACGCATCGTGGCGTCCATCAAGCCGGCGGCAACCGGCGCCGTGGCGGAGGGCGCCCTGGCGCCGGACGAGGCGCTTTACGTGGCGGCGCCGCGCCTGGTGGAGCCGGGCGGCAAGATCCGCCGCCATCGCGTATCGGTGGCCTGACGGCCGGGCGGACAGGAAAGTGGCAGAGCGACGAAGTAACAGCCACCGTGCCGTGGGCGTTTCGCTCCGCGACTTTGTCACTATGTCACTTTGCCGCTTCGTCACTTGCTTTCCGTCACTATGTCACTTGCTCCGGGGAGAGCGAAATGGCGGTCGGCAGTTTCTGCCTGGTGCTGCACGGTCACCTGCCCTACGTGCTGCGCCACGGCGTGTGGCCGCACGGCGAGGACTGGCTTTACGAGGCGGCGGCGGAGACCTATCTGCCGCTGCTTTCCACGATTGACGAGTGCCGGTTCCTGAAGGGCAGCCCGCGCCTGACAATCGGCCTGACGCCCATCCTGCTGGAGCAACTGGCGCAGGAATACTTCAAGCACGGCTTCGAGCGCTACCTTGAAGACCGTATCCGCCGCGCACGCGCCGACCAGGCGGAATTCAAGAAGCGCGGCGAGGCGCACCTGGCGTACCTGGCGGCGCGATGGCAGGAGTTCTACGAGAAACTCGGCCGGCAGTTCGCCGACCTCGGGCGCGACATTCCGAAGGCGTACGCCGCTCGCGCCGCCGAGGGGGCCGTGGAGGTCCTGACCTCGACGGCCACGCACGCGTACACGCCCCTGCTGCTGGAGGATTCGTCGGTCCGCGCGCAGGTCCGCGCGGGAATCGCGAGCAGCGCTGCGCACCTGGGCTTCCGGCCTCGCGGCATGTGGCTGCCGGAGAACGGGTACCGGCCGAGCGGCCACTGGACGCCGCCCATCAACTGGGGCGGGGCGCGCATCCGGCCGGGCATCGAGCACCTTGTTGCCGACGAGGGCGTCACGCACTTCTTCGTCGAGCACCACCTCATCGAGCAGAGCCGCAGCGAGTACCAGGCCTCCGGCGACGGACACTGGCACAAGGTCACGTGGGACGAGGCGCCCAACCACCCCGAGCGCGGATGGCGCAGCGTCCACGAACCCGCCTTCGTCAACAGCGACGGCACGGCCGTGCCCCGCGCGGCCGCCCTGGCACGCGACCCGCAAATCTGCGAGCAGGTCTGGTCCGGCGCGTGCGGATACCCCGCAAACGGCGCCTACCTGGAGTTCCACAAGAAGCACGGTGAGAAACGCGGCCTGCGCTACTGGAAGATCACCGCCACGGGCGTGGACCTGGGCGGCAAGGACCCCTACTATCCCGACGACGTATCCGGCCGCGTCTACGAGCACGCGCAGCACTTCTGCCGCCAGGTGAAAGAGCGACTGTGGGAGCACCGCCGCCGCACGGGGCGGCACGGCGTGGTCACGGCGTGCTTCGACGCGGAACTGTTCGGGCACTGGTGGAGTGAGGGCCCGCAGTTCCTGCGCGACGTGATGCTGACGCTGAACGCCGACCCGGACGTGGACCTCGTGACCGCCCAGGGCTTCCTTGAGTCGCATCCGCCCGACAAACTCGTCTCGATGCCGGCCGGTTCGTGGGGCGAGGGCGGCGACCACCGCGTCTGGGCCAACGACAAGACCTCCTGGATGTGGGAGATGGAGTACCGCTGCGAGATGCTCTTCGGCAAACTCACCTTCAGCCTGCCGTGGCAGAAACGGCGCGACCTGCGCGAGATGCTACAGAAGGCCGGGCGGGAACTGCTCCTGCTCCAGGCCAGCGACTGGCCGTTCGTCATCACGCGCGGCCAGGCGGTGGATTACGGCATCAAGCGGTTCACCCAGCACGTGTCGCGATTCGAGTGCCTGACGGACATCGCCGAGAAACTCGGCTCGGACTCCGAGTACCTGGGCAAACTCTCCGAAGTCGAGCAGTTCGAGGTCCGGGACGCCGACGTGCACGACGCCGTCTTCCCGAAGATCGACCTCGCCTGGTGGAACGCGTAACGGGGGCGGCCGGGCGCGGCCGACGCGGGTGCCATGCTTTCGCTCGCGAAAGCATGTGACTTGGCCGACCGACGGCCATGCTTTCGCAACAGAGCGAAAGCATGGCGCCCCGGCGCGGGTGGATGGCGCCCCGGCGCGGGTGAGAGTCCGGCGGGGCCGTCGTGGGGATCAGGCCCGAGTGGACGGGATTATGCGAGTCGCGTTTTTCGCCTGGGAGAGCCTTCACTCAGTGGCCGTGGGCGGCATGGCGCGCCACGTGACGGAACTCGCCGCCGCCATCCAGCGCCGCGGCCACGAGGTCCACGTCTTCTGCCGCCTGGGCGAGAACCAGTCCACCTACGCCGCCATCGACGGCGTCCATTACCACCGCTGCCCCATCAACCTGGACCCCGACTTCATCACCGAGATGAACAACATGGGTAACAGTTTTGTTTACTTCATGGGCCAGGCCGAGGCGTACCAGGGCGGCAGGTTCGACGTCGTCCACGGCCACGACTGGCTGTGCGCCAAGGGCCTCGTGCAGGCCAAGAACGACCGCGGCAGCCGCACCGTCCTGACGATGCACTCCACCGAGTACGGCCGCTGCGGCAACGTGCTGCACAACGGCTGGTCGGAGCGCATCCGCACGGTCGAGGCCGAGGGCGCCTTCGTCGCCGACCGCGTCATCACCGTCTCCGGCGCGCTGGCCGACGAAATCAAGTGGCTCTACCGCGTGCCCGACTGGAAACTGCGGACCGTCTCGAACGGCATCAACTGCCGCCGCTTCGACGGGTTCATCGACCCGGCCGTCTGCCGCCGCACGTACGGCGTCGGGCCGCTCGACCCGATGGTCCTTTTCGTCGGCCGCATGAGCACCCAGAAGGGGCCGGACCTCCTGCTGGAGGCCGTCCCGGGCATCCTGCACGAGCGCGCAGGCGCCAAGGTGGTCTTCGCCGGCGACGGCGACATGAGGTCTTACCTGGAGTACCGCGCCCGCGAACTGGGCGTGGCCCACGCCGTCCGGTTCCTCGGCGCGATGGACGCCGACGGAGACCTCCTGAACCTCTACAAGTCCTGCGACGTGGTGTGCATCCCCAGCCGCAACGAACCCTTCGGCATCGTGGTCCTGGAGGCGTGGGCCGCGGGCAAGCCCGTCGTCGCCACCCGCAACGGCGGCACGCGCGAACTGGTCGCCCACGGCCAGGACGGCTATCTCGTCTATGACAACCCGCCCTCCATCGTCTGGGGCATCAACCAGGTCTTCGGGAACTTCGCGCACGCACGCTGGATGGGGGAGCGCGGCCGCGTCAAGGCCGCCTTCAGTTTCAGTTGGGACGCCATCGCCGCACAGACCGAGGGCGTGTACCGCGAACTCGTCTGACCCCGACGCGGCGCGGCTGGATGCCCCCGCCGCCAGAAGGAGCGCCCCGGAATGAGCGGTCGCCTCACAGTCCGCCGTAGAGTCGTTCGCCATGTGGCACGGCCGGCTTGTCCGGCCGCCGACGCGACAAAGCCGCTTTGGCGACGTCGCGCCGTGGGATGGACCGCCGACGCTTCGCACGGCCGGGCAAGCCGGCCGTGCCACACATGATTGCAACAGCCTCCGAGCGGCAATTCCCACCCCCGCAACGATGGGCTATAATGCGGCGGACGGCGCGAAGGGGAATGCATGACGGCATCGGCGCAACCGGAGCACGCCGAGGAACTGCCCGCCATCTGCGGGCCGGACGAGCCCATCGCCGAGGCCATGGCGCGGCCCGGCCCCATCTTCCTCCCGGAGAGCGACGTCGATTTCGACGACGCAAAGAGCGGCTTCGCCATCGCCCTGCACATGCACCAGCCGCTCATCCCGGCCGGCGGCGAGGACCTCCGCACGGCCGCCGTCATCAGCAACCTCCAGCACATGATGGAAGGCCCGCACGACGGCGACCGCTACAACGCCCGCGTCTTTGCCTGGTGCTACAAGCGCATGGGCGAGTTCATACCCCACCTGGTGCAAGGCGGCAAGAGCCCCCGCATCATGCTCGAATACAGCGGCACGCTGCTTCACGGCCTCCGGGTCGCCGGCCTGGAGGACGTCCTGGAATCCCTCCGCACCATCACGTGCGACCCCGTGTACCGCCGCCACGTGGAGTGGCTCGGCATGCCGTGGGGCCACCCGGTGGCGCCCTCGACGCCCATGGCCGACTACCGGCTGCACGTGCGGGCCTGGCAGCACCACTTTGCCGACCTCTTCGGCACGGAGGCCCTGGGGCGGGTGCGCGGCTTCTCGCCCTCAGAGATGGCGCTGCCGAACCACCCCGACGCCGCATACGAGTTCGTGCGCATCCTGAAGGAGTGCGGCTACCGGTGGCTGCTGGTGCAGGAGCACACTGTGGAGGGCGCGGCCGACGGCGGGCCGGTCCGCCGGCCCCACCTGCCGCACAGGCTCCTCGCCCGGAACTCGCTCGGGCAGCAGGCGAGCATCACGGCCATCGTGAAAACCCAGGGGAGCGACGCCAAACTCGTGGCGCAGATGCAGCCGTACTTCGAGGCGCGGGGCCTGGCCAGGATGGAACTGGCCGGCCGCCGCGTGCCGCCCCTCGTGACGCAGATATCCGACGGCGAGAACGGCGGCGTCATGATGAATGAGTTCTCGCCGAAGTATCTCCAGGTCATGGCCGAAGCCTCCGCCGGCAGCCACCCGCCGCTCGGCGTCACCGAGTACCTGGAGCACCTGGAAAGCCTCGGCATCGCCGAGGCGGACTTTATGCCCCTCCAGCCGGTGTTCCAGAAGCGCATCTGGGACCGCTACACGGGCGGCGGCCCGGACGCCCTGGGCGCGCTCATCGCCCAACTCAAGAAACAGGACCACCGCTTCCACGTCGAAGGCGGCAGTTGGACCGGCAACATCTCCTGGACGCGCGGCTACGACAACGTCCTCGGACCGATGCAGGAGGCGAGCGCCCTGTTTGACGAGAAGGTGCGCCGGGCGGGCGTCCCGCCCGCCGACCCGCGCTGCCGCCGGGCACTCTTCTACCTGCTCGCCGCCCAGACGAGTTGCTTCCGCTACTGGGGCCAGGGCGCCTGGACCGAGTACGGGCGGGAACTGTGCCGCCGGGCAGCGGAGACCCTGAATCGCATGTAACGGCTGTCATCGGTCATTTGTCCCTTGTCATTTGTCATTTGTCATTTGCGAAAAAAAAAAAACGAATGACAAATGACGAAGGACAAAGGACAATCTTCAACTGGGGAGCCGCATGCTCGACCTCGACACCATCCGCAAACGCACCGATGAGGTC
>VGYT01000077.1 GCA_016872895.1 Planctomycetota bacterium
TGAGTGTCTTCACCCAGCAGTGCCTGGACCGCCGGATTCCGGACGTGCCCGCCTTGCGGTCCGAGGCGGAGCACTGGTACTCTGGTCGCAACGCGGACCAGAAATCGGTGGACTGGCAGTTCACGACCGAGACGGCCAGAATCAGACTCAAGCGGCTATACCCACAAATACAAATGACGTAAGGTACTAGGCTGGCCTGATGAAGGGATGTCGGGCCCCGGCCAGTACGTCCTTGACAATCGATCTGGTCCCCCAGGTTGGCCAGCCGATCCTCAGCGGTGTGGAAGTCGTGCCGGGCACATAGCCCCACCCATCAGACGGCCGTCCCATCTTACCGAGGCTTGTCGGCCTCAATGGTGGAGACCAGGTTCTGAATGTAGAACAAATCTCCGCGCCACACACCCGGCACGTCCAGGTACTTCTCCAGTTCCCGGCGGCTCTCCTTCAAGGCGAACGCCTTGGCGTTGAACAGCGAGGAGTAGTCGTAGAACTGGGCCATCGACCCCTCGGGACAGCCTTTCCTGGCGACCGCCCGGCTGGGCTCGTCGGCCTCCGAAAGGAACCACATCGGGGCCAGATCGTTGTACCCCTGCACGTGCCTGGCCACCGCCTCCCGCGCGTGCCGATGCAGGTAGTTGCCGAACTCGGGCACCAAGTACAGGAACCCGCCGGCCTCCGTGGTGTACACCTGGCGCGGGTCCAACTCCAGCAGGGCCACGCGGGCATCCTGAGCCTGCCGCAGCCATTGCCGGACGTTCTCAGACGCCGGCCGGCCGGCGAGTTTCTCCAGTTCCAGGTAGCCGATGTAGCCGGCCACGTAGCAGTTCAGAACGTGCGGCTTATCGCGCGTCACCTGCTCGGCGGGGGGAGGCTGGAGGCGACGGGAGATCCGGTCGAGGATCTCCGGGGCCTTTCCGAACTCCCTGGCATACAGCCAGCACGCGTAGAAGTTGAAGGGGTTGAACGACCAGGCTGTCCACCCTGCGGGCGGCTGGGCGCTGGGCTCCTGGGCGGTGCGCCCGCCCTTGCCGGCATAGTACTCCTGCATCTCCGGCGGGATCGGAAAGACCTCCCGTGACACCCCTTTCCAGCCGGTGCTGGTGTACTCGTAAGGCGGGTAGTCGTTCCACTCCCGCCGGATGTACTCCTTCAGCGGCCCCTGCATGGCCGCGGGCACGTGCGGCAACGCGCGGATCAGCGTGTAGATCGTCTCAGCGGGGTTGTGCCAGTACTCGATCATGTTGGCGCCGCGAAGGCTTCGCATGACCTGCCAATACTGCTCGCTGGGGTTGGCCACCACCGGCCTGAGGTGTCCCGCATCAAGCACCTTCCGGATCTCATCGGCCAACAACTCCTCCGCCGAACGCACGGTGGGCAGTTTGCCCGCGGGCTGAGCGGCCGCGCGGGCCACCAGGCACATGGAACCGACCGCCACCAGCCACACCAGCCGCTTGCTCATGATCGGCTCCTGCCGGTACGGTGTTCCGCACGGCGCGCGCCAAACCCGGCCACGGTCCGACTCACGGGCCGTAGCAGATCACCGAATTGCTGCGATGGAAGTACACCCGGCCGTTCAGCGGTACCGGAGGGTTCTGATACCCGTGGGTGCCGGCCCCCCAGCCGGCACCGGGATCAATGCCGTATTTCCAGTCCTCCCACCCGGCCGCGTAGCCGGGGAATGCCTGCTGGAGCGACCGCTTGTCCCAAGTGGTCTTGGACTTTGCGCCCCGCACGAAGATGCCGCCGCCGTCAGCCCCGTCGCCGCCGCGGTTGTAGGCGATGATGTCCTGGCCGATCATCGCGCAGGCGTCAATCTCGTCGAACGATTCGAGTTCCGGGGTGAAGGGCTTGATGAGAGCGGTGCCCATCCGCCAGGCCGCGATGCGGCCCTGGAGGTAATTGGGGTCATACGCCCAGCCGGTGCTCGTGAAGACGTGGCCTTCCGGCCCGACGATCGGCGGCAGGCGGTTGTCGTTGGAGTTGCCCCAGAACGTGACCGGCGCCCACTCGGCCGGCTTACCCGTCGCCCGGTCCAGCACGTGAAGAGTCTGGCGTTCGGGGTGCTGCTCGTAGTACTCCACCACCCGCCGCGCGTCGATCCAGCCGTCGCCGTCCCTGGGCCCGATGAGTTCGAGTTTCCTGGCGCCGGGCGGGAACAGTTCCGCGATGTTGATGCCGTGAAGCCCCGGCCCGCCCTGGCCCTTGCCGAAGTTGTTGGTGCCTGGCGCCAGGATGCGGTTTCCGCTTACCACGGGCCACCAGGAGAGGAACCCCGCCCCGGGCAGTTGCGGGCTTTTCCAGATCAGTTTGCCGTCGCGGGCGTCCAGCGCGTAGGCATAGTTGTGCTTGTCGGCAAAGTACAAGGCGCCGTTGTCGTAGGCCGCTGAGAAGGAGATCGGCCCCTCCGCCCGAAAGTGCCACACCAGGCTGCCCGTCGCGGCGTGGAAGGCATAGAAGTACCCGTCCCGGCAGCCGATGAAGACGCGGCCATCAACCACCACGGGGCTGGTGTCAAAAGCCGCCCCCGCCTGGAGCGTCTGCCAGATCCGCTTGCCTGTCGCGGCCTGAAGCGCGTGCACGGTCTTGTCGGTGCAGCCGAAGTAGACTACCGCGCCCGCCACCGCCGGCGACTGGTCGATCGGCACGTCCGTGGGATAGCGCCACAGTTCGTTCCCGTCGGCCGGGTCCAGCGCATACAGGCCGCGGGAAGTGGATACCAGCACCAGCGCCGCCGCGCCCTCGGTGGCTTGGATGGTGATGATCTGGACCTTGCTGGGGATGTACGGGCCGATCTTCCGATGCCAGATCGGACGCAGGACGGCCTCGACCTTGTCCCGCGATGCCCAGGAACTCCTAGCCGGATCATGCCCGGGCATGGGCCAGTCGGCCCTGCCTGGGGGGGCGATCGCCAGAACCAGGATCAGACCTGCGATGCGATGCGCGCTCATCCGGCTGACCTCCTTGACTTTGTGCAGGCCAAGGTCTGATGCTTGCAGGCGAACGACTGACCCTACTTCATCCCAAACTGGCGTTTCACAAAATCCATCGTCAATTTCGTGTGGTCCGGGCCTCCCTTCTGGATGCCGGTGTGAACCTGGCACTCCACACCCAGGGCGTCCATCTTATCTTTGAGCGCCTTGCCGAAGCGAGGGTGATGAATCCCGACGTTTTGGTCCCTGATCGGCGTTTCCAGAGTGCTGCTGTAGACGAGCAGGGCCGGTGCGTCGTCCTTTGTCAGGTGGGCAAGCGGCGAGCATTCTTCAAAGAGCCGGTATTTCTCCTTGGGCAACTGGTCCAGATTGTCCGGGTCCATGCGGAACAGCATGGGCAAGGCGCCGATCTTGTACGTGTCCGTGCCCGGAAACAGATCCCGAATGAAGCGGGGATCGTAGGACGTCTGAGCGTTGAAGACGGCCATACAGGTCACGCGCGCCGGCTGCCGCAACACGGGATCTTCGCTATGGGGGTCGGCCAAGTCGTCGTGGAAGCCCAGCCACAGGGAGATTCCCGCGCCAGCCGATCCACCCGTTGCGGCAATTCGGGAGGGGTCCAGGTTCCACTCTTTGGCCTTGGAGCGAATGAACTGGATCGCGCGGGCCGAGTCGAGGAACTGGGCGGGGGCGATGGCCTCCCCGGACAGCCGGTAGGTGCTGGCGACGACCGAGATGCCGGACTTGAGGCACTCTTCCAGCAGATCGGGACTCACGGCCTTGTTGCCGCTGCTGAAGCCGCCCCCGTGAATCGACACCACGACCGGCGTCGGCTTGTCGGACTTCGCCAGCCAAACGTCCATAATGTTGCGTGAATAAGGCCCGTACTTCACGTCGGCGTGCGTCGGTGGCGTGCGCGGGCCGGCAGTTTCGTTCTGGCCGGGTCGCTTTACGCGCTCTGATTGCTGCCCAAAGACAATCCCTGCGGCTAGCATCAACGCGGCCAAGAGTGCGATTCGTTTTCTCATGAAATCACTCCTTATTGCGCGATCTGCGCCTGGGCCGCGTACTTGGCCAGGGCATCCCGGCACTTGGACTCAAGGGCTTGGCGGATCCTTTCGTTCTTCACCCGGGGCAGCGACCGGTTCACGAACGCGGAGAACTGCTCGTGGAAATAGCGCGCGTCTTCCGGCGAGCGGATAGGCCGGCCGTCCACGATCACGTAGAAGGGGCTGGTGTGGGCCAGGGCAAAGGCGGGCGAGAGGTTGGGGTTCTCGCTTCGGCCCAGGCACCGCACCGCCAGCCATCCGCTCCCGGGCACGGTGATCCTCTCGGTGCGGCGGATGTCCGCCGCCGGAGGGTCAACCTCTATGTGCTTCAGCACGCGGCCCTGGTGCAGGATGTCGATGCGGGAGATGGGCGTGGCCGAGACGGCGTGGATGTCCACGTTCAGAGGCGCGGCGTGCGCCGAGTTGATCGCCAACTCCGAGCCCGGCTCCTTGCCGTCAACCGTAACAAACAGCAGCGGGCGGTTGGTTACGAAACTCCTGCCCGCCTTGAGGGCTCGCAGCCAGTTCTCCACCGTCAAAGGCCCGTCCAGTTTCGCATAGACGCGGTTGTAGCCTTTCCACACTCCTACGCCCATGCCGACGTTGTCGGTGCCCGCCGAAGCCGGCAGGCGATACCCGCAGCCCAGGAAGCGATACCAGACGCCAAAGTTGCCGCCGGTGCCGTCGCCGTCAAACCCGCGCCAGAACTCGGCCTCCGTGCGGCGATTGGCTATCGAGCAATAAGCGTTCTCCAGCACGCCGTAGACGTCGATCCAGCCGTTCGCCACGTAGAGCGGATAGTACCACAACCGCGGCGGGTCATGCATGTAGGCGATCAACGTGGCACCGGCCTCGTGCATCTGCTCGATGAGAAACGGCGTGCGGACCACGAAGGAGGTGCGCAGGTCGGCCGAGCCGCCGGGCCGATCCGATGTGGCCCCATCGTCGCCAGGCCACTCTTCATTTCCCAGGCGGAGGGCCACAGGCTTCGGCATGTTCCACAGGAAACAATCCCATTCAATGGCCGGCAGGTCGCTCACCAGCAGGTGCGTGGCATCGGGCAGTTGCGCAACTTTCTGGCCTGCGCGGTACTCTAGGTCCACGCCACCGCAGATGGGGATGGCGGCCAGGTTCAGGTCTTCGGCCAGCATGAGCAGACTGTCGGGCAGTTGGTGCAGGTGCTCATCGGCGCTGTACCAACCCATGGCGGGCAGGTCGATCAGCCGCCGCAGCGTGTAGGTCTTCTTCGTGGTTTGGCCGGGCACGATGGGTATGGCATCGTGCGCTGTGGCATAGGCCGGCCCGTGGGCGATGTCAATCTGCGCCTCGCCGGGGCCTACGTCAATGCTGAAGGACCCGTCGGTATAGAACCAGTCGCCCGCCACCGGCCGCGTATCCTTGTACACAGCCCTCTGACGGGTGGATTGTCCCGCCGCCAGCAGGTAGCGGCCCTCGGCATCGCGCAGGTGCACGCGCGCCGGGAGGGGCTTGCCCGCCTCATCGACCACATTGACCCTGAGCGTTCCGGCCGCAGGCCGCGTCTGGGCCTCCTCCGCTACCAGTCGAAAGCCGACGGAGTGGCCGTTGTAGGCGTCGGATGCGCCCACCAAGCCGATGGCGCAGATCGTGACGGCGAAGGTCATCAGCCTCATGGAGTTTCCCTTGTTCTGGGCCCTGAATCCTATGACGCCTTGAACCGGCCCTCCTCCTCGCCGGAAATGGTCAATTCCGCTTTCTGTTGCGTCCGGCAGGGACCTGCGCGGCGAACTGCCTTTACCATTAAACACGTCCTCCTGGCGTCAACCTACGCAGAAAAACGTTGTCTCGGGGAACCTTGGCACGGAACGCGACAGTCAGGTGGGGGAGTAATTCGCCTCCTCCGGACCTGAAAACAGCCGAGCGCCACCAGCGCAAAGCAGTCCCGCATCAGGGCGCGTGCCGTCTTCACACGCTTCTCACACTCGAAGACCTCCCAGACAACCCGTTCCTCCTGCGGGCGTCCGAAAACCGTGCCCCGCTCCTTCCTGATCCTGTCCGAACTGATGACCCTGAAGCCCTTGCAGAATCTCCCGGCAAAGGCGGGCTTCCCGGAGTGCGAGGGCCCGCAGAGCACGGCCAGGCCGGCCGCTGCTCCGGCACCGTGCGCCGCGGATTCCCGGCACAAGCAGCCGCCTCCGGCCGATGTCCGGGCCTGGGCAAGCAATGCGTTTCGCATTCGCATAACTGCCTGCGAGGGGCCTCGGCAAGGGGCGGCTGTGGCCGTGCCCTGGGCGGCAGCCCGGCCCTCGGCCGCCGGTTGCTGCACGGTTAACGGGGCAGTTCGCCGGCGCCGCACTCGCAGGGCCGGCCCGATGGGCAAAATCGAGAATGAGCGCGTCAGGCAAAACTGACGAGGTGTTTGCCGCGCGCCGGGAATCCGTGCGGGCGGCGGCATGCGCGGGCGGCGGCGGACGATTGGCAGCGACGCGGCCTTACGCGCTGACCGGATGAGCGCCGGACTGTGAGGCGCCGGAGCCATTGCACGGCCGGCGGTTTTGGCATTGTGCGGCCGACGTGCCCGCGGGATAATCGCTGCCGGTCCGACGAGGCAAGGCCGGGGAGCGACCCATGCTCACGCGGCGTGAGTTTCTGGCAGGCACGGTCGCGGCAGTTGGTGCGGCTGCCGCCGCAAGGATCGGCGCGGGGGCCGCCCCGTCCGGCCCCGCAACGCCGGAAACGGCCGACCTCGCCGGACTGAGCGACCATCTTTACGTTTACCGCGGGCCGATCAACGTCGGCGTCGTGCGCGACGGCCAGAAGGCCCTGCTCATTGATTGCGGCGACGGACGCGTGGCCGAGGCGCTGGCGGCGGCCGGCATCACGACCGTGGACCAGATCATTTTCACGCACCACCACCGCGATCAGGCCTGCGGCGCAGCGTCGCTTGCCGCCAAGGGCGCGCGTATCGGCGCGGCGGCCTCCGAAAAAGACTGGTTCGACAAGGTCGACACCTACTGGAGCAACCCGAAGAGCCGCTGGCACATGTACAAGCAGCACCCGCATCACCTCATGCTCGCCGAGCCGCTGCGCGTGGATGCGACGTTTGCCGACGGCGAGACCTTCGCGTGGGGTCCTGCCACGCTGTGCGTCCTTGCCACACCGGGCCACACCGACGGCAGCGTCACTTACGTCGTGGAGGTCGACGGGCGACGGGTCGCGTTCTCCGGCGACGCCATCGCGGGTCCCGGGCAGGTGTGGGACGTCCACTCGCTCCAGAAGGGGACGCAGACGACCGACTATCACGGTTTCATGGGCGCCCGGCCGCAACTGATCGAGAGCCTCGGGCGCCTGAAGGCGGCCGGCGCGTCGGCGCTGGTTCCGTCGCACGGCCGGATCATGAACGATCCACCGGCGGCCATCGACGCCACGGCCGCCGCCCTCGACCGCTGCTACGACAAGTACGTGGCCATCTCGGCCCTGCGGCACTACTTTCCGAAACTCTTCGCCGAGTACGCCGGCCGCAAGGACCACATGCCCATCCGTAAGGGGAAAGAGGTCCCCGCCTGCCTCCGCCACTTCGGCACCACGTGGATGCTCGTCTCCAAGGACGGGGCCGGCTTCGTGATGGACTGCGGCAACGCGCAGGTGGTCAAAGAGGTGAAGCGCCGTCAGGCGGAAGGAGAGGTCCGTAGCGTCGAGGGCCTCTGGATCACGCACTACCACGACGATCACACGGACGCCATCCCCGATTTTCAGAAGGCGTTTGACTGTCCCTGCATTACCGACGGGTCGGTTGCCGCCGTCATCACGGACCCGATGGCCTGGCGTTTGCCGTGCCTGTCGCCGAACAGGGCCCGCGTGGACCGCTCGACCGCAGACGGCGAATCGTGGCCGTGGCACGAGTTCAAGATGACGGCATACCATTTTCCCGGACAGACGCTCTACCACGCCGGGCTGCTGGTGGAGGGCGGGGACCTGCGGATGTTCTTCTGCGGCGATTCGTTCACGATGGCCGGCATCGACGATTACTGCGCAATGAACCGCAACTGGCTGGGGCGCGGCGTCGGGTTCGACCGCTGCATCGCCTTACTGGAGAAACTTCAGCCCACGCACATCTTCAACCCGCACGTCGCTGATGCGTTCGACTTCACCAGCGAGCAGTACCGCTTCATGCGCGCAAACCTGGCCGAGCGGGAACCGCTCTTCGGCCAACTGGTGCCTTGGGAACACGCCAATTACGGCATGGACGAGCCGTGGGTGCGCTGCCATCCGTACGAGCAGCAAAGCGCCCGCGGCGGCGAGGCGGCCTTCGACGTGGTGGTCACCAATCACTCGACCGGGCCGCGCACGTTCGCCTGCCGCGCGGTGCTGCCTAGGGCCTGGAAGCGCGAACTTCTGCCGGGCGCGACGTACAAGGCGACGCCCGCCGGGCTTCGCCCCGGCGCAGCGGGGCTTCGCCCTGGCGAAGCCGGGGTCGTCACCGCGTGGGCCGGCGGCGAGGCACCCGCCAAGGCCGAGGCGCGGATGCGGCTATCCTTCCGCCTCCCCGAGCAGTGCCCGCGCGGCCGGTACGTCATCCCGATAGACCTGACCTGCGCCGGCCGCGAGTTGCCGCAGTTTACGGAAGCGGTCATCACCGCCTGATGACGGCCGGGCGTCGCCCCGGCGTAGTGGGGCTTTGCCCTGGCGAAGCCGGGCGGCGGGAATTGACTGGGTAGCGCCGCAGGGCGAGCGTATAATCTGCTCATCGCCGAGGCGATTCTCGCAAGCGCCGGCGAGGCGCAGGCGGGCCTGCCCGCCGGCAGGCAGGGGAGGTTCCCCATGTCCATGCAAGATCCGCAGCCGCGTCTTCCAGTCGAGTCCGGTTCCGTGACGGTGGGCCGGCGCGCGTTTCTGGCCGGGTTGGCCGCCGTGGGCGGCGCGGCCGCCGCTAGGGGCGCGCTGGCTCCGGCCGCCGCGGCGGGGGAGAAAGCACCGGCCGGCGAGGCGAACCTCCCGCCGCAAGGAGCGCCCCAGAGCGGCAAAGGCGGGCCGGCGCGCGGAACAGTCCACGACATCAGGAACGAGATGCAGGAGGTCCGCGACCCCGCGACGAGCGCCCGCGTCGTGCGGCTGACGGGCGACGGCTCGGAGAACGTCCACCCGTACTTTACGTCGGCGACGTTCCTGGGCGACGGGGCCGAGCATGTCGTGTTCGCTTCCAACCGCTCCGGCCGCTTTCAGCACTACCTGCTGGAGGTCCGCACCGGCCGGCTCGTGCAGTTGACCGACGGGGCCGAACTGTCGCCGTTCTCGGTGTGCCCGGACCCCGGCGGCCGGCTCTTCTACTTTGACGGCCCGGCGCTGCACGTCGTGAAGATTGATTCGCTTGAAGACCGCGAGTTGTACCGCGTGCCCGACGGGTTCAGGCCGGCCCTGCCCACGTGCACCGCCGACGGCCAGTACGTGGCCTTCGCCTACTGCGAGAAACGGGCCGTCAGCACGGAGAGCGGCCGCATCTACTCCACCATGGCCGAAACTTACTTCCAGCGCCCCAGGTGCGTAATCATGCGCGTCAGGGCCGCGAACGGCGAGGCGGCGGCAATCTGGGGCGAGGTAGCCTGGATCAGCCACGTGCTTATCCATCCTGCGCGCCCCAACCTCATCCTCTTCTGCCACGAGGGCGGCAGCAACGTGCGGCAGCGCATGTGGACGGTTGACGCCGACGAGAAGGGGCCGCGCCAGGCCCGCCCGCTTTACCCCCAGCGGCCGGGAGAGTCGTGCGTGCACGAGTTCTTCACCCGCCAGGGCGAGGTCGGGTTCCAGTATTCCCTGGATGTGGAAGGCCGGCGCGAGGACTTCAACGCCTTCATCCGCATTGACGGCACATGGATCCGCCAGTACCTGTTGCCCGGCCAGCGCCCGGGCCACATTCAGGCCAACTCGACCGGCACGCTGCTGATAGGCGACCGCGGCTACCTCGGTCCCGACGACAAAGACGGAGGCCGCTACATGGCGCTGATGACGCACGCCAGCGGCCGCGCCCAAGTCCGCCGGCTCTGCCAGCACAACACCTCGTGGAAGACCCAGGCCAGCCATCCGCACGCCGTCTTCAGCGCCGATGACCGGTGGGTCGCGTTCAATTCCGACCAGGGCGGACACACCAACGTTTACATTGCCGAGGTCCCAGGCGTGTGATGCCGCGCGCCCGGCGCCTCCAAGAAGGTGCCTGCCATGCCGCAAACCTGTCGGCCGCCGAAGCGCGGCGCCGGTTTCGTCCTGCGGATTGCGTGGTCGGCGGCCTGTGTGGCGGCTGCGCCCCTGCTGGTTGGGCAGGCGGCCCGTGCCGCGCAGGTTCCCCCGAAGGTGGCCGTCGCCGAGGACTCTCTGGCCCGCTTTCCGCGCATGGTGCAGGAGTATTACGCTGCACGGGTCGCCGCCGCGCAGCAGGATGGGCTGCGGGCCCAGGCGGCCCTCGGGACTCGGGCCGATGCCGAGGCCTACGTGCGCGGGGTCCGCGAGAAAATCGCCCGGTGTTTCGGACCCTGGCCCGAGCGGACGCCCCTGCGGCCGCGCGTAACGGGCATCGTCCAGCGCGACGCCTATCACATTGAAAAGGTCATCTTTGAGAGCCGGCCGGGGTTCCTGGTAACGGCCAACCTTTACGTGCCCAAGGGGCGGCAGTTCCCGCTTCCGGGCGTGGTCGGTTCGTGCGGTCACTCGGCCAACGGCAAGGCCGCCGCCCCGTATCAGTCGTTCTCGCAGGGGCTTGCGCGGCTGGGCTACGTTGTGCTGATATTTGACCCCATCGGCCAGGGCGAGCGGCTGCAATACGGCCACCTGAAGGAGCCGGGGCGGCCGCGCATCGGCGTGGGAGAGCACCTGTACGCCGGCAACCAGCAGATACTCATCGGCGAGTTCTTCGGCGCCTGGCGGGCGTGGGACGGCATCCGGGCGCTGGATTATCTCGTTAGCCGCACCGAAGTTGACCCGCGCAGGGTCGGCATCACGGGGAACTCCGGCGGCGGCACGATGACGACGTGGCTGGCAGGCGTGGAGCCCCGCTGGGCGATGGCGGCGCCCGGTTGCTTCGTAACCACCTTCCTGCGGAACCTGGAGAACGAACTACCGGCCGACATTGAACAGTGCCCGCCGCGGGCCCTGGCCCTGGGGCTTGACCACGCAGACTTCCTGGCGGCCATGGCCCCCAAGCCGGTAATCATCTTGGCGCAGGAGCAAGATTACTTTGACGGGCGCGGCACGCAGGAGGCCTACGCGCGGCTGTCGCGGCTGTACGGGCTTCTTGGTGCGGCCGAGCGTGTGCGGCTGGCGGTCAGCCCCGGCCCGCACGGGTATTCCCGCCCGGCACGCGAGGCGATGTACGAGTGGTTCAACCGCGCCGCAGGCGTCTCCGGCACAAGCCCCGAGCCAGACATCGTCGTTGAGCGCGACGAAGTGCTCCAGTGCACTCCGTCGGGCCAGGTGGCCGAACTCGGGTCGCGGACGGTGTTCTCGTTCACGCAGGAGAAATCGAGGGCGCTCGGCCGCCAGCGCACCGCGCCGGCAGGAGAGGAACTCAAGCAGGCCGTCGCCACCCTCTTGCGCCTGCCGCAGCGCCAGGGGACGCCTGAATACCGCATCCTGCGCCCGACGCGCAGCCGCAACTACCCCAAGCCGCACGCGACCACCTACGCCGTGCAGACCGAACCGGGCATCTTCGCCCTTGTGTACCGCCTGGGCGACGAGCCGCTGCTGAGCCGCCCGCCGCGCGGCCCGCGCCGAGCACTGCTATACGTCGCCCACCACTCCAGCGACGCCGAACTGCGCGAAGAGCCGCTGCTGGCCGAGTTGCTTAAGGCCGAGCCGCAATCAACCCTCTTTGCCTGCGACGTGCGCGGCATCGGCGAGTCGCGGCCCAACACCTGCGGCACGAACATGTTTCTCGACCCCTACGGCAGCGACTACTTCTACGCCGTCCACGGCCTGATGCTGGATTACCCGTACCTGGGGCAGAAGACCCACGACGTGCTCCGGGTGCTCGACTGGCTTACCAGCCTCGGATGCGAGGAGGTTCACGTGGTGGGCAAGGGCTGGGGCGCCCTGCCGGCAGCGCTGGCGGCGATCGTGTCGCCCGCGGTCACGCAAGTGACGCTCAAGAACGCCTTGACGTCCTATGCCGACGTGGCCGAATCCGAGACTTACGCCTGGCCGCTCTCGTGCCTCGCGCCGGGGGTCCTCCGGCAGTTCGACCTGCCGGATTGCTACGGGGCGCTTGGGGCCAGGCGGCTGCGCCTGATTGCGCCGCGGGGCGCCGCCGGAGAACCGGTTTCGCCTTGACAGTACGTTTGCACATATGTCAGGGCTACTGGGCCGCCGGCGATCTTCCGCGGCGACAGAGGTTGCCCTGAGAGGCCGGGTCCCCCTGCTGTGAGGCCGGACCCCTCAAGGGCGCGACCGGCAAGAGTCGCATGGAGATGCGACAATGCGCATGATATTCCTGAGCGCACTGTCGCTGGCAGTCCGGGCCGTGGTCGCGGCGGCGCCAGCCCCGGCGCGCGGACCGGGCGGTGATGCTGCGCCGCCTGCCGCGCAGCAACCGGCAGCGCCGATGAAGGTCGGCCCCGCCCGGATCGTGGACTGCGCCGACCCGACCTACGGCGCCCGCGTCCGGCAACTCCGCAAGGACGACGGCCACGAGCACAACTTCTACTACTATCGCGATCCCTGGAACGCCGACGGCTCGCGGATGCTGGGCATCCAGTCGGACCTGGCGCAGAAGAACTGGCGCGTATGCCTGTACGACGGCGACGGCGTCTTTCTCAAGGAACTTTTCTCCATTGACAAGTACGATTGGCGCCTTTGCTGGGACCGCAATGACCCCGCCATGCTTTACACCTGGAAGGGGTCGGACCTGTACCGCTTCCGGGTGACCGACGGCAAGGCCGAGTTGCTGAAGTCGTTCGCGCCGCTGGGCCTGAAGCCCAACGGCCCTTCTGTGAACCAGGCCGGCGACCGCATCCTGGTGATTACCGGCGACGGCACGTTCCGCAGTTTCCACCTGCCCGACATGGGCCAGGAGCGGACCTTCCAGATCACCGTACCGGCGGGCTGCTCAGTCGGTTGGGACAAGCCGCACTACATCGGCTGCCGCAACTATATCGACACGGCGTACCGAGGGGCCGACCCCTCGCAGCAGGCAATCGTGGTTTATGACGACACGGGCGCGGTCGTGCACAAGTTCGAGTCCATCGGCGGCGGGGGCCATTACGATTTCTCGCCCGAGGGGCGGCTGGCATATTTCAGGCTGCCCGCAGGGGGCCGCGGCGCCCCTGAAAGGCCGCTGGAGATACACGTCGTCAACCTTGACGGCGGCGGCGACAGGGTCCTCTTCAGCGTGCCGCGAGAGAAATGCCGATTTCATAACTTGCACCTGTCCTGGCCAAGGAAGGTGAGCGACTGGTTCGTGGCGGGCTTCTTTCCGTCCAGGCCCGAACCGGCGCCGTATGAGCCGCCGTTCGACGAGATTCTGCTGGTCCGCCTGGATGGAACCGCCAAGTACCTGGCCCGCACGGGAACCGTTTATTCCGCCCCGGCCGGGCGCGGCAAAACCGGCGACATGTTCTGGGCGCAAACCCTGCCCAGGCCGAGCGCCGACGGCAAGCGGGTCTGCTTCAATTCCAGCCGCTCGGGCACCATCGACCTTCACATCCTGTACACGGAGGGCAACGCACCGGAATCTCCGGAGAAATGAAAGTCGCTCTTTGCCCACATCCGCGGATTCCTCGTGCCCCGCAGCCGCGCCGTCCGGTTGAAGATACTGCATGTTGACCTGGTCTGGGAGTCTGGGCAGCAGCCGGAGAAACCATGACCACGCCCATCTCGCGTCGAGAGTTCCTCGAAGGGACGGCCGCCGGCGCGGCACTGCGGTCGTTCAGCGACTACCAGACGGCCGCCGGAGAAACTCACTCGCGCTGGGCCGACCCGCTGCCCGCCGGGCCGGCCGACGCCCGTCTGCGGCCCGGCAGTCCGGCCATTGACGCCGGCACCGCCGTCAAAGACGTGGCCGCCGACTTCGCCGGCATCCCCCGTCCGCAGGGCGCTGCCCACGACCCCGGGGCGTATGAATATAAGGCCGACGCGCCGCCGAAGTAACGGCCGGCGGGCGCGCCTTGCCGCCCGGAGCGCGCGGCTTGCGGGAGCGATGTATGACCATGCGAGTATTCGGTTGCGCCGTCCTGGCTCTTGTGCTCTGCCTGGCCGCCCGCGGCCTGTCTGCTGCGGAGCGGCCGGCGGCGTTGCATCCTGCGGCCGGCGGCGGGGCCGCCCTGGCGGCGGCGCAAGGCCCTTCAGCCGACGCCCGCACGCCCGATGCCGGGCGCAGCACCCCGCTGCCCGCCGCTGCCGCCTCACCGCCTGCCGCAGCCGTCGCCCCGGCCTGGGACTGGAAGGCCGCCGCCCCGGAAAGCGCAGGCTTCTCGGCCGAGAAACTTGCCGCCCTTAAGCAGCGCCTCGCCGCCCAGCGGACAAAGGCGTGGCTGGTCATCCGCAACGACGCCATCGTGCAGGAGTGGTACGCCCCTGACTTCTCGCCGACGAGCACGCACTACACGGCGTCCATGGCGAAGGCGATCGTGGGCGGCGTGTCGCTCGCCGTCGCAATGAGCGACGGCCGGCTCCGGCTCGACGACCCCGCCTGCAAGTTCATCCCGCAGTGGAAGAACGACCCCCGCAAGTCGCGCATCACATTGCGGCAACTCGGCTCGCACGCCTCGGGCCTGGCCGACGCCGAGGCCGACGGCCTGCCACACGAAAAACTTACGGGCTGGCAAGGCGGCTTCTGGAAGCACCTTGCGCCGCCCCAGGACCCGTTTACCATCTCGCGCGACCTGGCGCCCCTGCTGACCGAGCCGGGCCAGAAGTGGGCCTACAGCAACCCCGGCATCGGCATGCTGACGTACGCGGTTACGGCGGCCCTGCGCGACGCGCCCGAAAAGGACGTCCGCACCCTGCTGGCCACGCGCATCATGCGGCCCATCGGCGTGCCCGACGACGCCTAGTCCATCGGCTACGGCAAGACGTACACGGTTGACGGTCTGCCGCTGGTCGCCTCGTGGGGCGGCGGCAACTTCACCGCCCGCGCCACGGCGCGCGTTGCACGCCTGATGCTCAGCGAAGGCGACTGGGAAGGTCGCCGCCTCCTTAGCGCCGACGCCGTCCGCCAGACGACCCGCGACGTCGGCACGCCGGGCCCCAACGGCATCGGCTGGTGGTCCAACACCGACGGCTTCTTCCCCCGCGTGCCGCGCGACGCCTTCTGGGGCGCAGGCGCGGGCCACCAGGTGGTCTTCGTCGTGCCCAGCCTGCAACTGATAGCCGTGCGCAACGGCGGCAACCTTGACGGCCCCAAGGAGGGCGAGTCGCCCTACGCCCGCGAGATTTTTGAGCCTCTCTTGGCCGCGCTCGCCAGTCCCGGCGCGGCCGCGCGGCCGTGAGAAGCCGCTACGTCAAAGGAGCCGAAGATGCGCAAGCCGCGTGTCCTGTGCCTTATAGTTGCCGCTGCCCGTGCCGTCGCCGCCGGCGCGGTCGCCCCTGCGCCGACATCGGAAGCACCCTGGCGCACGCTGCCCCTCAAGGTGGACGCGGCCGGGGGCCGCTGATTCATCCGGGTTGACCTTCGAGGCGCCCTGCTCCGCTACCGGGCGACCTTTCGGAGCATCAGGACCGGCTCGACGTCGCGCATGGTAACCACGTCGGCGGCGGCGCCTTCGGGCTTGTGGAACCAGGCCAGTTTCCACTTGATCTTGCTGAAGTTGCCGCGGACGCGAATCCGGCCGTCTTCGGCCTTCTCGATCTTGACGTCCAGCCGGTCTCGGTTGGGCTGCGAGGGGATGATCTCCAGCATCTCCGCCACGGCTAGAGTAATGTCGAAATCTCCCTGTGTGAGGATCGCCATGACGCCGCGGCTGCTGAAGGGCGTGAAGCCGTCGTAGAGAACACCGCGCTCCTCAAGCCGCCACGTGTTCTTCTCCGGGTCGGCCCACAAGGTGTTGCCGTTGTCGAACTTGATCCTGTAAGCGGTTCCTTCGCGGTCAACGTCCGTGATGGCGGCGTCGGCGTTGCGAGACCACACGATGTTCTGGTTGAAGAAGGTGCGTGCGGTCAGTTCGTACATTCCCTTCGGGTAGTGGCCTGTGGACCACTGCCACAGGTGCGCGCAGTTCACGAGGGCCAAGGCCCAGTTCGGGTTGGGTTTGCGGAACTCGTACCAACTGACACCGAAATACGTGCGGCCGTGATATATGACCGAGTTTATGGGGACCCAGGAATCGCTCTTCCAGACCTCTGCCTCAACCTGGTCGGACAGTCTGACCAGGAGCGCGGCAAAATCCAGCACGTCCTGCGTCCCCTCGGTCACCGACTCTCCGGCCACCGAGAGTTTCTTATCATACGCGAGCCACTTGGCGATTTCGCGTTTCGCTTCGGTCTCCAGTTGCGCGGTTGCCGGGAAGTCGGGGTGGTAGCCGGGCCGGGCGAACGCCGTGAACGTGTCGAGCATGATCGGGTCGGCGGGGGCCATGCCGCAGCAAGAGAGGATCCTCTCGTAGTGGGCCCTCAGAAGCCCGCTGGCAAGGCCGCGGATATTGTCCTTGTAGTACAACTGACGGCCGTGGAAGTTGTAGTACCGGTGCGGCTTCCCGTCGGGGTCCAGTTTGACGAGTTCCGGCGGCCAGTCTCCGTTGGCGATATCAATGTAGTCATGTCCATAATATATTCCGGCGCGCGACCCGGTGGCCGCGATGCGCGAAAGCAGCGGCGCCTTGCTGCCACGCCCGGGGTCGGGTTCCACGACGTACGGATGTGCCTCGGATCCCGGCGAGATGTTCGTCTTCATCGCCCCCTTGACCCACCAGATGCCCGTGGCGAAGTCCAGCCGCTCAAGCACGCTCACCAGTTGCTCGTACGTGTCGCCGGGTATCCCGTGGTAGTACAGGTACGAGTTTCGCAGGCTGGCGTCCTTGTCCTTGTTGGGCCTCACGTAGCGGTCGCGGTAGGCGATGGCGCAATCGACCCAATCGACCTCGCCGTCGCGGTTGGCGTCGCCGGCGGTCTCTATCTGCCACGATAGGGTCTGGTGGCAGAGTTTGGTGGCGGGGTTCTTGAAGTCGGGCGGGCGGAAATAGAGGAACCCGCCCAGCCACGCCCACGGGCTGTCCTCGGCCCGCTCTACGCCTATGTGCATCAGTTGCGACGAGGTGCACGGCTTGTAGAAGAGGATCCTCGGGCCGACTCGTGCGGCGGTGAAGTTCGCCACGGCGTTGTCGGCGTTGCCCTTGCGCTTGTACTCCATCTCGGGGTTGCCTTCGCGCGGGCGATAGAGGTGCCCGGCGGGGGTGATTCCATAGTCGCCCGTCCCCAGCACCACGCCGAAGATCCTCGGCACGCCGACGGAGGCCAGGCGCAGGCTCTTCT
>VGYT01000078.1 GCA_016872895.1 Planctomycetota bacterium
TCCGGCTCGAACCTCATCAAGGCCGAGACCACCGGCCGCGGCGACCTGTACGTGGCCCACGACCCGTTCCACGCCTCCCTTGTCTTGAAGGGCCTGGGTGCGGGCGGATGGGTCGTTGCCACCCTCCAGCCGGTCATCGCCGTCCCGAAGGGGAACCCGAAGAACATCCAGGGCCTGAAGGGCCTTGCGCAGCCGGGCCTGCGGCTGATTCTGACGGATGCCATGTACAGCACCGCGGGGCACCTGGTGACCCGGATGCTCGCGAAGGCCGGCCTGACGGAGGCGGTGGAGAAGAACGTGGCGACCCGGACGCGACAGGGCGGCGAGGCGGCAAACGCCGTCATCATCGGCCACGCCGACGCAACAATCGTCTGGAACGCCGTCGTGTTCCTGCGGCGCGAGAAACTTGACGCCGTGCCCATCGAGCCGGAGTTCCGCCTTCAGCCGGGGGTTGATGCAGTAACCAGTCCGACGTTCGGCCACATTGACATGGGCGTAGTCAAGGTAACGATTGACGTCCTGAATAGCAGCCGCCGCCCGCAGGAAGCCCGCGCGTTCGCGGAGTACGCGGCATCGGATAAGACCCAGGAAGTGTGGCAGCGGCTGGGGTACTCGCCGCCGCCGGCCGGTCCGCGGCGGCTGGAAGACGGAGCGGCGGCACAGGCAGGGCGCAGCGCGGCCCAATCGGGCGGCGCTGCCGAGCCGCCGGCGCAGCCGGCCGGCGCCCAGGGCGGGGCGTCTGCCGACCAGCCGGCTACGGTTCTGCTGGCCTACGTCGGCGCCGGCCTCAAGTCGGCCATGGACGAACTGGCCGAGGCCTTCCGCGCCAAGGCGGGCGTGGCCGTTCAGTGCGACTACGGCGGCAGCGGCATGATCATCTCGCGGCTCCGCCTCGCCGGCCGCGGAGACCTCTTCATCCCCGGTGACTTCTGGTACGTAGAACTGGCCGAGCAAGAGGACCTCGTGCTCTCAAAGACCGACCTCTGCTGGTTCGTGCCTGTCATCCTGGTCCAGAAGGGGAACCCGAAGAAGATTGCCGGCGTGGCCGACCTGGTCGCCCCTGGCGTCCGCCTGGGCCTGGGCAACCCCGACGCCTGCCAGGTTGGCCGCGCAAGCCGGGCCATCTTCGCCAAGTCCGCCATTTCGCAGGATGCGGTTGCAAAGAACCTGGCGTTCGCCAGCGTTACCGTGAACGAACTGGGCATCCAGGTGACGATGGGTCAACTTGATGCGGCTATCGTGTGGGACGCTACGGCTGCGCAGTACGCCGACAGGACCGACGCTGTGCCGATTCCGCCCCGGGAGAACGAGGTCTCGCGCGTAACGGGCGCCGTGCTTAAGTGCTCCGGGCAGCCCGGCGCGGCACAGCAGTTCCTTGATTTCATTTGCGATGCGGGGGGCCAGGCCATTCTCCGCAAGCACCATTACCGGACGCAGCCGCCGGATGAAAGGTAGAAGGATGCCGGCCGTCGCAGGACCGCGAATCCACCGGGTGTCGGTAATCACGATCGCCGCGCTTGCGGTGTTCGTGGCGGCCGTGCTGGCCCTGGTGGCGGCCGACCTGTGGTTCACCGACGCCGACTCCATGGCCGAAGTCCTGGCCAAACAGGAGGTCCGCCACGCTGTTCGCCTTAGCCTGGCGACGAGCGGCGCCACGCTCGTGCTGGTCGTGGCCTTCTCCATTCCGGTGGGCTACGCCCTGAGCCGCTACCGGTTCCCCGGGAGCGTGGTGCTGGACGCCATCGTGGACCTGCCGATAGTGATGCCGCCGGTCATCGTGGGCATTTCGCTGCTGGTGTTCTTCCGGACGCCCGTGGGGCGATGGATTGAAAGCATAGAGTGGCTTAGATTTGTCTATACGGTGAAGGGCATAGTCCTGTGCCAGTTCTTCATGACGGCGTCGCTGGGCATTCGGGCCGCCAAGGCGGCCTTTGACGCCGCCGACCGGCGCCTTGAGCACCTTGCCCTGACGCTCGGCTGCACGCACTGGCAGGCCTTCCGCATGGTGGCCCTGCCGATGGCCCGAAGCGGGCTTGCGGCCGGGGCGGTCATGGCCTGGGCGCGGGCCGTCGGAGTCTTCGGCCCGCTCCTGATCTTCGTCGGCGCCGTGCCGATGCGGACGACGGTCATGTCCACGGTCATCTACCTGGAAGTCTCGGTCGGGCGGATTGAACCTGCCCTTGCGGTGGCGATGCTGCTTCTGGCGATGGCCATGGTCACGCTTGTGCTGCTGCACTGGCTGGGGTCCGGGCGGCGGCAGTGGTGGGCGCCATGATCCGGATAAGCGGCCTGGCGTTCCGCGCCGGCGACTTCCGCGTTGAAGTCGCGAGCCTCGCCGTCGAGTCCAGCGAGTACTTCGTCCTGCTCGGCCCGAACGGCAGCGGCAAGACGCTCCTGTTGTCGTGTCTGTGCGGCCTCGCGCGGGCCGAGCGCGGGACTGTTATTGTCGGCGGGCGCGACGTAACCGGCCTGGAGCCGCGGCTGCGCCAGATAGGCTACGTGCCCCAGGACTACGGCCTGTTCCCTCACCTGGACGTGGCGCGGAACCTGACGTTCGCGCTGCGAGCGCGCGGCGTGCGGCACAAGGAGGCTCTTTCGCGCCTGGGGCCGCTTATCGACATGCTGGGGCTGCGCGGGCTGCTTGCGCACTGGCCGCTCACCTTGAGCGGGGGCGAGCGGCAGAAGGTGGCTGTGGCGCGGGCGCTGGCCATCGAGCCGGCGCTCCTCTTGCTGGACGAGCCGGTCAGCGCCCTGGACGGGCCGACGCGGGCCGAGGTCCTGGAGCAACTTCACCGCGTACAGCGCCAACTGGCGCTCACCACCATCCATGTCTGCCACAGCCTGGACGAGGCCGCTGCCGTGGCCGACCGCGCGGGCGTCATGATCGGCGGAAGGCTGGTCCAGGCCGGGCGGCTGGAGGACCTCATCGCCCGCCCGGAGGGGCCGGAAGTGGCAAGGCTGCTGAGGGTCGGCAGGGGAAACGTCGAGTAGAATTGAAGACAAAGAAAATGTTGAATATTGAATGTTAAATGCTCAACGTTGAATGAAACACGGCGCCCGTCCCTTGCAGCGCGGCCGCTGGAATTGAACATTTCTGTTTATCGTCCGTCCCGTATCCTGCCGGCCTCCATCAGCAGGACGCGCGCGGCATATCCGGCTGCGCGGGGGTCGTGCGTCACCAGCAGCACGGCCGCGCCCCCGGCGGCGTAGTCGGCCAGGTGCCCCAGGACGGCCCGCCCGTTTTCCTCGTCGAGGTTGCCGGTCGGCTCGTCGGCAAGGAGGACGGGCGGCCGCCCGAGGATGGCCCGGGCCAGGGCCGCGCGCTGCCGCTCGCCCGTCGAGAGTTCCGCCGGCACGTGTCCGCGCCGGGCGGAGAGGCCCAGGCGCTCCACGAGTTCGTCCGCCCGGCCGCGCGCCTCCGGCAAATCGCGCGCCAGCGCCGGCGCAAGGATGTTGTCCAGGGCAGACAGGTACGGCACAAGGTGGAACTGCTGGAACACGAAGCCGATGTGCTCGGCTCGGAACCGCGCCCGGGCCTCCGGCGCAAGGGCGTACGGGTCCTGCCCGGCGAGCGTGACCTGCCCGCCGTCGGGCCGCAGCAGGGCCCCCGCCACGAGAAGGAGCGTCGTCTTGCCGCAGCCGCTCGGCCCCTCGACGGCCACGAGTTCTCCCGGGGCGACCTGGATGCTGACGCCGTCCAGCGCCCGCACCTGGCGGCCGGACGCCCGGTAGGTCTTCGTAAGTTCCTCGATGCGGAGCACCGTTACTATTCCTCGCGCAGCACGTCGGCCGGGTCCTGGTGCGCGGCCAGCATCGCCGGCACAAGGGCCGCGGCGGCGGAGACAAGAGGCGCCAGGATAAGCACGCCCGCAGCCATGAGCGCATCGAAGGGCGGCAGGGCGGCGGCCTCGCCGGCGCTCTCACGCCAGAGCCACGTCGCCCCGAGCGCATACCCGGCCGCGCACCCGGCGGCCGCGCCCCCCAGGCCGCTCAGTAGCGACCGCGCCACCAGGAGCGAGAACACCCGCCGCGCGCCCACCCCCAGCGCACGCAGGATGCCGATTTCGTCGCGACGCTCGCGCACGTTCGCCAGCGCCAGCACGCCCACCCACACGGTGCACGCCACGATGACCAGCGGCACCATCCACGCGGCGAAGGCGGCCCGCTGGGCCCTCGCGGCCAGGCGTCCGGCGGCCTCGTCGGCCAGCGTCTCGGCGGAGTGCGCGGCCGCCCGCGCGCGGGCCGCACGGCGCGTCGCCGCCTGGGCGCTCAGTTCCAGCACCTGTGTGTCGGGCAGGACCCTGGTGACCTCGCGCCGGATGCCCTCCGGCGTGGCCTCGGCGCAGAAGCACGAGAGGGCCAGGATGGCGCTGATTCGCCCCGGCTTGCCCAGGAGTTCCTGGGCCTCGGCCAGGTTGATCCAGATTGTCACGTCGTCCTCGTTGCCGACGGGCGGCCGCACCTCGCGCACGCGGAACGTCCGGCCGCGGAGCGCCAGCGTGCCGCCCGGCGCCAGGCCCATGCCCTGGGCCAGGACGTGTCCGACGACGGCCTCGCCCGCGGGCACGGCCTCGCGGATGGGTTTCTTCGGGTCGCGGTGCGACAGGGGCGCCTCGCCGCGCGTCCCGATGAGCATGATGCTCGTCTTCTTCTCCGGCCACTGGAGTTTCTGCTGAAGGGTGGGCAGCAGGTGCTGGACCGTTATGACGCTCGCCGCGGCCAGGCGGGCCACGTTGGTCTCGGGCATCGTGGCCGTGGCGTAGCCCAGCAGGTGGAACTCGGCAAGGTCCTGTTCCTTCGGCAGTACCAGGACGTTGTAGCCGAGGCCCTTGGTGATGACCCTGTAATCGTCCTGGAGCCGCTCGGTGCGCCCGCGTGCGCGGGCTTCCTGCGAGTCGGCCAGCCCCTCGGCCTGCGACTCGTGGGCCGCAAGGAGCACGAGTTCCCCCACGAGGCACGCGACCGCCACCGCCACGGCCAGCACGGCCAGCGCGAAGTTCCAGCGCCGGTAGGCGATTTCCTTCGCGATGAGACGCCACACGCTCATAAGCACCCAGGCCCGCTGCGTGGCACGGGCGCCTTATCCGGCCGCGCAAACGGACGACCATCCCCAGCGCGGGGCTTGTGCCCCCGCAGCCGGTGCGGAGGATGAACCCCTGCGCCACGCATTGCGCGGCGGGTCAGGAGACCCGCCGCGCAATGCCGCGTTGTGCTGTCAGGTGCTCTTGCGTTCGCGCCGCTTGCGCCAGACCATGACAATGACCGTCAGGACGCCGAAGCCGATGATGACGGCGGCCACGGCGCGGCGGACCATGCGCCAGGCGTCCCAGCCGATGGTCGGTTCAGGTTTCCCCGACGCGAACTCCGACGTGCCGGTCACCGGCGGCGGGTCCACCACCGGAATGGCCGACGGCTGCCCCTCCAGCGCCGCGTCCCAGTCGACGGCCATCAGCATGTCCAGGCCCGGGCTCTGGTCCTTGACGATGCACGAGCACGGGCCGACGAGGAACTCGCACTCGGCCTCCAGCCGCTCCGGCGAGAGGTCGGCCTGCGGGATGGCGCAGAGCGCCCGCCCGCGGCCGAAGAACGGAAAGACCACTGGCCCCTGAGCAAGCGCCTCCGGCACCCCCGGCCCAAGCAGCATCTGCACGAACGCCCGCTCCTCGGGGGCGGTGCGCGCCAGGCGCACCACCGAGAATGCTATCCGCAGCATGGGCGGCCCCTGGGCATCATAGACGGGGTCGTCCCACTGGCCGGGGCTGAGGTCGGGCACCTTCAGTTCTTCCGACAGGCGCTTCAGTTCCTTTTCAAGGAGCGCCGCCGCTGCGTCGTCTTTCTCGCGCGCCACGCTTTCCAGGAGGACGAAGACGGCCGTCTGGCCTTCCAGCAGGTCGCGCGCTATCCTGCGCCGCACGGGGGAATCCAGCAGCCTCGCCGCAACCTCTTGCGTGAGCGGCCCGCCAAAGAACGGTTCCGTAACGCCGATGTAATGCGGGTACCGCGCGATTATCCACGGCAGGGTTGCGCCCTGGTGCGACTGCCACAACTGCTGCGCCTCGGCGTCGTCTGTGTAGTTGAGGTCCACGGTGCGCAGGGCGATGGGGGCGAACGGGTCCGCCGTGCGGCCAAGTTTACGCAGGTGCTCAAGCGCCTCCTGGTCCGCCGCCGCCAGCGGGCCGCAATGGAACACCAGCACCTCGTACGGCGCGGGCGGCCATCGCTCCAGCGCGTACCGGAACACCGGCACGTTGCAGGCGCGGGCCGGACCGCACGGAAAAACCAGGACGCCCGCAATCAACATCCCCGCCACGCTCGCCAGGCGCATGTTGGACATAGTAATCTCCCCGTTGCCGGCACATTCTACGGAATCCTGCCCCGGATGGCAACGCCGAATCTTCATTGGCGGTAATCCCGCGCCTGCGAGGCGAATCTGAGCCGCGACCGTCAGGGAGCGGTGCAGTTGGCCTGCGTGCACGGCACCGCTCCCTGACGGTTGCGGCTCAGATAAGAAACAACGCCGAATCCTGCTTGCTGCAAGGCACTGGCAAACCTCCCGCCCATAGTGTACGCTTAGGGACCGGCATAAAGGAGAGGGGATGTTCCCGTCACGGCCGATCTTCATCTCAATCGCGAAGGGATTACGATGACATCCACATCCGCCGTCCGCGTTGTGTGCATGCTTGCGGCAGGCTGCCTGGCGGTCCCGGCGTTCGGCGACGACTGGCCGACGTACCGGCACGATGCCCGCCGCAGCGCCGCCTCGGCCGAGGCGCTCCGGCCGCCGCTCTCGGAGGAATGGGTCTTCACGCCGGCTCGCGGCCCGTCGCGGGCCTGGGGCGACCCGCAGCCGAAGCCCGTCGAGGGGAACCTGGAACTGCCGCGGCTGCGCTTCGACGATGCGTTCCACGTGGCCGCCGCGGGCGACCGCGTGTTCTTCGGCTCGTCGTCGGAGTACAAGGTCGTGGCGCTCGACGCCCGCACGGGCGCCGTCGCGTGGGAGTTTCTTACGGAAGGCCCGGTGCGCCTGGCGCCCACGGTGGCGGGCGGCAAGGTTTACTTCGGCTCCGACGACGGCCGCGCGTACTGCGTGGCCGCCGCCGACGGCCGGCCCATCTGGACGTTCGCGGCCGCGCCGTCGCCCGAGCGGGTCATCGGCAACGGGCGGGTCATCTCGCTCTGGCCGGTGCGCACGGGCGTGCTGGTGGACGGAGGCGCGGCGTACTTCGGGGCGGGCGTCTTTCCGGCCGAGGGGCTGTACCTGTACGCCGTCGGGGCAGACGACGGCAAACTCATCTGGAAGAACGATTCGTACGGGCAGGGCGGCAACGGGACCGTTTCGCCGCAGGGCCAACTCCTGGCGTCGGCCGACCGCCTCTTTGTGCCATCCGGCCGGGCCATGCCTGCCGGCTTCAGCCGCACCGACGGCCAGTTCCTCTTCCACCGCGCCCTGAGTTGGCGCGACGTGGGGCATTTCGGCGGCACGGACTGCCTGCTGGCGGCCGGCATGATCCTGACGTTTGCCGAGCAGGTCGTCGGCGCAAGCGAGGCCGACGGGCGGCTGGCGCTGGCGGAAGGGCTGCGGCCCGACCAGCCATCCCCCGGCACGCACCGCCTCGTTGTGGACGGCGACTCATTCTACCTGGCCACCGGCAAGGAAATCCTGGCCGCCGACACGGCCAAGTGGATTGCCTACCGCAAGAGCGTGCGCGGCCTGGAATCGCAGGTGGCTGCCGCCAACAAGCAGCGGATCGACCTCCTCGCTCAGGCCAAACTGAAGCCCCAACTTCAGCCGCAGGTTGAGGAAGCGCAGAAACGCCTCGACAAGGCCGCCGCAGACCTCAAGGCCTTCCGCGCCAAGACGACCGACGGCGTGCGGTGGCGCATTGAATCAACGCATTGCGAGGGGCTGGCCCTTGCGCGCGGCATGCTCGTGGTGGGCGGGGCGGACGTGGTCGTCGGCCTCGACCCAGCCGACGGCAAGCAAACCTGGTCGGCCCCGGTTCGCGGCAAAGCGCGCGGGCCGGCGGTGGCGGGGGGGCGGCTCTTCGTCAGCACCGACTCCGGCGCCATCCACTGCTTCATCCAGGGCAAGGGCGGCAAGGGGAGGCAGGCGGCTCCGGCCGCCGCGGCCGAGGCGTTCCCGAAGGACGCTCAGACGGAGGCCCTGGCCAGGGCCGCCGAGAGGATAGTCCGCGAGGCCGGCGCCTCACGCGGGTACGGGCTGGTCCTGGGCCCCGACGCCGTGCGGCTGGCGGCGGAACTGGCGCGGCGGACGGAGTTGGAGATCCACGTGGCGGAGCCCGACGGCGAGAAGGCCGCCGCCGCACGCAAGGCCCTCTCCGCCGCCGGCCTCTACGGCGCGCGGGTCGTCGTTACCCAGGCGGACATCAAGAATCTGCCATATCCCGATTATTTTGCGAACCTTATCGCCTGCCAGGCCGGCGGGCCGGCCCTCGCGCCCGAGGAACTGCTGCGCATGCTCAAGCCCTGCGGCGGCGTGGCGTGCCTGAACGTGGGCGCCGCGGGGCAGGGCGGGGCGCTCCGCCCCGACCAGCAGGCCGCCGTCCGCAAGGCCCTCGATGCCGCCGCCGACAAGGCCACCACCGTCGCTGCCGCCGCCGACTCATGGACTAAGGTGGCTCGCGGACCCCTGCCCGGCGCGGGCGCATGGACGCACGAGTACGCCGAGCCGGGCAACACCGCCTGCTCCGACGACCGCCGCGTGCGCGGCCCCGTCGGCATCCTCTGGTTCGGCGAGCCGGGGCCGGGCCGGATGGTCAGCCGGCACGCCAGCGCCGCCTCGCCGCTGGCGGCGGGCGGGCGGCTGTTCGTCCAAGGCGAGAACGTGGTCATGGCCTACGACGCCTACAACGGCCTCTTCCTGTGGGAGCGGCAGATGCCCGGCGCCCTGCGCACGGGCCTGAAGACGCAGGCCTCGAACCTGGCTGCCAGCGACGATAGCCTTTTCGTGGCCGTCGGCGATCAGGTCCACCGTCTCGACGCGGCTACCGGCCGAACCGTGCGCTCCTACAAGGCCCCGCGGGCCGCCGACGGCACGCAGCAGAGTTGGCACTACCTGGCCTGCGCGGGCGGGCTGCTGTACGGAACCGTCGGGCCGCAGCGCATCTTCGCCGTGGAGTTGGATTCCGGCAAGGTCCGCTGGACGCACGACGGCACGAGCATTCAGCCTATCACGATTGCGATTGGCGCCGGGCGAGTGTTCTTTGTGGACCAGCAGGCTACGCCCCAGCAGGTTGAGCAGGCCCTGAAGGAAGTGCCCTCCGAGAACCGCCGCGACTCTGCCGGCCGGCCCGTCAAGCCCGATGTCCGCCTCGCCGTGGCCCTCGATGCCCAGTCCGGACGCAAGGCGTGGGAGCGGCCTCTTTACGTTTCCGACTGCGTCACCATCGGCTCCGCCGGCGGCCAACTGACCGCCATGTACGCCGACGGAGTGCTCCTCCTGTGCGCCCAGCCGTGGAACGGGCACTTCTGGAAGGAGTTCCTGGCCGGCGCGTTTTCGCGCCGCAGCCTGATTGCCCTTGCCGCCGACGACGGCCGCATGCTCTGGTCCGACCGCAAGGGCTACCGCAGCCGCCCACTCATCGTCGAGAACCAGATCATCGCCGAGCCGTGGGCCTATGACCTCCGCACCGGGGCACAGCGAGAGCGCCGCAATCCCATCACCGGCGTGACCGACCAGTGGCAGATGGCCCGCCCGGGGCACCACTGCGGCAACATCGGGGCCGCCCCCGGGGCGCTCTTCTTCCGCTCCGGTTCAACGGCGTACTACGACCTTGCGGACGACTCCGGCACGGCCCACTTCGGCGCGCAGCGGCCCGGGTGCTGGATAAACTGCATCCCGGCGTGCGGGCTTGTGCTGATGCCCGAGGCCGCCTCCGGCTGCATGTGCCCGTTTGCCGTGCATACGACCATCGCCTTTGCGCCGAAGAAGACGGGGCGCACCTGGAGCATGTTCAGCGCGCCCGGCCCGGCGCTGCCCGTCCGGCGCCTGGCCGTCAACTTCGGGGCTCCGGGCGACCGGCGCGCCTCGGACGGCACGCTGTGGCTGGCTTATCCGCGGCCGATCGTCACCGAGCGGCTGGTGCTGGACCTGAAGTTCGACGCCAAGTTGGCGGATGGCGGCGGCTGGTTCTGCCGCGACGTTGATTTCGCCCGCTTTGCCGGCACGGCCGACCCGTGGCTCTTCGCCTGCGGCGCGCGGGGCCTTGCGCGGTGCGCCATCCCGCTGGCGGAGGCCGGGGCGCCCTCCGCGCGGTACACCGTGCGGCTGCTCTTTGCCGAGTCGGAGAACGACAAGGCCGGCCGCCGCGTCTTCGACGTGAAGTTGCAGGGGCGCGACGTCCTGACGAACTTCGATATCTTCAAGGAGTCCGGCGGCGCCGCCAGGGCGCTGGTCAGGGAACTCAAGGGCGTCGAGGCGGCCGACAGCCTCGTCCTTGAACTCCTGCCGCGCACCCGCCCGGCGGGCGAAGCCGCCATGCCCGTCGTCAGCGGCATCGAAATCGTCCGGGAGTAGGGGGCGCATGAGAGCAGCGCCGGCGCAACAAAGATGAGGAGAATATTAAATATTGAATACTCAATATTGAATATTCAATATTTCACATTCAACATTCTCCTTCTCTTTTGTTGCGCGGCGGCGATCGTCCTGGCGTTGATCGGGGCGGCGTCGCATGTGCTCGCCGCAGCGGACGGAGCGGCTGTGGCCGGGCAAGCCCTGGCCGACTCCGGCCTCCAGGCCGGCCTGTGCGTCCACCTGGGGACGACCGACGGGGAGATCGAGGCCGAACTGGCGGCGGGCGGGCGGCGACTCGTCCACGGCCTTGCCCTCGATGATACAGCCTGCCAGGCCGCGCGGGGCGCACTCCAGGCTCGCGGCATATACGGCCTCGCCTCCGTCGAGCGGGCCGCCTCGCTCGACGTCCTGCCGTACGCCGCGAACCTGGTGAACCTGCTGGTGGCCGACCTTGACGCGCTCGGCGCAAGATCCCCGCCGCAGGCAGAGATTCTGCGCGTCCTCGCCCCCGGCGGCGCGGCATGCCTCAAGACGGGCGGCCGGTGGGCGATGACCGCCAAGCCGCGGCCCAGGGAAATGGATGAATGGACGCACTTCGACTACGGGCCGGAGGGCAACGGCGTCTCCCGCGACCGCCTCGTGCGGCCCGCCACGTTCATCCAGTGGATTTCGAGCGCGCAGCCCGTCAAGTTGGGCGGCAACCCGGCGGGGTTCCGCGTCTTCACCGGGCCGCGCGTCGCGGGCGGCCGCATCTTCTACGAGTGGGGCGCCGAGGCGGAGAAAGGCAAACGCGAGCAGTTTTACTGCGGCCGCGACGCCTTCAGCGGCGTTGTCCTGTGGAACGTCCGCAACACCGCCCCCGGGCGCAAGGACTGGCAGTTCGTCGCCGATGGACGCCATGTTTATACGTTCATGGAGAAGGGCGGGCCGCTCGCGGCCCTCGACGCCGGGACCGGCCGGGTGGTCCGCACGTACGAGCAGGGCGGGCGCCTGACGGACGACTGGCGGGCCACGGCCCTGCGACTCTGCGGCGGTACGCTGCTGCTGGCGACGGGAAGCACGCTTTACGCCCTCGACTCCGCGTCCGGCGCGCTGCGGTGGAGACACGAAGAGGCCAACGCGGGCCTGGCGTTCCCCTGCGCAAGCGCCGCGGCCGGCCGCGTGTTCGTGGCCGTCTGCGAGCCGGCCTTCCGCGGGGCGTCGCGCTGGCCCGTCGCCAGGGCGAAGGCCATCCTTGCCCTCAACCTGGCGAGCGGCAAGCCGATCTGGCGAAGCGCCGACGTCGAGGGGGCGTACGTCGGCCAACTCGTTTACGACAACGGGAACCTGGCGCTCTTCGCCTCCGGCGCCATCAGCGGCGGAGAAGAGCCCTTCATCGGCAACATGCGCGCCGGTGACGGCAAACTGCTCTGGCGGGCCACCTTCACGAAGCAGTACAACCGCTTCGGATACAACCTCCTTGTCCGCGACGGAGTCATGTATTACGCCGATGCCTGGCGCATCTACGCCCACAACATGCAGACGGGCGAGGAGACGCGCCCCTACGACGACTCCGGCTACAACATGCGGTGCAACCGTTTCTGCGCCACGGGCGACTACTTCATCTACGGCCTCGTGGCGTATGTTGACCGCGGGTGGAAGGGCCTCTTTCAGAGCATCACTCGCAGCGGCTGCGCCATCGGGGCGACGCCCGCGTGCGGCATGACGTACTTTACGCCCAACGCATGCGGATGCATTACCGAGGTTCGCGGCCACCTGGCGCTTTCATCGGAGCCGCTGCGCGAGCCCGTGCCCGATGCCGCGCGCCTGGAGTCGGGGCCGGCTGCGCCGGCGGCTGTGCCGATTGCCGCCGGCGCGGCGATTGCGGTCCCGGCCGCGCCGCGCGCGGCGGCGCCCGCCGGGCCGGTTGCCGAGGACTGGCTGCGGCACGAGCGCGCGAGCATGGCCGAGACTGCGCCCGTGGCGGCCGGCGGCCGCACGTACGCGGCGGTCGTCCACGAGCACCGTCTGGAGTGCCGCGACGCCGCGGGCAAGGCGCTCTGGACGTTCACGGCCGGCGGGCGCATCACCGGCCCGCCGCTGGTTGATGGCGGCCTCTGCTTCTTCGGCTCGCACGACGGGTACGTCTATTGCGTGAAGGCCGGCACGGGCGAGCGGGTCTGGCGGTTCCTCGCGGCCCCCTACGAGCGCAAGATGACGGTCGCCGGCCAACTGGAATCCTCGTGGCCCGTCTTCGGCGTGGCGATGCACCAGGGCGCGCTGTGTTTCTCGGCCGGGCATCATCCCGAGGTCGGAGGAGGCATCTACATCTATGGCCTTGATCCGGCGACCGGGAAACTCGCGTGGGAAAAGGTCGTCCGCCGCGCGCCGGTGGCGTACGACGGCAAGGGCAGGTACGCCATCAAGCCGAACCGCGTCCTGAACGACTGCCTGGCGAGCGACGGGGAGGCGCTCAGTTTGCCGGGCATCCGGTTCGCGCCCCAGGACGCCGACGCCGAGATACAGAAAAAGGTGGACGGCGAGATTCCGCCCCCGCCGAAACCGAAGAAGGGCTGAATTGCCCTTCAGCGTGCGTGGGTGCCGTGCTTTCTGCGGCGCTTGCGAAAGCATGGTCGTGTGAGGTCCGAGCGCATGATTTCGCAAGCGAAAGCACGGCGCCCGCCGGACAAGCCAGCCGCGCCACATCCGCTGCCTGCTTGGGGCGTAAGGAGGTATCGCAATGGTGGAAGAGCCCAAGGCGATTAGCCGCCGCGACTTCTTGAGCGGCGTGACCGCCGCCGCGCTCATGGGTGCGGCGGCACCGCAGGGGGCCGCGGCGCCGCAGGGGGCGCCGGCCGCGGTTCCGCAAGAGCCGGCAGCCGCGCCCGCCTCGGACCGCAAGGTCCGCATCGGCGTGGTCGGCGGCGGGTTCGGCGCGAGTTTTCAGTGGCACCTGGACCCGAACTGCATCGTCGAGGCCGTGAGCGACCTCCGCGCTGACCGCCGCGCGCTCCTTCAGAGGGTCTATAAGTGCGAGAAGCCCTACGAGTCGCTCGAAAAACTCGTCCTGGACCCCAGGGTCGAGGCCGTCGCGGTCTTCACGGGCGCCCCCGACCACGCGCGGCACGTGCTGGAGTGCTTCAATCGCGGCAAGCACGTCATCAGCGCCGTGCCGGCGTGCCTGACGCTGGAAGAGGCCGCCGCCATGAAGGAGGCCAGGGAGAAGACGGGCCTTGCGTACATGATGGCCGAGACGAGTTACTACCGCTGGCCCGCGATCCTGGCGCGGCAGTTGTGGAAGGAGAAGCGCTTCGGGCGGTTCCTCTACAGCGAGGTAGAATATTATCATAACAAGATATGCGGTCAGAAGGACGGCCTCTCGTGGTTCGAGGGGCGGCCGACGTGGCGCTACGGATACCCGCCGATGCTCTACCCGACGCACTCCACCTGCTTCCACGTGGGCGTTACGGGCGAGCGGCTCACCCGCGTCTCGTGCCTGGGGTACGGCGACGACGACCCGGCCCTGGCCGACAACGCCTACAAGAACCCGTTCTGCAACCACACGGCCCTCTTCGCGACGGGCGGCGGCAACTTCTGCCGGTGCAACGTCTTCTGGCGCGTGCACGGCGACGGCGAACGGGCGCAGTGGCTGGGCGAAAAGATGTCGATGTACATGGACGGCGCAAGCGGACAGCCCTTCGTCATCCGCGAAATGGGCAAGCCCGACGTGAAGCAGTTGCCCGACTACTTCCGCCTCCTGCCGGAGCCGATGCGCGTGCCCACCGGCCACGGCAACTCGCACTCATTCCTGACGCACGAGTTCATCGCGGCCCTGGTCGAAAACCGCCCGCCCGCCGTCGACCTTTACGAGGCCCTGGCAATGACCGTTCCCGGCATCGTGGCCCTGGAATCCTCGCGCCGCGGCGGAGAGCAACTCGTGGTTCCGGGTTTCGACAAAGCGTAGGCCGGGTCGCTATCCGGCTGGCATCCGGCGGCTCAAGCGATATGCTCCTCCCACGCCGCGCGCTGCTTCTTCAGGAACTCCACCGGGTCTTCCTTCGTGCTCGTCTCGATCATCGTGTACCCGTCATAGCCGATGCCCCGAAACAGCGTCATCAGTTCCTTCCACGGATAGTCGTCTTTCGTCAGGTCGCGCACGTGGCAGTGCTTAAGCCACTGCTTGACGAGGTCGAAGTTCTCCTTGACGGAACTGTTCTTGACCTCGCCCGCGTTGGAGTTCCAGCAGAGACCCACGGAGGGATGCCCGCAGGCCTGCATGATCCTGGCCATGTTGGGCGGGTCGCTCGTGCCGCCGCCGTGCATCTCGACCGCAATAATGATGTTCTTCTCCTTGGCGAACTGGCCGACCTCGCGGCAGGCGTCGCCGATTTGCTTCAGGGTTTTTTCGGGCGGCACGTCCTTCGGCAGGGCGTTCGGCCGCACCTTGACGCCCCAGGCCCCAACGTCAACCGCCAGTCTTACGAACTCCTTGGCCTGCTCGACGTTCTTCTTCACGGCGGCGGCGTCGGGCGAGTGGAACTCGCACGTCGATCCGAGCATCACCAGTTTCACCTTGGTCTTTGCAAACGTCTCCCTGACCCTCGCCCGTGCGGCGGCGTCGAGGCCGGGTTCAACGCCGTGTTTGTGGCTGGTGCGGAGTTCAACGCCCTCCATGCCCGACTTCTCGCAGGCGTCGATGAGCGTCGGCAGGTCCATCTGCGCGCCCACCAAGTAGGTGACCATGCCGAGGCGGAACCTGGCCCTGGGGACGCCTGCGGCAGCCTCGCCGGCCCGGGCGGGAATCGGCCGCACGGCCGCCCCCGCCGCCCAGGCCCCCGCCGCCAGCCCCGTCCGCATCAGACCGCGCCGCGTCATCGTGTCGAACATGCGAGTCTCCTTTTTTGCTTTGCGTGTTCAAGAGGTAAGCGCATGATAGCCGCAGGAGGGGCCTTCGGCAACGATTTAGCCGCCGCGATCGCGCGGCGGCGGCAGCATCGCACGATGGCCCGCCGCCGGCGGGCCGCAAGACAGTTGGAGGATGAGAGCATGGCCCGCATCGACCGCCGCACGTTCCTCAAGGGGTCGCTCGCCGCCGCAGGGGCGGCGTTCGTCGTCAGCCACGCCGGGCACCGCGTCCTGGGCGCCAGCGAGCGCGTCCGCGTAGGCGTTGCGGGCGTCCACGGGCGCGGCAGCGGACACATCGGCGAATACCTCAAGATGGCCGATGTGGACCTGTGCTGGATCATCGACGTCGACAACAAGGTCCTCCAGGCGGCCGTGGCCCGCGTTGCCAAGGACCGCGGCTCGAAGCCCGACGGCACGCAGGATGTGCGCAAGGCCCTGGATGACAAGAGCCTCGACGCCATCTCCATCGCCACGCCCAATCATTGGCATACGCTGATGACCGTCTGGGCCGTCCAGGCCGGCAAGGACGTGTACGTCGAGAAGCCCGCCACGCACACCCTCGTCGAGGGCCGCATCGCCTCCGAAATCATCGCCAGGTCCAAGCAGATCGTGCAGACCGGCACCCAGCGCCGCAGCGAGGCCACCTGGGCCAGGATGGTGGAACTGACGAAGTCCGGCCAACTCGGCAAACTCCTCATCAGCCACGGCTACGCCTCCAAAACGCGGAACAGCATCGGCTTCAAGGAACCCAAGGACCCGCCGCCCGAACTGGCGTGGGACATCTGGGTCGGCCCCGGCCCCATGCAGCCGTACCACGAGAACCTCGTCCACTACAACTGGCACTGGTTCTGGGACTTCGGCAGCGGCGAGATCGGGAACCAGGGCGTCCACCAGACCGACGTGGCCCGCTGGGCCATCCCCGGCGCAGCGCACGCCCGCGGCGTCTTCTCCATCGGGGGGCGCTTCGGCTACGAGGACCAGGGCCAGACGCCCAACACGCAACTCACCGTATATGATTATGGCGATACGCTGATGGTCTTTGAGGTTTGCGGCCTGGTGGGCGCCAGGAGGGCCGCCAAGGCCGGAAAGGACGCCCCCGCCGAAAAAGAGGGCGCCGGGGAGGCCGCCGGTCCCGCCGAAAGCAAGGTCGCCCGCGTCTCAAACGACTTCGTCTACGAGGCCGGAACCGTGGTCGACGGCAGGACGTTCTACCCGAAGGGCAAGACCGACCCTGCGCCTCTGCCCAAGGTCGATGCCAAACTCGGCCCCGGCAGCGGCAACTTCCGCAACTTCATCGAGGCCGTCCGCAGCCGCAGGAAGGAGGACCTCAACGCCCCCTTCCTGGAGGGCCACTACTCGGCCGCCATCTGCCACCTCGGCAACATCTCCTACCGCCTCGGCAAAGACGTGCAGTGGAAAGAGGTGGCCAGGAACCCCTTCGGCAAGGACGATTACGCTAACGCTGCCTGGGACCGGCTCCAGGAACACCTTGCCAAGAACCGCGGGCTGAAACTGGCCGACATGAAGTGCCGCGTCGGCCGGGCGCTTAACTTCGACGGCGCCAAGGAGAAGTTCATCGGCTGCCCGGAGGCCGACGCCATGCTCACCCGTCCGCCCCGCCCGCCGTTCGTCATAACCGAGAAGGCGTGACGGGGACAAGGGTCCGGGGCCAGGGCCGGGGGCCGGGGGTGTCGTCTCTGCGCGGCGGGTCGGGGGACCATCCGCGCAAAGGCCCCCGGCCGGCGCGCACCGCGGCGCACAACGAGCGGACTCCAGGAACCAGGCATGACCCACCTCGCGCTGCCCCTCGCCGCCGCGACGCCTTCCACCGGCTTCGGCGC
>VGYT01000079.1 GCA_016872895.1 Planctomycetota bacterium
GCCGGCGGCCGCGCCGCTCGTCCGTCGGCGGATGGTCATGTAAACCCTCCTTGTCGGCATCGAACTGTGCCGCGGCGGGGTCGATGTCGGCGTCATCGCGCAGCCGCCAGTGCGCCCGCCTTCTTGACCTCGTAATCGTTCTCCCAGACGACCAGCCCCGACCTCGCGTCCGTCAGGCGGAACTGGAAGCGGAAGTACCGCAGCGCCGCCGCTCCGGGCTCGTCCGGGGCCTCGTCCACGGCGTAGATGAAGCCGTTGAGGAAGTAGTCGGTCTCGGCCAGGCGGCCGGATACGTCGGACGACTTTTTCAGCGTGGTCCTGGAGTCGTCGCCGGCGGACTTCGCGGCCGCGGCGCCCGCCGCGGCGACGGCGCTCTTCTCCTCGACGGTCCTCTCGTGCTCCACGGTGACGGGCTCGTCGTTCTGGTGGCTGCGTTCAAGCACGATGTCGCGGCGGGCGGTCTCGTCGCGGAACGCGACGCGGTTGGACCCCTGCTTCAGGATCATGCCGCGTATCGTCTGCGGATATATCGTCAGGTCGATGCGCGCGTCGGTCTTGTTCTCGATGGGCTTGATCTCGACGACGACCGGCTCGCGCGCGGTCTGCACGGCGGCCGACATCGCCAGGTCTCGCGCCATCAGGTCGCAGGCGGCCAGGAAGTCCTTGACCGACGGGGCGCCGCCCCTGGCGGCGGCCGCCTCGCCGGCCGCCGGCCGGTTGGCCGATTCGTTCGGCTGCGAGCCCGTGAGGACGCGCCCGGGCAGCGACAGGACCAGGTCGATGGTCTGGTCCAGGGGCGACCTGGCGGTCTGGCCGCCAGCGCACCCGCCCAGCGCCGCCGCAAACGCCAGGGCCGCCGCCCCGGCACGCAGCACCCGAAACTCTCTCATCGCGAATCCTCCGGAATGCCCCGTCACGGTGCCGGGACGACCTGGCTGACGAGGCGCCCGGCGGCCGCCCGCGCCGCCGCACGCACGTCGCGCGCCGCCTGCGACACGGCGCAAACCACCACGCCCGTCCGCGTGTCGATCAGCCGCAGGTACACCTGGTACGGCTCGGCCGCGACGCCCGTGGCCGTCAGGTTGCTCTCGACAAAGAACTGCACCTTTTGCTGATGCAGATGCGTATATTGTAGTGTGCCCCGGTAAAGGTCCAGCCCGGCCGCATCGTCGATGCCCTTGACGAGGAAGGCGCCCGACGCGCTCAGCATCTCGACGATGACCGCCTGCACCTCGGGGCTGTATTTCTGGGAAATGACGAACGTCGCCTTCCCCGCGTCGGCCAGGAGCGTGACGGAGTCGCCCGCGGCCGCCGCGGAGTCGGGGGCCGCCGCGTCGGCCTCCAGCAGGCTGATTGCGCTGCGGCTGAAGACGGCCGGCCCGACGGCCAGGATGGGGGCCGTCTGCGGCAGGTTCCACGAGTCGCGCGGGTACTTCGCCTGGAAGTGGGCGACCGCCTCGGGCGGCAGGCCCTTGAAGCGCGAGGCCGCGCCGTCCGGGTCCGCGGCGGGCCGGTTCGGCACGTGCACCTCGCGCACGGTGGTGCAGCCGGGGGCGGCCGCCAGCGCCGCGAGGCCGGGCGCCGCGGCAAGCCACACCGCAGCGACGCGTAGATATAGTTGCATGATAAGTGCTCCTTGCCCGGAGCGGCGTAATCGCCCGGTTACGGGCGGCATGCCCGGGCCGCCGTTTGCCCGGGCAGTGCTCTCCAGCCGCTGCCGCCCGCATGCGCGCGCATACAACGGCCTGGGCATGCCACCCACCGGAGCGGCGCCCGGCGGGCCGCCGCTCACCTGGGCAGCACGCCCTGCTTCCATCGCCCGTGCTCGTACACCCGGCCGGGATACGTCAGCGGGCGGCCCGACGCCGTGGCCAGGTTCCGGAACTGGACGTTGTACTTCTCCAGCGACGGGCCGATGCTGTTGCCTTCGACCAGCACAAGGTCCTGCGGCGACAGGTGGACCGTGCGCCACTGGCCGACCTCGGTCGGCTCGTCCTGCCCGTTGAAGAAGACGAACCGCACGTCGGCCCACAGGTCCTCGCGGAAGGCGTTCTGGACGGTCACGCGGGCCTGGATCTGCCCGGCCGGCGTGCGAGTGGCGCTGTGACCGCGAAGCAGCAGGGCGTTGCGCACGTCCTCGTCCATCATCGTGACGCCGTGCGTGGTCTGATGCGGCCGGACGCCGTCGGCAGGCTCAATCGGGCTGTACGGCCCGCGCTCGCGGGCACAGCCGGACGCCAGGATCACCACCACAACCACGGCAAGGCGGAATATGTGCACCATCATGGTCTTGGCTCCTTCCAGAGTGGGGTGGCGCGGCAAGGAACTCGCGGAAACAGCCTGCCGACGGCGGTGACCCGTTACCCAGCGCTAGGGGTACGTGCGTGAAACCAGTACGTTTTTATCGGCACTTGGCGGGCGGCGGTTGAGACTTTCCGCCGCGCGGCACGACGGCCTCAACTTCGCGGCAGGGCCGACGGAAGCAGCGGAGACTGGAGCGTGCGACGCCGGAAATCAGCCACGCGATGGAACGTCAGGTAGTTCGCATCGTGCGCCCGGTGCGACCCGTCCCAGGCGGTGCGGCTGACGGCGATGATGTCGTCGCCCTCCAGCAGCCAGTCGACGTACTGGAAGGCGTGATTCTTCGGGTCCTCGTGGCGCAGCAGGATCGACTCGACGCGCCACGACCGCAGGTCCGCCGAGGACACAAGGGACGGGGTGTTTCGGTACGCCGGCGGGTCGGTCTCCTTGTTCACGAGCGACCAGTACCGCTTCGAGGCAGGGTCACGGCGGATGGCCATGGCCCGCTTCGGCGGGCGACGGCCCGACCCGCCGCGCAGCAGGCGGCGACTGTAGTCCCGGCCGCGAAGAATGTACACCGCGCACCGCGCCGTGGTAAGGGCTCAATTGCGGGCGCTTTCCCCCCAGGATGTGGCACGGCTGGCTTGTCCGGCAGTGGCGCGTCCGCCGCAGATTCCACGGCCCCGGACAAGCCGGCCGTGCCACCACCCGGCAAGCGACGCCGTACGGGCCGCCGGTGTAAACCCTTGCAGCCCCTAGCTGCGCAGCCTAGAATCACCGCGCACGGCGAAGGCATGCCGGCTGCGCGAGGTGACCGTATGCCCGACGCTGAATCGCCCTTCGACCCGTTCCAGCCGTACTACGATCTTCTGGTGAACTGGGAGAGCCGCCTGACGCACGAGGGGCCGTTCTTCCAGCGCGTGTTCCAGAGCGTCTCTGCGCGGCGGGTGCTGGACTGCGCCTGCGGCACGGGGCATCACGTGCGCCTCTTTGCGCGGTGGGGGCTTGAGGTGGTGGGCACGGACCTGTCGCCCTCGATGGTCGAGCAGGCCCGCCGCGACAGCCGCGCCGAGGGCGCACGCATACGCTTCGAGGTCGCCGATTTCCGCAAACTCGGCGAGCAGTTCCCCGACCCGTTCCACGCCGTCATCTGCACAGGCAACAGCCTTCCCCTGGCCGGCTCGCCGGAAGGGCTGCGCGCCGGCGTCAAGAGCATGTTCGACGTGCTCGCGCCCGGCGGCGTGGCTGTCATCCACACGCTCAACTACGCGGTCATTCGGGAGGGCGGCAACGTGTACGAGGGGCCGCGCGTGCGCCAGGTGGAGGACCGCGAAATCCTCTTCCTCAAAATCTTCCGCAAGGTGCGCAGGCAGTGCGACCTGGACGTCGTGGTCCTCGAAAAGCAGGCCGGCGAGTGGAAACGCCTGGAGACCCGCGCCCGGGCCTGGGCCCTGGAGCAGCCTGAACTCGAAACCATGGCCACGGGCGCGGGCTTCGTGCGGCTCCACTTCTACGGCGGCTACGAGCCGAAGCCGTTCGACGCGGCCGCCAGCCGCGACCTTATCCTCGTTGCGCGGAAAGAGAAGGCGGCCAAGTAGCGTTCAGCCGCGAGTCGCAGACGAGCGCGCTCGCGCGAGGTGCAAAGCCATGACCCCCGAAGAGAAACTCGCCGAACTCGGCCTCGCCCTGCCTCCCGCGCCGAAGCCCATCGGCTCGTACGTGCCGGCGGTGCGCACCGGCAACCTCGTCTTCGTGAGCGGCCAATTGCCGATGCGCGAGGGCAAGTTGCTTGCCGCCGGCCACGTCGGCCGCGAGGTCACCCTCGAAATGGCCCAGGCGTGCGCCAGGCAGGCGGCGCTGAACGCGCTGGCGGTCGTCGCAGCCGAGGTCGGCGGCCTCTCCAGGGTCGCCCGCGTCGTCCGCATCACAGGCCACGTGGCGAGCGCCCCCGGCTTTACCGATCAGCCGAAGGTGCTGAACGCCGCGAGCGACCTCGTGGCCCAGGTGTTCGGCGACGCCGGCCGCCACAGCCGCGCGGCCGTGGGCGCGGCCGAACTGCCGCTGGGGGCGCCCGTGGAACTGGAGATGATCGTCGAGGTCAGGGCCTGACGGAGGTGCCATGACGTGACCGTACGCAGCGCGCTGGTTCTGTTTCTCCTGGTTAGCCCCGCCCTGGCCGCCGAGCCGCCGCCGGTTCCGCGCATCGAGTCCGTCGTCCCCTCGCCGCGCCAGCCGCAGGAAACGGACCCCGCCACCATCTGGTACGACGATTTCAACGGCCCGGAGAAGGCGTACACCGAGTCTTCCGGCGGCCCCGACGAGAAGGAGTCGTACGGCGGCGGCGGAAAATCCGTGCGATGCCTCTACGAGCAGGGCCAGCGCGGCAAGGGCAACCGCAAGGTCTTCTTCGGCGACGCACCCACCGGCAAGGTCGTGCGCAAGGGCGAGAAGTTCGACGACGTATATTGGCGCATCTACGTAAAGCACCAGCCCGGCTGGACCGGCGGCCCCGCCAAGATGTCCCGCGCCACCAGCATCGTCTCGCCCAGGTGGAACCAGGCCATGATCGCCCACGTGTGGGGCTCCACCGACCGCCTGACGCTCGACCCCGCCTCCGGCGTTCGCGGCGGCGACGTCGTCACGAGGCAGTACAACGACTTCGCCAGCCTCCGCTGGCTGGGCAACAAGCCGGCCGCGCAATTCCCCATCCACTCCGCCGCCGAGTCGGGCTGGTGGGTGTGCGTGGAATCGCGGGCCAAACTTAACACCCCCGGCCGGAAAGACGGCCTCAACCAACTCTGGATCGACGGACGCCTGGAGGCTGAACGCAAGAACCTCGACTGGCGCGGCTCCTACGCCGGCCACGGCGTCAACGCGGTGTTCCTCGAAGCCTACTGGAACGAAGGGTCGCCCGTCACGCAGAGCCGCTGGTACGATAACTTCATCATATCGACAAAACCTATCGGACCTGTGACGTGCCCCCCGATCCCCGTGCTCATCCGCACCGCGTGGCCAGGCCCCGGCCCGACGCCCGCCTGGGAGGCGCAACTGTCCGCCGACCCCGAAGGGCGGACGGTCGTGTGGCAGTCCAGGCCGCAGACGTCCGACCGCGTCTGCGCCGATGCCCGGGCGGGCGCGTTCTCCGGTCCCCTGGCCGGCAAGACCGCCCTCGCCGCCGGCGCCACGTACTTCTGCCGCATACGCCAGCAGGCCGGCGGCACGTGGTCCGACTGGAGCCGCTGGCACCAGCCGTTCGTCGCGGAGGGCCGGTAGCCCGCAGGGGATGCACCCATGACCCGACGCTGCACGCTCGCGATTTCCCTTCTCGCCGCCGCGTGCCTGCTGGCATGCGCCCCCGGCCGCCCGGACGCCGCGCCGACTGCGGCGCCGCCCGAGACCGGCGCGGCGGCGGAAGCGGGCGCGCCGGCGGCGGCCGCCGCAGGCGTGCCGCCGGCGCCCGCCGCGCCGTGCACGATCGTCGTTGCCGCCGATGCCGCGTACGCCGAGACGCTGGCCGCGAAGGAGGTCCGCCGCTACGTGTATCTGACCACGGGGGCACTGCTCCCGCTCGCGGCAGCCGACGCGCTTCCCCCAACGGGCGACCTCATCGTGGTCAGCGCAGAGGACCGTCTCTCCTGGCGGACGCTGGAGGCGGCGCTGCCGCCCGAGGTGCGCCGCCTCAAGGTCCGACCGCAGCAGTACGTCCTGCACACGGTGACGCAGGGCGGACGGAAGGCCCTCCTGGCGCTCGGCGGCGACGACGCGGGCGTCCTCTACGCCGCGTACCGCCTGGCCGAACACCTGGGCGTGCGGTTCTACCTTGACGGCGACGTTGCGCCCGACCATCGCGCGGCCTTCCGCCTGCCGGACCTTCATGAGACGGCCGCGCCGCTGTTCGACGTGCGCGGCATCCAGCCGTTCCACGATTTCCCGGAGGGGCCCGACTGGTGGAACCTCGACGATTACAAGGCCGTCATTTCGCAACTTGCGAAACTGCGCATGAACTTTATCGGCCTCCATACGTACCCGGAGGGCCATCCGAACGCCGAGCCGGCCGTCTGGATAGGGCTGCCGCAGGACGTCGGCCCGGCCCCACGGGTCAAGTTCGCCTACCCCGCCAGTTGGCAGAACACCCTCAGGGGCAACTGGGGGTACAAGGCGAAGAAGACGGGCGAGTTCTCGTTCGGCGCGGCCGACCTCTTCGACCGCGACGACTTCGGGGCCGACGTCATGGCCGGCCTCTGCCCGCAGCCGCAGACCCCGGAGGCGTGCATCGAGGTCTTCGGCCGCGCGGGCGCCATGCTGGCCGAGGCCTTCCGCCACGCCCGGCGCCTGGGCGTCCGGACGTGCATCGGCACCGAGACGCCCCTGACCGTGCCCAGGGCCGTGCAGGAGCGCCTGAAGGCCCTCGGCAAGGACCCGAAGGACCCGGCGATTCTGCGGGAACTGTACGAGGGGGTTTTCCGCCGCATCGCCGGGACGCACCCGCTCGACTATTACTGGTTCTGGACGCCGGAGGGGTGGACGTGGGGCGGCGCGAAGCCGGAGCAGGTGCAGGCGACGCTCGACGACCTTGCGGCCGCCGCTGCCGCCGCAAAGAAGGTGCAGGCGCCGTTCACGCTCGCCGCGTGCGGCTGGGTCCTCGGGCCGCAGACCGACCGGGCCCTGTTTGACCGCACGCTTTCCAAAGATATGCCGATGAGTTGTATCAACCGGCAGGTGGGCAAGGCGCCGGTCGAGCCGGCGTTCGAGCGCATCGAGGGCCGCCCCAAGTGGGCCATCCCGTGGATGGAAGACGACCCGAACCTCCTCGCGCCGCAACTCTGGGCCGGCCGCATGAGAAAAGACGCCGCCGACGCGCTCCGCTACGGCTGCACCGGCCTGGTGGGCATCCACTGGCGGACGCGCATCATCGGCCCGAACGTCGCGGCCCTCGCCGCCGCCGCGTGGAACCAGGCCGGCTGGTCGAAGCCCGAGGCCGCTGCCCCCCAGCCGCCGCGACAGGAAGGCCCCGACGGCGGCAGGTTCGCCGCCTTCGCCGGCGCAAGAATCGCCGACACCGGCGACCCGACCCTCTACCAGACCGTCCGCTACGACGTTGCGGCCTATCGGCTGCGCCTGCCCGACGGCCGGTACGCGGTGACCCTGAAGTTCTGCGAGCCGCACTACAAGGAGGCAGGCAAGCGCGTCTTCGGCGTGCGGATCCAGGGGCGGCCGGTCGTCGAGCACCTCGACGTCTTCGCCAAGGCCGGGGCCAACCGCGCACTGGACTGCACATTCAAGGATGTCGAAGTCAAGGGCGGCTGGGTGGAGATCGAGTTCGTGCCCGAGACGGAGTTCCCCTGCATCGCGGCGATAGCGGTGGAAGGCCCCGGCGGCGTGCGGAAGATCAATTGCGGCGGCCCGGCGTACAAGGACTACGCGGCCGACTGGCCCGCTGCCGACGGCCCCGCCGCCCCGCGCGGCCGGTTCCTGCCGACCGGCGATTTCTACCGCGACTGGGCCCTTCACCACTTCGGCCCCGACGCCGGCCCGGCCGCCGCCGCAATCTTCGAGAGAATCGACGGACGCCTGCCGGAACCCTCCACGTGGGTCGGCGGCCCCGGGGGCCTTAAGCCCAACGAGAGACCTTTCGAGGAGGTGCAAAAGGCATACGCATTCATAGATGAGTTGGCCGCGCTGCGGCCGCGCGTAAGGGGCGCCGGCAACCTCGAACGCTTCGACTACTGGCTCGCCAACTTCCGCTGCATGGTCGCCGCCGAGAAACTCCGCTGCGCCTGGGGCCGCAAGGACACCGAGGGCGTCAAGGCCGCCCTGGCGGAGGTTTACACCGACCTGCTTCAGACAGTCACCACGCCGGGCGAACTGGGCACTGTCGCCAACTGGGAACAGCACGTCCTTCCGGCGCTCCCGGTGCAGCCGGCGGAGAAGTCGTACCACGGCCCGATGCGGCTCATCGTGCCGACCGTGCGGACGGCCATAGAGGCGGGCGAGGCGCTCGCCCTGCGCGTTCTGGTGCTCGCGGAGAAGCCGCCGCGAGACCTGGCGGCGTGCGTGCGGCCGCTGGGGCGCGGCCAGTTCGCGCGCCTGCCGCTCGCGCACGTAGCGCGCGGCGTGTACTCCGCGAAGGTGACGCCGCCCGCCGGGGAGGACTTCGAGTATTACATCGAGGCCGCGCCCGGCAGCGGCCCGCCCGTCCGCTGGCCGGCTGCGGCGCCGGCGGCGAGCCAGACGGTGGTCGTGGCGCCGGCGGCGAAGTGACGCTGACATCATGCCTCATTTGCAGGGTGGCATGCCCAGGTCTCCGTCGGCCTGGGCAGTGCTCTCTAGCCGCAGAACCTGCATGCCCGCGCGTACAGCGGCGCGGGCATGCCACCCGGAGAGGGAAATGCCCGCCGACCGACGCAGTAAAATTCCGCCGGATTTTTGCTTGACTCGCCCGCCGCGAACGGCAATATAGAGACCAGAGAGGGATTGCAGGCAGCAGGTGTTGCGGGGCTGGTTTCCCGGACGGGAGGCCGGCCTGCTTTGTTTGGGCCACTTCGCGCAGCAGGCGGGCCGGGCCTCGGGCGTCATCGGGGCCGGCCCTTCACGTCTTCAGGGCCGCCCGATGTCGTGCCGGACAACGGTCGCAAAAGGAGACGGCCATGGCGACAGACACCATACCAGTGCGGAGCGCCAACGGGCTGGACGTGTACCTGGCCGAGGTACGGCGCCTGCCCCCGCCGAGCGCGGCCGAGGAGGCGCGGCTCCTGAGGCGCATCGGCCTCGGCGACAGCGCCGCGCTGGATGAACTGGCGGTCCGGAACCTCGGCCTTGTGGCCGACATCGTCGTGCGCGACCACGCCGACCACGATTCGATCGTCGCGCGCCTCGACAGGGGCAACCAGGCCCTCCTGGAGGCCATCGCCTCGTTCCCCTCAAGCGGCCATCGCGACTTCCGGGCCTACGTCCGCTCGCACATCCAACGCACGATGCGCCGCGCCAGCGCGTGAATCCGGCCGCTCCTCGAGAGAGCCGCAACCGCAAGGCACACCCCCAGGGAAGCCGATGCTGAGCGGCGCCGTGGGCCGACGAAAAGCCTTGCAAACGCCCTCGCTCCGGCTGAATATGACGGCTGCCGCGGCACGCATGGTCCGGCAAGGGCTGGGGTGTGCAGCCCCGACGGGCGTTGCGGCCTCTACCGTTCACTTGCAGGAGATCCCGCCATGACAGGCAAGGATGCGGACCGGATCCTGGATCTCGTCGGCAGTCGCAGGTTCTGCTTCGTCATAATGCCCTACCAGGCCCTCGGCCTGTTTTACAAGAACTTGCGCAGGTTGATTCAGGAGGCCACTGGGCTGCGCTGTATCCGCGCTGATGAGGTGCCGGGTTCCGGCCAACCGTTGCTCGATAAGATACACGCGCTGATCGAACGCGCGGAACTCATCGTGGTTGAACTCTCACAGCCCAGTCCGAATGTTTACTACGAGGTCGGTTACGCCAAGGCCATCAGGAAGGAAGTCCTGGTCATCTGCCAGAAGGGGACCGACGTCCCGGAAGACCTCAAGGGCCTGGAACGCATTGAGTACGAAGACCGCGATCCGCAGTGGCAGCATTTCGAGGACAAGTTGCGCGCACAACTGAGCAACAAGGTGGACTCCGACATGGGGCTGTTGCGGGCCATGCTCGTGGCCCCATCGCCTAGCCCTTCCTACATCCTGTGCAGCCCGCGGTGGCGGACCATCCTGGGAAGCAAACTGCACGGGGCGGGCAAACTCAACCTTGAACGCCGCACCTACGGCGATTACCTGGGCGTAGTGGGCATCCTCTACGCTCTGGGAACGCTTCTTGGCAAGGAAGTCTTGCCGGAACTCATTAGCGCCCAACTAGTGGACAAGAACGATCTCTTGCGCAATAACTGGAACCTGTACCTCATCGGCTCGCCCATGTCCAACATCGTTGCGGCCGACGCCATGGAGATGATTCAGCGGGGCGCCCGCACCCCTTGGCGCTTCGAGTTGAATGAGAAGGCCAATAAGACTACGCTGCACGGATGGGCCTTCGGCAAGACCTTCACCTATAGCCGCGAGCACAATCCCGCAGAAATCCCCGACGTTGATTACGGACTTGTGCTTCGCGGGCCTCACCCCGCACACCCGGGCCGGCAGATTCTCTTTCTCGGCGGCGTCAGGTCCATGGGAACGGGCGCAGCCTGCGTCGCCGCCACGCGGCCGGAGCGCATCAAGGACATCCGCAGTCGCCTCGCCAACGTCGACCTGAACGACCACACACACACCATCTGGGCACTCGCGTCGGGCAAACCCGCCTCGGACAACCACCTGGACGAAAAGAGCGTGGTGATTGAGGACGCGGGCGTCATCGGCTAGAATACCGCCCTCGCACCCGGCGAGACACAGCCACCTGCCAAGGGGTCTCCGCGTGGATGGGCTGACACGGGCGTTGGTGGAAGGAGCGGCCGCGGGCCGGCCGCCGCGCTCCTGGCCCACCTGCGGGGCCGCATCCGCCGCTGATCGTCCCGACGCCCGGCGCCCCGGGACACGGGCGGGTCGCCGCTGCAAGCCGCCTTTGTCCCCGTCGCCGAAAACGCTTGCAAACCCCCGGGCAGCCGCTGAATATGGCGCCCACTTGAACCCATGTGGACATTACTGGCCAACCTCTGCCTTGCGATTGCCTCAGTCGGCAAGAGCCTCGCCCGCCGCGCGCGGCCGCACGTACTGCGCGCCCGGGGCGTGCGCATCGGCCCGGGGCTGCACTTGGAAGGGCCGATTGACGTGACGGCCCCCGAGAACGTCGAACTCGGGGCCGCTGTGCGCCTCGGTAAGGACGTCTGCCTGGCGGCCCTGCCCACCGGCCGCATCGCCGTGGGCGACCGTGTGTACATCGGCCGCGGCACAATCATCATCAGCCACCAGGCGGTCACCATCGGCCCCGACGCGATGATCTCGCAACTCTGCCACATCACCGATGCCGGGCACGGCACCGCCCCGGGGCAACTGATGCGCGAGCAGCCGGTCGAGTCGATGCCCGTCCGCCTGGGGGCCGGCGCGTGGGTAGGCGCGGGGGCCTCAGTCCTTCCGGGCGTCACGATCGGCGATGGGGCCGTCATCGGCGCCGGCGCAGTGGTCACGAGAGACGTCCCGCCGGGCGCAATTGCCGTCGGCGTGCCCGCCAAGGTTATCGGGTACCGCTGAGGAAAAAGGCGTCAGGAGCCTTTTTCCCGCAGCGGCATGGAACTTGCGCCCGCATGCCGGGAATTCGCCGCCGAAGGCGGCGGGGCAGCGGCTGCCTGGCCCGTGCCTTGCTGCTTGTGGCCTGCTGGCTGGGGATCGCGTCTGAACTGCACCACAACCGTGCTTTTTGGCATGGCCAGAACTTCACCAGGCGGCTAAGATATGTCGGCCGCACGGCGGGGGCAATTCACGCGGGGGAACGGTTTGGACCGCCTGACACGAGCCCTGGTGGAAGGAGCGGTCGCGGTGTTGCCGCCGCGGGGGCCGGTCCTAGAAATCGGCTCCCGGCAGGTGCAGAATCTCGCTTTTGCCGACCTCAGGCCGCTCTTTCCGGGCCTGAAGTTCGTCGGCTGCGACATGCACGCCGGCCCCGGCGTGGACCGCATCGAGCGCCTGGAGGCCCTCTCCTTTCCCGACGGCTGGGCCGGCACGGTGCTGTGCCTCAACGTGCTGGAACACGCGTGGGAGGTGGACAAGGGCATCCGGGAGATCCACCGCGTGACGGCCCCCGGCGGGATGGCTCTCGTCTCAACGGTGTTCAACCTGGACATCCACGCCTACCCGGACGATTACTGGCGCTTCACGCCGCAGGCCCTGCTGCGGCTGATGGGCGGCTTTGAGACGGTTCTGTACGGCTGGCAGGGGCACGACAAGTCGCCGCGGCTGGTGTTCGCGTGGGGCCTGCGAGAGCGCCGCCCCGACGCCGGCCACCTGGCCGACACCTGGCGGCGCGAGATACTCGCCCACTGGCACGAGCAGCCGTCGCTCTGGCAGCGCATCGGGGCGGGCGTGGGCGGGGCGCTCTTCGGCAAGCGCTACTTCCGCAACATCCGCCACTGGTGGGACCTGACGGTGCGCGCTGGCCGCGCGGGAGAGAGCGGCTGATGCGGCCGGACCTATCGGTCATCATCGTCTCGTTCAATTGCCGCCGCGAACTGGCCGCGTGCCTGGAATCGTTGCGCGCGGGCGCCGGTCGCCTGACCATCGAGGCCATTGTCGTGGACAACGCCTCCCGCGACGGCAGCGCCGAGATGGTCACGCGCGAGTTCCACCCGGTGCGCCTCATTGCCAACAAGGCGAACCGCGGCTTCGCGGCCGCAAACAACCAGGGCGCCGTGCTCGCCTCCGGCCGGTGCATCCTGTTCCTCAACCCGGATACAGTCGCCGGGCCGGGGGCCCTGGAGACGCTCGTCCGGACGCTCGACGGCGACACTTCAATCGGCGTCTGCGGCCCGCAACTCCTCAGCGCCGACGGCACGGTTCAGCCCTCGGCGCGCCGGGAGCCGACGTTCGCGGCCCTGCTGCATCAGTACACGCCGGCCAGGCTGCTCAGGCTCTTCAAGGGTGCGTACGAGCGGTATAAGTTGGCGGACTTTGATTTCCGCACGGCGGCCGACGTCGATGTGGTCATGGGCGCGGCCTTCTGCGTCCCGGAGCGGGTGCTGGCCCAGGTGGGCGTGCTGGACGAGCGGTTCTTCGTGTACTTCGAGGAGATGGATTTCTGCCGGCGCGCGCGCCAGGCCGGCTACCGCGTGCGGTTCGAGCCGGCGGCGCAGATGACGCACATCGGCGGCGTGTCGGCCGCTACGGCCGCGAGCAACCTCTTCTTCTGCCGCAGCCTGCTGCGCTATATCCGCAAGCACAACGGGCCTGTGAAGGGGCGGCTGATGGCGGCCGTCCTGTGGCTGGGGATGTTCAATCGCGAGGCGCTGATGCTGGTGGGCAACCTGGCAGCCGCGGCTGCCCTCGTCGCGGCGTGGCAAACGGAGCGGGCCCGGCGGCGGCTGGCCCGCGCCCGCGCGGCCGCCCGGTTCCTTTTCCGCGACGGATGGGCGGCGCTGTTTGAGCCGTAGCCAGCCGCCGCGCACGGCCGTGTGGCACGGCCGGCTTGTCCGGCCGTGGGGACGGGCGCGGGTAAACCCGGGCGGGGCAAGCCCGCCGTGCCACAACCGAGGCCGACGCAGGCACAAAATACGCGGCGATGGTTCCAACCAAACACAAAGCGGCGACAGCGGCGGCCATCGAGGAGGTCCCGTGCGACTTCTGCGGGGCCGCGGAGGCCGACTTCGTCCTGGCCCGCGCCGACCGCCTGGGCGCCCTGCCCGGCGAGTGGCGCGTCGTCCGCTGCCGCCGGTGCGGCCTGGCGCGGACCAGCCCGCGCCCGGCCGCCGAGGCGCTCAGCCGCGCGTATCCCGACGGCTACGAGTGCCACCAGGGCGCCCCGGAGAACCGGGGACCGCCACACGGCCTTCTGCGGTGGGCGCTGGTGAACCTGCGCGGGTATCCGCTCGGGCGCCGCAGCGCCGCGCCGCTGCGATGGCTCCTCACGCCCGCGGCGGCCCTGCGCCTCAGGAACCGCAAGTTCGTCGGCTGCCTGCCGTACGAGGGCGAGGGGCGGCTGCTCGACTTCGGCTGCGGCGGAGGGCGTTACGTGGCCCAGATGGCCGCGGCTGGATGGAAGGCCGAAGGCATCGACCTTGTGCCCGCCGCCGTCCGGGCCGGCCGCGCAGCCGGCCTCGTCATCCACCAGGGCACGCTGCCGGGCGCCGACCTGCCGCCGGGCACTTATGACCTTGTGACCATGTGGCACGTCCTGGAGCACGTGCCCAGCCCGCTGGCCACGCTGCGGGCCGTGCGGGATGTCCTGCGCCCGGGCGGCCGGCTGGCGGTCGTCTGCCCGATGAACGACAGCCTGTCGGCCCGCTGGTTCGGGGCCGCCTGGTACGGCCTCGACATGCCGCGACACCTGACGCACTTTACGCGGACGACGCTGCGCCGGCACCTGGAGGCGGCGGGGTTCCGGGTGGAGTCGGCGCATTCCATCCGCCGCCCGACGTTCATGCGCGGCAGCCTGGCCCTGCTGGCCGACGACACCGGCCGCGCGCTCTACGCCCGGCTGGCCCGGATGCATGTTGTGGCGCGCCTGGAGAGCCACGTGGCGGCCCTGCTGGGCCGGACGGCCGAGGCCCTTTTCGTCGCCCGCCGCCGCGAGACGGGAGACTGACGGATGAACGTGCTTCTGTTGCGTCCGCCGCTGGAGTTCCGCCGCGGATGGAACGTGGCCGCACAGGCCGAAATCCCGCTGGCGCTCATGTATCTGGGGGCGGCCCTGCGGCGGGCCGGGCACCAGGTCGTGCTCTTTGACGGCGCGGTCGAGACGGACCCGTCGCGCCTGGCCTTCAGCGCGGAAGGCGTCCTGCACGTCGGCGCCGCCTGGGACGACATCGCCCGCTCCGTGCGCGATGCGGCGCCGGACCTGGTGGGCATCAGCGACCTTTTTTACACGCAGATGCCGCAGGCGCTGCGGGCGGCCAGGGAAGTGCGGGCCGTCCTGCCGCGCGTGCCCATCGTCATCGGCGGGCCGCCGGTGACCGTGCGGCCGGAGGATTTCCTGGCCGAGCCGGCCGTCACCGCGGCCGTCCTGGGCGAAGGCGAGACCATACTGCCCGCCCTGGCCGATGCCCTGGCCCGCGGCAGCCCGCTTCGCGACGTGCGCGGCATAGCCTACCGGGATGGCGGCCGCGCGCAGGTCAACCCGCGGGCCGATTACATCGACGACCTCGACGCGCTGCCCGACCCGGCGTACGACCTTATAGACCTTGAGCGATACATGCGGGTGGCCACGATGGACGCCGCCGGCAAGTGGCGGTGGAAGGACCGCCGCATCCTTACCCTTCTTACGAGCCGCGGATGCCCGTACAAGTGCACCTTCTGTGCCGCCCACGCCCACATGGGCCGCCGGTACCGCATGCAGAGTCCCGAGCGGGTGCTGGCGCACGTGCGGTTCATCGCCCGGGACCTGGGCGTGCGCCACCTGCACTTCATCGACGACAACCTGGCGCAGAACGAAGAGCGCTTTCACGCCATCCTGGACGGCCTGATTGCGATGAGGAAGGAGGGCCTGGCCCTCACGTGGGAAACGCCCATCGGCATGCGGACCGACAAACTCACGTTCGACGTGCTGGCGAAGGCGAAGGAGGCGGGGTGCCAGGCCATTTTCCTGACGGTCGAGTCCGGCTCGCAGCGCGTGCTGGACGAGGTCATCGAGAAGCACCTGCGGCTGGAATCGGTGGTCGGGGCGGCCGGGGCGTGCAAGAGGCTGGGCCTGAAGGCCAGGTCGGGATTCATCATGGGACTGCCCGGCGAGACCCTGGCAGATATGCAGATAACCGTTGATTTTGCGCACATGCTGAAGCGCCGCTTCTCCGTCCGCGGCCACAACACGCTTGCGACGCCGCTCTACGGCACCCGCCTGCACGAAATCTGCGCCGAAAAGGGCTACCTGCGCCAGGAGATGACCCCGGACAACGTGGCCCGCTCGTTCGAGGAAGGCGGCATGATTGAGACCGAGGACTGGACCATCCCGCAACTCAGGGCCATGCGCGACCGCTTCAAGGCGCAGAGTTCGTGGCTGCACCGGATGGTGCGCAAGGTCCGGCGGGCGCTGGCGGAGTAGGAAAACCCGCCGCTCCCGCAGCGGGATCGCAGCGGCGGGCCGGGGGCGGCGAGCTCGAAACGGCGGTCAAAACAACTCGCCCTGCGCGCCCGGCGGCAGGTCGGCGGCGGCGATGGAGGCGAGAAACGGGAAGGCCTCCGCCAGGGGCGCCGGCACGGGCACCGGCCGGCCCTTCAACTTCGAGATGATCTGGAGTGCGTTGGCGGGCGCCTGGCCGCGATAATGATTGTTGGTGAACACATACGTCTTTTCGCTCGCCCGGGCGATCTCGCCGATGCGCCCGATCCACTCCGCCAGTTCCTCCTCGCGGTAGAGGTAGTTGTAGCGCTCGTCGCGGCCGGCGCCGCGCCTGAACCACGCCTCCCTGTTCCGCCCGTGCAGGCGCACGTAGCCCACAGGCGAGGTCACAAGCGACATGGGCGGAAGGCCGGAGCGCGACGGGGGCTGGTCGATGTCGCAGAAGCCGAGGCCGGCGTCCTTGAGGAACCGGATCGCCTCCGGCGCGGCCCAACTCGCGTGGCGGACCTCGACCACCAGCGGCAGGCCGGCGAAGTCGCCCCGGATGCGCTCCACGTGCCGGAAGGCCTCGCCGCCGGCGCGGAACGACCACGGAAACTGGACGAGCACGGCCCCCAGCCTCCCGGCCGCGAGCACCGGCTCGATGCCCGCCTTGAACTCGGCCGCGTCGCCGGCCGTCCACGCGGGCGGCCGCTCGTGCGTGAACCGCTGGTACAGTTTATACGTGAACTCGAACTCGGGCGGCGTCCGCCGCAGCCACGACGCCCCCATCCGCGCCGACGGCTGCCGGTAAAACGACGAGTTCACCTCCACGCAGTCGAAGTACCCGGCCAGGTACGCCAGTTCGTCGAAGCCGCGAGGCTTCCTGCGCGGATAGAACACGCCCTGCCAGTCGGCGTACGACCAGCCGGACGTGCCGACGCGAACGCGGTTAGCCGGGGCGTCGCACGATACCTGGGTCACCGCTTGCCTCCGCCCATGATTATACGGCCGCCGCCGCCCGTTCTCTGGCCGGGATCTTTCCTTGACTAACCCAACTTACGCAGTTGTGCCAATTCCAAAAATATTTTCCGGGCCGGACCCCTTCTGGCGGGGGCGCCAGGGGCGGTGCGGGCGCCGAAAACGCCTCAAC
>VGYT01000080.1 GCA_016872895.1 Planctomycetota bacterium
TGTCGGTTGCCTCGCCCCGCGAGCAGCGGTCGGAAATCGTGAGGACGACGGCCTGGATGCGGCTTCGCGGCACGAGCGATTCAACCGCCGCATCGTCTCCGGGCCGCACCGCGCCGCCGGCCTCGACGCGGGCGAAGAGGCCCGCGCGCGGCATGATGCAGTCGCCCGTGAGGCGCGCGATCCGGCACGGCGCGTGGCAGACCTTGCCTATTTGAGATATCGCAAGAACTACATCAGCACCGAGCCGCAGCCGCGTGCCCAGGCCGATGCAGGCCAGGTCGAGGCCCGAGAGGATGACGTTCTCGGCGAAGTCGCCGGGCGCCAGGTCCGCAAGGCCCGAGCGCCGGACGGCCTCGATGTCCGCTGCCGAGAGGAGGCTCACCTGGCGGTGGCCGGGGCCCGCGTGGCCGTCGCCCTCGATGCCGAAGCCGGCGCGGAAGACGGCCGATGCGGCGGGCCGCTTGCGCTCGCCCTTGGCGGCCGCGATGCAGACGGCCTCAACGCGGCCCACGGTGGTGCTCCTCGCGCTTCCAGCGGCCCGACCGGCCGCCCGTCTTCTCAAGGAGCCGCACGGGCCCGATCTCGGCGCCCTTGCCGGCCGACTTGACCATGTCGTAAACGGTGAGGGCGGCAGCGGCGGCGGCGGTCATCGCCTCCATCTCGACGCCCGTGCGGGCCTCGGCCGACGCCGTGGCCACGATGTGCACGCGGTCGCCCTCCAGGCGCGCCTCCACGTCCACGCGGTCGAGCGGAATCGGGTGGCAGAGGGGCACAATGGCGGGCGTCTGCTTCGCGGCCATGATGCCCGCCAGCCTCGCGGTCTCCAGCACGTTGCCCTTGGCCACGGCGCCCGTCTTGCGGATGAGGGCGGCGACCGCGGGGCCGACGGCCACGTAGGCCTCGGCCGCGGCCGTGCGGCGGGAGACGGGCTTTTCGCCCACGTCCACCATGCGCGGGCTGCCGCAGCGTGACAGGTGCGTGAGCCGCTTGGGCCGGAGCATCGCAGCGTCTCCTATCCGCCGACGGCGATCATGGGCCGCTCGGCGGCGAAAGGCCGGCCGCCGCGCTTGGAGGCCAGGGCTTCGTTGACGGCGCGGAGGATGCCGCGCTCGGCGTCGGCGCCCCGCAGGGCGAGCAGGGGCCGGATGTCGATCCCCCGGCCTCGAGCCAGGCAACCCAGGAGCCGCCCGCCGGCCATCAGCCGCAGGCGCCGGCAGCCGCCGCAGAACACATCGCTGCATGGAGATATAAATCCGACGATGCCGCTCAGGCCGCGGCGGCCGCGGGCCAGCCATCTGCGGCTCGACGCGCCCGGCTCGTGTCCGAGCGGCCGCAGGTCGAACTCGCCGGCCAGCCGCTCGCGCGCCTCGGCCGACGGGACGAACCGCTCCCGAAAGTCCGCCCGCGCAACGCCGATGGGCATGAGTTCCAGCAGGCGCACCTGGCAGCCGCGCTCAAGGCCCCAGCGCACCACGTCAGCCGTTTCGTGGTCGTTGACGCCCCGCAGGACCACCATGTTGAGTCTGACGGGCGAGAGCCCCTCGCGGCGGGCGGCCTCGATGCCCGCAAGCGTGTCATCGAGCCGCCCGCCGCGAGTCAGCCGCCGGTACGTCTCGCGGTCAAGGCTGTCGAGGCTGACGTTGATGCGGGGCAGGCCCGCGAGGCGCAAGTCCGCCGCCATCTCGGCCAGCCGCTGCCCGTTGGTCGTAAGCGCAAGGTCCGGCGGCGCCTCTGCGGCCAGCAGGGACACCAGGCGCGGCAGGTCGGGCCTGAGAAGCGGTTCGCCCCCCGTCAAGTGCACCTTGTGCAGGCCGAAGCGCTCCTTGAGGAACCGGACAAGGCGCAGAATCTCCTCCAGCGCGAGCGGTGCGGCGTGCGGCTCGTGCGGCGCGTCGGCCGGGCTTGCCGCGGCGTCGCCCCCTGGCACGTCAGGCGTGCCGTGGCCTGACGGCTGGCGAGCCGGGGCGCAGTATCGACACCGCAACTGGCACCGGTCGGTGACCGACACCCGGAGCGACACGGCCTGGCTCGGCTCGTTTGTGGGCATGGCCGCAATCTCGGTTCACGCACTACGCGCGGCGCCGGTTCGCCCTGCGGTGCTCCTTCGCCCGCGCGAGGCCGACATCGGCGCACCGGTCTAAGTGTAGTGGTTCCGTTGCTCGGCGGCAAGACTTGTTGCGGCAGGCGGCGGCGCGGCCGGGGTGTATGCTGCCCCTCCTTGTCACCGCATCCGGCCCGACTGTTGAAGTTGTCGCGCCAGCGGGTATCATGGGGTCGCCGATTGCCGCGGGCAAGCAGGGGCGCGGTTGCGGCGCCAGGGCCGGCGGTGTCATGGTCGGGCCGATTCATGGAAAGGGGGGCCTGTGAACGCGTTCTTCGTCATTTTCTGCACCTCGATGGGCCGGGGGGCCGTGGCGTCCAAGCGGCGGAAACTTGCGACGCTGCTGCGGCGGCGGGGCGTGGGCCTCGTGAGCATCAGGGCGGGCGGTGCGCCCGACGCGGCGCTCGCGCGGCTTGTGCGGGAGGCCCGCGGCGCGCCGGTCATCGCGATTGACGACAGGCAGCCGTTGCCGAGCCGGGCCCCCTGGGTGGCGGCCCTGGCGCGCGAGGCCGGCGACCTGGCGGACCGCCGCCGTCCGATACTAATATATGTATCTCGACTAGGGTGCGCAGCGGGCGAGGCCGAGGGCCTGGGCCAGGGGCTGGTCCGGCATTACATCAAGCGCGACGACGGCGATATCTGGGTCGGCAAAGCCGCGGAATACGTGCGGGCGATCGCGGAGCGGCCGAGCACGGGCGCGGCCAGACCCCCGGAGCCTTTGCCCGGAACTCCTTCCGACATCGTCGGCTCCAGCCCCTGCTTCCTGGAAGCCGTCGGCGAACTCTGGAATCTCATGCGCTCGCCGTACGGCCTGGTGACGGGCGACCCGGGCGTCGGCAAGATCCTGACGGTCCGGGCGCTGTGGCGGCAGATGAAGCCGAAGGAGCGGATGACGGTGCTGCCGTGCGGCTCGTTCTTCAAGGACTACTACGTGGGCGGGAGCCTGCGCCAGTTCGGCGGCGGGCGCGCGGCCGTCAACGAACTCAGGCCCTACATCCGCGAGGCCCACGACGGCCTCCTGGTGCTCCACCACGTGGAGCAGTTGCCGACCGCCCTCCAGGAGGAACTCGACGGGGAACTGAGTCCCGTGTCGAACGTCCCCGAAGAGAAGGTCCGCCTGGGGACTCCCGACGAGGAGGGCATCCTGGAATACGACGTCAAGATCATCGCCACCTCTACCTATTCGCCCGAACTTCTGGCGCAGCCGGGGCGCATGATCCCGGACCTTCTGGCCAAGTTCCGCAAGCGGCACGTGCGGATTCCGTCGCTGGAGGAGCGCGGCGCCCAGGACAAGCGCCTGCTGTGCGAAGACATCCTGGCGCGCATCACCCGCCGCGGGGGTTCCCCGGCCGTACCCGCCCTGGACGGGGCCGTCGTCCAGGCCCTGTGCCGGACGGTCTGGCCGAACAACATCTCGGACCTTGTCCGGGTGCTGGAACACGCGGTGTACCGTTCGCACGGCGGAACGGTCCGCCTGGAGCATCTGCCGAAGGACATGGCGGCGGCCGCGCGAGGGCCGCAGACGCTCGACGAGATCATCGACCAGGCGCAGCGCGCGGCCATCGAGCGGGCGATCGAGCAGGCGGGCAGCGTGGCCGGGGCCGCCGCCCTCCTGCACCGCAACACGCCCGCCCTGTACCGGCTTGTGAAACGCCTGGGGGTGGCAACGCCCCGCCAGCGGCGCGCGGGCGCCTGACTTAGGCCGACAGCGCCGCTTTGGCTGGTAGTCCGTCAACCTTCTGGGTGGGAGTTGACGGACTACTGGTTTGCTGCGCTGCGGGTCCGCATGTTCGCCGCGCAAGACCCTTCGTAATGTTATGTTGCGGTGTTAATCTTAGGGGCGGCTCTTGAACGCATTATCCGACGGCCGGCGGCTGCGGCGCCTGTGCGGCCGCGCGCGGGCTTTCTGGCGCGACAGCGTCCGCCGCTGGTGGCACGACTACGAGTGGCCCGTGGTCGGGGCGCTGGCGGTCGCGGCCCTGGGGTTCGGGTGCATCGGGTATGCCCGCCACTTTGCCGGCAACGGGCGGTCGGCGTGGGATGTGCTCTATGCCACGCTGCAACTGTATATCCTCCAGATGGATTCCTCTGTTCAGCCGCCCGTGGCGTGGGAACTGAACCTGGCGCGGTTCCTGGCGCCGGTGGTGGCGGGCTACACGGCGGTGCAGGCCCTGGCGGAACTGTTTGCCGAGCAACTTCAGTCGCTCAGGCTGCGGCTCTTGAGGAACCACATCGTCATCTGCGGCCTGGGCCGCAAGGGCCTGCTGCTGACGCACTCGTTCCTGGAGTGCGGCGAGCGCGTGGTGGTCATCGAGCAGGACGAAGGCAACGGCATGCTCCAGCAGTGCCGCGACGAAGGGGCCATCGTGGTCATGGGCAACGCGTCAGAGCGCGGCATGCTCCGCAAGGCCCGCATCCACCGAGCGCGGTACGTGGTGGCGGTCTGCGGCGACGACGGTGCGAACGCCGAGGTCGGGGCCTACGCCCGCGAGATTGTCGGCCGGCGCCGCGGCCGACCGCTCACGTGCCTCATCCACATCGTGGACCCGGAACTGTACCTTCTGCTGCGCGAGCAGGAGATGGCGGCCGAGCGGGTGCTGGCCCTCCGGCTGGAGTTCTTCAACGTTTTCGACATCGGCGCGCGGCGTCTGCTGAACGAGCATCCGATCTTCAGCGAGGCGTGCGAGGCCTGCGGCGTCCGGCCGCACATCCTGGTCGTCGGCCTCGGCCAGATGGGGCAGAGCGTGGTCGTCCATGCCGCCAAGGGCTGGCGGGCGCGCCACGGCGAAACCGGCGAGCGCCTGCGCCTGACGGTCCTCGACCCGGCGGCCGAGGAGAAGCGCGAACTGTGGCGCCTCCGCTATCCCCAGTTGGAGACCGTCTGCGAACTCCAGGTGCTGCCGATGGGCACGGCCGCGCCCCAGTTCCACCGCGCCGAGTTTCTGCGCGGCGTAACGACCGCGTACGTGTGCCTCGACGACGACTTCGACAGCCTGTCGGCGGCGCTGTCGCTTCACGGCAAGGCGCGCGGCCGCGACGTGACGATCGTGGCCTGCATGACGGGCGAGGCCGGCCTGGCGGGGTTCCTCCACGGCGGGGACCCCGGAGGGTTCCGCAACCTTCGCGCCTTCAGCCTCCTGGAACGGACGTGCAACCCCGACCTGTTGCCCGGCGGCACGCACGAGAGCCTTGCGCGCCTGCTGCACGAGGCCTACGTGCAGCACCGCTGCGCGCTGGGCGAGACGCCCGAGACGAACGCCGCCCTCGTCCCGTGGGACGAGTTGCCCGAGGACCTGAAGGAGTCGAACCGCTTGGCGGCGGATCACATCGGCGTTAAACTTGAGGCCATCGGCTGCGGCATCGCCCCCCTGATGGACTGGGACGCCGAGTCCTTCCGCTTTACCGATGCGGAAGTGGAAACCATGGCCCGCCTGGAGCACGAGCGGTACATGGCCGAGCGACTCCTGGAAGGCTGGTCCTGGGGCTTGGCGCGCGACGACCGCGAGAAGCGCAACCCGGACCTCGTCTGCTGGGAGCGCCTGCCGGACGGCGCCAAGGCGTACAACCGCGACGTGGTGCGCCGGTTGCCCGTGTTCCTGGCCCGGGCGGGGTTCCAGGTTTACCGCTCCGGGTAGCCGCGATTGCGCCCGCCGGGCTGCGGGGCCAGGTTCCTACGGCTTCACGATGCGGTACCCCAGGGCGACGATGGCCTTGAGCGTCTGCATGGCGGTGTTGCGGTCGTACTGCTTCTCGCCTTCGGGGAGGTCGGCGTAGGGGATGAGGTCGGGGTGCTGCTTGAGGGCGTCGTTGCGCGTGGGGCCCCATGTCCAGCCTTCGGCCATGCGACGGGCGGCCCAGATGTCGTGGGTGTTCTCGGCGAGGCGCTCCGTCAGCGCTTCCAGTCCGGCCGGCAGGGCGACGGAAGACGTGTCGGTTGGTCGAGGTTGGTAGGCCACGGCGGCTCCTTGCGATTGATGTCATCTCCGCGAGAATGCTTGGCGGCATTCTAGCATTCGTGCGGTCAGATGCCAATTGGCATCAAGGACGTGTTGCCGGAAGTCATCCTCCGCTGCAACATCTTTCCGCGGCGCTGCGGCGGCACGTCGTCGCGGTTCCTGAGAGGTTCCGATGAGCGCGATTGCTTGGGGCCTTGCCGTCACGCGGCCCAACCTGTAGGGCCTTTTCAGACCCGTGCCGGGCCTCCGGAATGGGCCGGATAATCGGGCTATCTGTTTGGCAACGGGGCATTCTTGCATTATAATCTTATTGGATTCGGCATGGTTCAAACAAGCCCCACGCACCGCGTGGGGATGGATGGTGCGGGCCGACCATCCCCCGGCGGTGCCGGGGGCTTTGAACCATGCCTTGGATTCGTGTGCGTTTTCGGCTAAATTGCGACCCACACTGTGGGATTGCACAGCGCCCGGGGCCAAGTTGTCGGGGGCGGTTCGACAGGAGCGGCGCCAGAACCCTCAAGAGTTACTCACGGGTGTCCGACGAGGCCGGTTGACCCTTGGATAGCAAGGGCCGCGCATCGGGTGTTCGGATGCGCACGCGCCCTTTGAGGCCGTATATAAGGAAGGGTGAGGGACGGATTGTCCCTTCGCGGAGGGAACTGCGGCGCCGCCCTGGGTTGCGGCTCGCGGCGCTCCCCGTGTTGAGTGGAAGGCGCGGTGCGGTAATGCCACTGCCGCCGGCATTGCAGAGCAGCCGATTCGAGATGAAGTATCTGATCACCGAAGGCTGCGCGCGCGCCATCCGCGACTTCGCCCTCAGTTACCTGGAGCCTGACGAGCACGACAACCCCGCCGAGGGGTTCGAGTACGCGGTCCACAGCCTGTACCTGGACAGCCCGAGCCTGGCGCTCTGCCGTGCGACGATGCAGGGCCAGAAGAACCGCTTCAAACTCCGCATCCGGTATTACGACGATTTGGCCGACAGCCCTGCGTACCTGGAGGTCAAGCGCCGGCTGAACGATGTTATCTTCAAGCAGCGCTGTGCCGTTCGCAAGTCGGGGATTGCGCGGATCCTGGCCGGGCACTGGCCCGCCCCTGGCGACGTCCTGGACGACACGCCGCGCGGCCGGGCGGCCCTTCAACAGTTCCTCGACCTGCGGACGCGCATTCACGCCGAGGGCATGGTTTTCGTCGCCTACAAGCGCGAGGCGTACATTACGCCGAACTCAAACGCCGTCCGGCTGACTTTCGACCGACGCCTGCACGGCGCGCTATACGACGGCTCCGGCATGCTCCACTACAACGGCGACCGCGTCTTCCCCGAGGTCGGCGGCGTCGTCTTGGAACTCAAGTTCACGGACCGCTTCCCGGTGTGGATGCAGCATATGGCCTGCGTGTTCGGGCTGGAACGGCGCAGCGTGGCCAAGTACGTTGCGTGCGCCTGCGCGCTGCGCATCCCGGGGCTGCGGCTGTAAGTTGCCGTTCGGAGGATGCTCGGATGAGCAATTGGCAGGATATGCTGCTTCACGGCGACATCGGCGCCACTGCGATGACGTGGGAGACGGTCGTGCTGGTGGCGCTGCTGGCCTTCTGCGTCGGCCACATCATCGGCTGGGTGTACATGTGGTCGCACACGGGGCTGTCGTACTCGCGGATGTTTGTGGCGTCGCTGGTTGTCATCCCGGTGATCGTGGCGCTGGTGATGACGCTGATGTCGGGGAACATCATCATCGCGTTCGGCCTGCTGGCAGTCTTTGCGGTGGTGCGGTTCCGCAACGTGCTGAAGGACACGCGCGACACCACGTTCATCCTGTGGGGGATCGTCATGGGCCTCGGTATCGGCACGCTGCGGTTCTCGACGACCCTTGTCGGCTGCTGCGTGGTGGCGATCATTTTCCTGTACCTGCGGCTGACGGCGTTCGGCAGCCGGCACCGCTACGATGTGGTTCTGTCGCTGCACTGGACGGGCGCCGGCCGCGCGACCGACGCCGTCAAGAAGGTTCTGAGGCGGCACAGCGTCCGGACCAGTCTGGCGAGCGAGCGCAGCGCCCCCGACGCCGGGATGGACCTGTCGTACCGGCTCCTGCTGAGGGACCCTCACCGCAGCCGCGAACTGGTGGAGGAACTCGAGACGACCGAGGGCGTGGCGTACGTGTCGCTCTCGCAGCGCGAAGAGGACGAATCGGAGATCTGAGTGTCAGGCGCCCCGTGTCGCATGCGGATGCCGTGGCGGTCCGGCCTTGCCTGCGTGGCCGGCGGGCTGCTGGCGGCCCTCGCGCCGGCATCCTGCGCGGCGCTCAAGTCCGGCCTGGCCCTGCCGTGCGTGGGATCGGCGCGGCCGGCGGAGGCCCAGGCGGCGGCTGAGAGGCCTGCTGGTGCTGACAGATCGGCGGAGCAGCCGCCGCGAGGCGGGCCTCCCGGCGCGGCGGGTCAGGAGACCCCCCGCGCGTCGGCGGGGGCTCCGGGGGGGTCCGTCGGCGCGAGCGCCGACGGGGCGGTGGAGGTTACGGTTCAGGACGCCGTGCTCATGGCCATCGAACACAACCAGGAACTCGTCGTCCAGCGGATGACGCCGGCCGTCGTCCGGACGTTCGAGCAGGAGGCCCGCGGCGTTTTCGACCCGGTCCTGCTGGGGACGTTCGGCTACGAGCGCGAGCGAGCCGAGGGCCTGAGTTCGCGCGGCCGGCTGTTCGAGTTTTCCAGCCACTCGCTTGTCGGCGAGGTGGGCGTGACGCGGTTTCTGCCCACCGGCACGACGGTCGGCCTCGGCGCCACAACCGAGATCGCCGACGCCGGCACCGGCCGCCAACTGGTGCAGTCGCGCCTGGGCCTGACTGTTACGCAGGCCCTGCTGCGCGGGTTCGGCACGGGCGTGAACCTGGCCAACATCCGCCAGGCCCGCCTGGACACGCTGGCCAGCGAGTATGAACTGCGGGGCTTTTCGGAGGCGGTCGTCGCCCTCGTGGAGCAGACGTGTTGGGACTACGTTCTGGCCGAGCGCCAACTGGAGATCTACCGCCAGTCGGTGGCGCTGGCCGAGGAGCAGGCCAACGTCATCCGCGAGCGGGCCAGGGCGGGCACGATTCCGGCGACGGACCTGACGGCGGCCGAGTCTGAACTGGCCTTCCGCCGCCAGGACATCGTTGATGCCGGGAGCGACCGCGAGAAGGCACGAATACGCCTGCTGCGCCTGCTGAATCCTCCCGGCGACGCAGGCGGCGTATGGAACCGCCAGGTCCGGCTTCTCGAGAAGGCCGCGCTGCCCGATGCTCCGCTCGACGACGTGGAGTCGCACGTCCAGGTGGCCCTGCGGATGCGGCCCGACCTGAACCAGGCGCGCCTGGCCCTCCAGCGCGGCGACCTGCGGCTCGTCGAGACGCGGGGCGGTCTTCTTCCGCGCATGGACCTGTTTATTACCCTCGGCCGCAGCGGTTACGCCGAATCGTTCAGCGGGTCCTTGAAGAACCAGGACGACCACCGCTACGACCTGTTGTTCGGAGTGTCGGCGGAGTACCCGCTGGGTAACCATCAGGCCCGCGCCGCACACGAGCGCGCCACCGTCAGCCGGCGCCAGGCCGAAGAGGCCGTCCGGAACCTGGAGAATCTGGTGCAGGTGGACGTGCGCACCGCCCACGTCGAGGCGGGCCGCGCCCGCGACAAGGTGGCGGCCGTGGCGGCCACTCGCAAACTGGACGAGGACAAACTCCGCATTGAAATGGAGAAGTTCCTGGCCGGCCGGTCGAGTTCATTCCAGGTGGCCCGCGCCCAGCGCGACCTCGTCAGGAGTCAGATTGCCGAGGTCACCACCGTCGTCGAGCACCTCAAGGCGCTGGTGGACCTGTACCGGCTGGAAGGGTCGCTGCTGGAGCGCCGCGGCATCTCGGCGCCCGGCGCCGGCCCGCCGAAGGAGCAAGCGTACCGACGGTAACGGCTAACAGCCGCCACTTGTCACTTGCCACTCGTCGCTTGTAACGGCAACAACAAGTGGCAGGTGGCAAGTGACGGCGGTTGGTTGCAGGTGACAAAGGACAAATGACAAGGGACAATCCTGTGACTCGTTTTCCTGTCATACGAACGCCGTTCGTCCAGCACCTGAGGCGCATCCGCTATCAACTGTTCCCCGTGCTCATGTTCGCCGGCGCCGTCGTCCTGACCGGTTACCTGTGGAGCAGGCACGTGGGGCTGCCGAACGCCGTCGGCGAGGTGGTGGCAGTGCGCATCGACGCCGTCAGCCCCATCGACGGCGTGCTGGCGGCAGTTCCCGGCAAGCCCCTGGAACTGTTCGACATGGTCCAGGCGGGGCAGGTGATAGCGCGGCTGGACGACCGTGCGGCCGTGGCCGCGCTCGCCCGCATGCACGCGGACCTGGCGCGGCTGCGCATCGAACTGGACACGGCCGGCATCACCATGCTGGAGCGCCAGGCGGCCCTCCAGCAGGACGAGACGCGCGAGGCGCGGGCCCTGGCCCTGGACATTGAGCGCCTGCGCCTGGGCATCGTCGAGCGCCAGGGCCTCATCGAGACCGACCGCGCGGAACTGGCGCGACTGACCGAGAAATACGACGCCGTCAAGCCCCTCGTGGACAAGGGGCTGGAGTCGCGCCTTACGCTCGTGGACATTGAACTGGCGCGCGACGTGGCCCGGCAGCGCATCGAGGCTACGGCCAGGGCCCTGGCCGAGGCCCAGGCGCAGAAGACCGCGTGCGAGGAGCGGCTGGCCCGGTTCTCGGGCAGCCAGGCCGCCGACCTCCAGAAGATGCTCGGACCCATCCGCGAGGCGATTGCCGCAGAGGAGGCCCGCGTCCAGGACGTCCGCCGCCAGATGGAGTCCCTGGAAATCCGGGCGCCCATCACGGGGCTGGTGATGGCCGTCTACGCCTGGCCGGGCCAGACCGTGGCTGCCGGGTCGCGCATCCTGGCGCTTGCGTCCGCCGACAGCGAGTACATCGTCAGTTACGTGCGCGAGGACCAGCGCATCCGGCCGGCGGTCGGCATGGCGGTGGCCGTCCAGGTCCGCGCCATCCCGCGCAACACGGCCCTTGCGCAGGTCGAGCGCGTGGGGCCGCAGGTTGAACTCGTGCCGCCGCACCAGTTGCGGGACCCGAAGGTTCCGGAATGGGGGCTGCCCGTCCGCATAACGATGCCGCCGGGGCTTAGACTGCGGCCGGGCGAACTGGTTGACGTGGCATTCAGGCACACGCCGGACGACGGAGTCCGCTGACCGCGCGGCGCGGTGCGGAACCCCGCCGGGCAGGTCGGTCGCCGGGGCGGGGCGAGGGGTGTCGGGCCGACCCATCCGGATACGCGCACCTTGTCTCAGACGCCCCCCGTCAGGTGATACGGCTGCGCCCGTTGCCGGCCGCCGCGGGCGCGGCAGGGCCACAAGGGAAACTGCTGATGCGACGGCCAGCGCCTCAATTCGGGAAGGGCGCTCCGCGGCTGGAGATGCTCGAACCGCGCCTCCTTCTGGCCGGCGACCTTGAAATCTCCGAGTTCATGGCCGTCAACGACTCTACACTCATTGACCCGGCCGACCCGACCTCCACCTGGGATTGGATAGAAATCCACAACCCCACCGCTTCAACGGTCAACATGGGCGGCTGGAGCCTCAAGGACTCCGGCAACACATGGTCGTTGCCCGCCGTTGACCTGGCGGCCGGCGCGTACTTCGTGGTTTACGCTTCGGGCAAGGACGGATACATCGGCGGCAGGTATCACACGAACTTCAAACTTGACGGCGACGGCGAGTACCTGGGCCTGTGGACCGCCGGCGCCCCCGTCCACGAATTCGCCCCCGCGTACCCCAAGCAGGTGGCCGACGTCTCCTACGGCATCGGCGGGGCAGGGCTGGTTAGCGCAAGCCTGGTCTATGAAGGCACGACCGTAAGGTATCTCGTGCCGGCCGGCGACATCGGCGACGCATGGCGCGGCGGCAGCGAGCCTTACGACGATTCCGCCTGGGAGTACACTGCCCGAAGCGTCGGCTTCGACCTGGAGGGCACGTTCGGCCCGTCCATCGAGACCGACGTCGAGGGCGTGATGTACGGCCAGAACGCCACGCTGTGCGTCCGCATTCCTTTTGCTGTCGCCGATGCGTCGGACGTCCAGTCGCTTATCCTGCGCATCTGGTACGACGACGGCTTCGTAGCGTATCTGAACGGCACGAAGGTGGCCGAGGCAAACGCCCCCGCGTCGCCCGTCTGGAACTCGGCCGCCACCGCCGAACACACCGACGACGAGGCCGTCGTCGGCGCAGACTTCGACATCTCCGCGTTCGCCGCACAGTTGCGGAGCGGCAGCAACATCCTGGCCATCCAGGGCCTGAACCTTGCGGCCGGCGACAACGATTTCCTCCTGGGGGCCACGCTGACGGCCGACGTCCAGGTGGACGCCGCGCCGGAGTACTACACCACGCCCACGCGCGGCCAGCCGAACGTGTCCGGTTCGATGGGCTTCGTGGCCGACACGAAGTTCAGCATTGACCGCGGCTTCTACGACAATCCGTTCAGCGTCGTCATTTCGTGCGGCACGCCGGGGGCAGAAATCCGCTACACGCTTGACGGCAGCGCCCCGACCGCAACGACCGGCACGAAGTACACGGCCCCCGTCAGCATCGCCACGACCACGATGCTCCGGGCGGCGGCGTTCAAGCCAGGCTGGCAGCCCAGCGGCGTTGATACCCAGACCTATATCTTCCTTGCCGATGTCATCCACCAGACGCGGCCGGCGGGCTATCCGTATCAGTGGGTGGCCAACACCGGCGCAACGGTGGTCGGCGACTATGAGATGGACCCCGACGTCGTCAATCCGGGGGGCGCACACAGTTACGCCGACACCATAATCGACGCCCTCAAGGCCATTCCCACCCTCTCCGTAGTGATGTCAAAGGACGACCTCTTCGGCCCCGCGGGTACCGGCATCTACGTGACGGAATCCGAGATCGAAAAGCCCGCCTCGCTCGAACTCATTTTCCCCGACGCCGGCCCCGACACGCCCGAAGGCTTCCAGGTTGGCGGCATCATCGAGATACAGGGCGGCTCAAGCGACATCCGCTGGAAGATGTACAAACTCTCCATGCGGGTCCACTTCAAGTCGCCCCCGGCCGGTTCCGGCTGGGACGTTGACACCAAACTGGAGTATCCCCTGTTCGGCGAAGACGGCGCCCAGTCCTTCGACACTATCATCCTTGACGCCATGATGAACAACATCTGGGCCTACACCGGCGGCGTGTCGCCCGATACGCAGCGGGCGCGCGGCCTGTACACCCGCGACCTTTTTGTTTCTAACCTTCAACTGGCCCTCGGCGGCCAGGCGCCGCGCGGCAGGTTCGTACACCTGTATCTGAACGGCGTGTACTGGGGCCTCTACTGGATTCACGAGCGCCCCGACGAGTCGTTCGCCTCCGCCTACCTGGGCGGCAACAAGGAAGATTACTACGTCCTGAAGCACAACGGCAACACGGTCGTCTATCCCGACCCCGCAAAGGACGCGGCCGGCGCCGCGGCCGCCAAGGCCGACTACGCCCACATGTTCGCCGACGCCGCGGCCGGCCTGTACGACCACGTCATGCAGGAGCATCTGGACGTCGATGCCTTCATCGACTACATGCTCCTGAACTTCATGGTCGGCAACACCGACTGGGCACACCAGAACTGGTACGCCTCGCGCAACCACGTGGACCCCGACGGCCGCTGGCGCTACTACAGTTGGGACGCGGAACACGTCCTTGAAGATCCGAACCAGAACGTGACCACCAAGAACGACACCAGCGCCAAGGGGCCCACGGCGCTCCACCAGTTGCTGCGCAACAGTGCCGAGTACCGGATGCGGTTCGCCGACCACGTCCAGCGAGCGATGTCCAGCGGCGGGGTCCTGACCCCGGAGGGCGCCAAGGAGGTCATGCAGGCGCTCCTGGACGAGATTGACCTGGCGATAATCGCCGAATCGGCTCGCTGGGGCGACGTCGGCCGGCCAGACCATCCGTACACACGCGACCACGAATGGATTGCCGAGGTCAACCGCATCATGGGCTACTGGGCCGGCAGCCCCGTGGCTTACTACTACGTTGACGGCCTCCTGGACACCCGCACCGCCACGACCCTCGGCAGCAGCCAGTTGAAAGCCACGCCGAACCCGCTGTTCCCGTCCGGCACCGACGCCCCGATGCTCTCGAGCGCCGTTCTTGTGGGCCAGGGCTCGGTTCTGCGGGTCCTCGTCCCCACGGATAACCTGGATGGATTTTCCTGGACCGGTGGCGCCGCCTTCGACGACAGCGCCTGGACGGCGGGCGTCACCAGCGTCGGGTACGACACGGACGGCAGCCTGGCCCCCTACATCACCACGAACATCCAGGCCCAGATGTACGGCCTGAACGCATCGGCGCTGATCCGCATCCCGTTCGAGGTGTCCGACCCGGCGGACGTTTATTCGCTGCGGCTGCGGATGCGGTACGACGACGGCTTCGTGGTTTACCTGAACGGCGTCAAGGTCGCCTCGCGGAACGCCCTCGCCGGCTCGGCCCTGACGTACAACGCCGCCGCGACCGTCAGCCGCAGCGACTCGCAGGCGACTGTGTTTGAGGAAATAGATATATCCGCCTACGTTGGTGCGCTGCGGCCGGGCGGGAACATCCTGGCCGTCCACGCCTTCAACAGGGCCGCCGGCGACTCGGACTTCCTGATCGCGCCGGAACTGCACGCGGCCATGCTCACCGTGGCCGCCGGCACGCCGGTGGCGCTGACGAAGGCCGCAGGCACCTCGGGCACCGTCTATTACCGCCTCGACGGCCTGGACCCGCGCGAAACGGGCGGCGCCGTCCGCGCAGGGACGCTCACCTACAGCGGCCCCTTCCTGCCGGCCGCCGACCGCGACCGCGTCAACCTGAAGGCCCGCGTCCTGAACGGCTCGACGTGGAGCGCCCTGACGGAGGTGACGCTCAGCGTCGGGCAGCCCGCCCTGCGCATCACGGAGATCATGTACAGCCCGCCGGCCCCGTCGGCGGCCGAGATCGCCGCCGGGTTCACCGATGCACAGATGTTTGAATATATCGAAATCCGCAACATCGGCGCCCGGCCAGTCAGCCTGGCGGACCTGGCGCTCACCAGGGGCGTGGACTTCCGGTTCCCGGCTGCCGACCTGGCCGCCGGCGATTACGTGCTGGTGGTGAGCAACCCGGCGGCCTTCCAGTTCCGCTACCCGGACGTGCCCGCCTCGAAGATCATAGGGAAGGTCCGCTTTCAGACGCGCCTCGACAACGCCGGCGAGACGGTGCGGCTGGAGGATGCGCGCGGCACGGCCCTCATCCAGTTCGAGTACGAGGACGGCTGGTACGGCAGGACCGACGGGGGCGGATTCTCCCTGGTCGTGCGCAGCGACACGCAGGACGCCGCCCTCTGGAGCCAGAAGGAAGGCTGGCGGCCCAGTTGGTACCAGGGCGGCTCGCCGGGCGCCGCCGAACCGGCCGGCGCCGAGAACCCCGGCGCCATCGTCATCAGCGAGGTCCTCGCCCACCAGGATTCGCCCACCGGCGACTGGGTTGAACTCCTGAACACCACCGGCCACGACATCGACATCGGCGGCTGGTATCTGAGCGACGACCCGCTCGCCCTCACGGAATATCGTTTCCCCGATGGAACCATAGTCGGGGCAGGGCAGTACCGGGTGTTCACGGCGGCCGCCTGGTTCGGCTCGTCCATCGCCTTCAGCGAGTACGGCGACGAGGTGATCCTGGTGTCGGGCTACACCTACGACCCGCCCGGCTCGCCTCCGCCCGTCCAGATGGTCGGCGGATACCGCGAGGACGAGGACTTCGGCGCCTCGCCCAACGGTGTAACCTTCGGCCGCTACGTGAAGAGCACGGGCGGCGTAGATTTTGTGCTTCTCGCGGCCGCTACGCCGGACGCCGCGAACGCCTACCCGCTCGTCGGCCCCGTTGTCATCAGCGAACTCATGTATAACCCCGCCGCGGGCGGCGACGAGTACATCGAACTGCATAACCTCACCGGCTCGCCCGTCCTTCTGTACGACCCGGCGCACCCCGAGAACACGTGGCAGTTCCAGGGCGGCATCGGCTCGCAGGCCGAGCCGTGGGCCTTGCCGCCGGGGGCGGTCATCCCCGCTTACGGCTATGCCCTTGTCGTGCAGGGCAACCCCGAGACGTTCCGCACGAAGTACGGCATTCCCGCCGAGGTGTCCATCTGGGGACCGTACGGCCCGGCCTGGGCGCTCTCCAACGGCGGCGAGGCGGTGGCCCTGTACCGTCCAGGCACGCCCGACGGCTCGTACGTGCCTTACATCCTCGTGGACCGTGTGAACTACGACGACGAGCCTCCGTGGCCGGCGACTCCGCCCGGCGAAGACCCGCCGCCCCCTACGTCGCCCGACGGCGGCGGGCCGTCGCTGGAGCGCGTCATTCCAAGCGCCTACGGCAACGATGTGGCGAACTGGCTGGCCAGCGCCGCCGGCGGCACGCCGGGGGCGCTGAACACCCGCGGGCCGGGCGTCGCCTCCGTCGCCCTGAACGCCCGCGACGGCCGCGGACCCGGCGGCATCGACCCCTCCACATCGGGCGTCCGCACCATCGAGATCCGCTTCGCCGAACCGGTCACCTTCGCCGAGGCCGACGTGACCGTCCAGGCCGTGACGTTCCCCGGCGGCGTCGAGCAGGTGCAGGCGACGCTCACGCCCACGTCAATAACCGGCTCGGGCACCGACACGATGACCATCACGCTGGCCGCCGGCGCGGCCGTCGACACATGGGTCAAGGTCACGCTCTCCGGCAGCGGGACGCTGAAGAATGCGATGGGCCGGCGCCTGGACGGCGAGGCCGCCAGCGGCGCCTTCTACATTGCCGCCGCCGCGATGGACCTGCCGTCGGGCGACACGGTTCCGGGCGGCGATGCGGTCTTCTACGTTGGGAGCCTGCGCGGCGATTTCAACGCCGACCGGCAGGTCACGGCCGCCGACAAGGCGGGCTTCGCCGACAAGTGGCGGGCCGGCGACCCGGACGCCGACTTCCGGGGCGTCGGCTTCGGCGTCCGGCCGCCGGACGGCCG
>VGYT01000081.1 GCA_016872895.1 Planctomycetota bacterium
GCCGACGATGCAGGAGCGGTTCGGCCTCGCCGCCGCGGTTGTCGCCGGCACGCCCATGTACCTGGGCGTGGCCCGCCTGGTGGGCATGGAGGCCCTGGGCGCCACCAACGAAATCGCCAAAGACGTCGCCAGCATGGCCGGCAAGTGGGACAAGTACGACTTCTTCTTCCTCCACTACAAGCACACCGACAAGGCCGGCGAAGACGGCGATTACCAGGCCAAGGTCCGCTGCATCGAGGAGGCCGACGCGGCCATACCGGCCATCGAGGCCCTTGCGCCCGACGTGCTCATCATCACGGCCGACCATTCCACGCCTTCCGCCATGAAGGGGCACTCCTGGCACCCGGTGCCGACGCTGCTGTGGTCGAAGACTGCGCGCCGGGAGGGCGCCCTGAAGTTCTGCGAGGACACCTGCCGCCGCGGATACCTGGGCCTGCGCCCGAGCGTGCACCTGATGCCGCTGGCCCTCGCGCACGCCGGGCGGCTGGCGAAGTTCGGCGCGTAAGGCGCCGGCCTTTGCCGTGTTCAGCCGTCGCCGCAGCGGCGACGGCTGAACATGGAGCACCGCCGGGGTCGCGCTGCCATGTGCGAGGACCTCCCCAACGCCGCCGCCCCCGCCTTCTGGTGCGATGCCATGCTGGGCGGCCTGGCGCGATGGCTGCGAGCCGCCGGCTACGATGCCGCGTGGCAGGAGGGCATCGACGACGCGGAACTGCTGCGCCTTGCGCTGGCCTCCGGCCGCATCCTGCTGACGGCCGACACGCGCCTGGCCGACCACGGCGCAATCCGCTCCGGCCGCATCCGCGCCCTGCTCGTGCCGCACGGCATGGGCAAGTTCGACCAACTGGCGTTCGTCGTGCGGGCGCTCGCCCTTCCCCTGCGCGAGCCGCGATGCATGGCCTGCGGCGGGGCGCTGCGCGCAATTCCGAAGGAGTCTGCCCGCCCCGAGGCCCCGCCCCGCACCTACGCCTGGTGCGACGAGTTCTGCCGGTGCTCGCGGTGCGCGAAACTGTTCTGGCGCGGCACGCACTGGCGGCGCATAGAGTCGCGGCTGGCGGCCCTGTAGCCGCGATTGAGGGTGCCGTTGCGGAAGCATGGCGCCCGCCTGCGGCCGTCACGTTTGTTTAAGACCGCCCCCGTTCTCTGCCGATATTGCAGTGTTCGCCCGTGGGGAGCGCATGCCCGCGCATTCGGCGGCGTGGGCATGCGACCCGCCAATTCACGGGGGGGCGCTCGTGGGGGATGGGGTCAGGAGGTTCCCTTGGACGGCTGGATGTGGGTCTTCCTGTTCTTCCGCCTGATCGTTCTCGCGACGGCGGCGGTCCTGGTTCCAACGGTAGTGCGGCGGCGCATGGGCGGCCGCCTGGGCAGTTATGCCGCAATGACGGCGGGCCTGGCGATCCTGATTGTGGGCGAGACGCTGGCCCTGCTGTACAGTCTGTTCGGGGCGGGCGCCGAGGGGTCGGGAAGCCCGACCTCGTCGCTGCCCACGCCCGCGGGCGGATACCTGCTCATCCTGCTCGGGTTTCTGTCGCTGATGCACGACCTGGGCAAGGCCCACGCGCGGAGCCGCCTGGCGGCCGAGGAAGAGCGCCTCCGGGCCGAGCAGGCCGGTCTCGAAGGCGCGCTGGCTGCGGCCGTCCTGAATTGCGCCACCGAGTACTGCATCGTCGCCTGCGACGGCCAGGGCCTCATCAACTCCTACTCCGAGGGCGGGGCGCGCCTGTTCGGATGGACCGCCGACGAGGCCGTCGGCAAGATGAACCTCGCCCAGTTCCGACCCGAGGGCCACGCGCCCGGCGTATCGGAAATCTGGGGAACCGTGGCCCGCCAGGGCTACTTCGAGGCCGAAGTGCCCATGCGCCGCAAGGACGGCAATACGTTCCCCGCCCTGTTGTCGGTCTCGCCGCTGAAGGGCCCGGCCGGGGCGCTCCTGGGCTACGTGAGCATCATCCGCGACGTGACCGACCAGAAAGAGGCGCAGGAGTCTCTGCGCCGCGAGCGCGACTTCAGCCGCGGCGTCCTGGAATCGGGCGCGCTGTTCATCGTGGGCATCTCGCCGGCCGACGGCCGCATCACGCTCTTCAACCACGGGGCGGAGCGCGTCAGCGGCTACTCGCGCCAGGAAGTCATCGGCCGCGAGTACGCCGAGGTGTTCCTCCGCCCGGAAGACCAGGCCCGCGTCCGCGGCAAGATCGAAGCCGCGCGCACCGGCGCACTTGCCAGCGGCGGCGAGGCCGAACACACCATTCTCACCAAGTCCGGCGAACCCCGCGTCATCGCCTGGAGTTACACCGTTTCCTGCGACGAGCAGGGCCGGGCCTGCCACATCGCCGGCTTCGGCCACGACGTGACCGAAGAGCGCCAGATGCGGGCGAGCCTCCAGAAGGCCAACGCCAAACTCGAAGAGGCCAACGCCGAACTGGCCCGCCTGGCCGCCACTGACTTCCTGACGGGCCTCCTGAACCGACGCCAGGCCGCCATCCTGTTCGAGCACGAAATCCATCGCAGCCGCCGCAGCCAGAAGCCCCTGACCGTCCTGCTGCTTGACCTGGACCACTTCAAGGCCGTCAACGATTCGCACGGGCACGAGGCCGGAGACGCCGTCCTGAAGTACGTGGCCGCCCAGTTGCGCTCCCGCCTGCGCGCCAGCGACATCATCGCCCGCTACGGCGGCGAGGAGTTCCTGCTCGTCCTTCCGGAATCCGACCTCGAAGGGGCCGCACGCGTGGCCGAGGCCCTGCGACAGCGCCTCCAGGAGAACCCCCTTAAGCACAACGACCTCACGATTCGCCTGAGCACCAGCATCGGCATCGTCTGCCTCGAACCCGGCCAGGAGGCCGGCCAGGAGGCGCTCATCCGCATGGCCGACGAGGCCATGTACTGCGCCAAGAACCTGGGCGGCAACCGCGTCGTCCTCTGGAACCGCGTCCGCGAGGGACAGGTCGAACCCAGCCTGGCCGCATCCGACGAGGTCCGGAGCATCCAGAAACTCATCGACACGCTCTTTGCCCGCGGCGACGAGATCATCCTGGACAGGGTCTTCCGCCTCGTCGAATCGCTCGATGCCCGCAGCCCGTACTCCGCGGGGCAGTCGCGCCACGTGGCCCAGTACGCCGTGGTCATTGCCCAGGGCATGGGCCTCTGTGCAGCCGACATCGACGTGGTCCAGCGCTCCGCCATGCTCCAGGACCTCGGGCGTGCGGCCATCGCCCCGGAGGTTCTCTGGAAGGCCGGGCCGCTCACCAAGGCCGACTGGGCGCTCATACGCCAGCACCCGTCCGTCAGCGTCAAGATCGTCAGCCGCCTGCCCTTCCTGAAGCGCGAGACGGCCATCATCCGCCACCACCACGAGCGGCCGGACGGCCGCGGATACCCGGACGGCCTCAAGGACGACGCCATTCCGCCGGAGTCGCGAATCCTGGCCGTGGCCGACGCGCTGGAGGCCATGACCCGCGCCCGGCCCCACAGGCCGGCGCTGCCGCTCTCGGAAGCCCTGCGCCAACTGCGCGCGGGCACGCCCTGGCAGTTCGACGCCGCGGTGGTTGCGGCGGCCGAGGCCGCGGCCGCAAAGGCCTCCGACTGGCCACTCATGCAGCAGCCCGAGCCGGCCGCGGCAGCCGCCACGGCAGCCTCCTGATTCGCGCCCGGAAGCCCCGTAGACCGAGGCTGCCTCGACCGCAAAGAACGCAACTATATCTTTGCGCTATAAAGGCAAGGAGAATATTGAATGATGAATATTCAATATTCAATATTGAATATTTCACATTCAACATTCTCCTTGCCTTGCACGCCCTTTGCGATCTTTGCTTACTGCCGCGCTCGGGGCCGCAGGGCCCCCCGAGCGCAAGCACCAGTCTACGCCCGGAAGATGGCCCCCAGGCGCTTGCCCATCAGCGCCGTCGCCGCCACCAGCGCCGCTGCAAGGAAGACCATCGCCCACACGCCCAGGGCGCTCGCCACCGCCTCGCCCGTCACGGCGTACTCGTTGGAGTAGATGCGGTAAATCGTCCGCGTGACGGGGTTGAAGGCATCGTCCTGCGCAAGGATGAGGCTGTCGGAGACCTCCAGCATCGACATGGCGAACACCAGCAGGGCCCCCGCGGCCAGGTTGGCGGCAATCAGCGGCACGGTGATGCGGCCGAGCGTGCGCACCGGCCCGGCGCCGACGCTGAGGGCCGCCTCCTCCAGCGTGCGGCTGGTCTGCTGGAACCCCGCCACCGCCGCGCGCACCGCCAGCGGCAGCCGCCGCACCGCGTACGCCGCCACCAGAAGCGCCACGGGGCTGGTCTGCGGATAGAGATAATTGCGGCTCCACACCCCGGCATCGACCAGCCGGTCGCCCCAGTCGGCATAGCAATTCAGATATCCGAATGCAAGGACCAGCCCGGGCACCGCCAGCGGCAGCATCACCAGGGCGTCCAGCACGCCGCGACCGGCGAACCGCTTGCGCACCAGGACGTAGCCGGTCCACACGGCCAGCACCAGGCTCACGGCTACCGCCCCGAGCGAGTAAACCACCGAGTTCCAGATGCTGGGCAGCGGCCGGAGCGACCGCGGCACGGCCGCCTCGTACGGCGCCAGCCCCAGTGCCGCCTGGTGATGCGCAAGCGTCAGGCCCGACGGCAGCACCGTGCCGTGCCACTCGGTCTTCAGGCTGTACAGGACGACGGCGGCGTGCGGCAGGACGGCCACGAGCGTCACGGCGCCGAAAAGCAGGACGGCCATCGCCGCGGCCCCGCGGCCCAGGCGCCCCGCCGCCGGCGGGCGAGTCGCCACGGCCATCATCTCGAACGCCTGCCGCCCGGCAAGCCCCCGGGCGCCCAGGTACAGCAGGGCCACCACCGCCAGCAGCACGACCACCAGCGCGTTGGCCTCCGCGTTGGACGGCTGGCTGACGCGGTCGAATATCTGCACCGCCACGGGCTCGCGGTAGTTGAACATCAGGGGCGTTCCCAGGTCGGTCATCGCCCAGATAAAGACGATGATCGCCCCCGCGAAGTACGACGGCAGGATGAGCGGGAACGTCACGCGCACCAGCACCCGCCACGGCCCCGCGCCCACGCTGCGCGCGGCATCCTCGAGCGACGGGTCCACGTTCGCCAGCCCCGCCACCACGTTCAGATAAATGATTGGATACAGGTGCAGCGCCTGGAGGATGATGACCCCCGCAAGGGGGCCCGCGCGGAACCAGTCCACCGCCCCGGCCGGCCCGATGACGCCCAGGTGCGCCAGGGCCGCGTTCAGCGCCCCGTACGGACCCAGGACCTGCTTCAGGCCTATCGCCCCCACGAACGGCGGCAGAATCAGCGGCACGAGGATCGCGGCGCCGAACAGGCGCTTCCCCGGGAACTCCGTCCGCGCCTGGAGGTACGCCAGCGGCAGCGCCAGGAGCGACGCCGCAAGCGTCGCGACGGACGCCAACACCAGCGCGCTGGCGAAGCCAGCCCGCGTGGCCGACTTCGACAGGACGTTGCCCACGTAGTGCAGCGTCGGGCCGGTCGATTCCCACAAGGCCGACTCAAAGACGCTCCCGATGGGGTAGAAAAAGAAGAGGCCCAGGAAGGCCGCGACCACGAGCACCAGGAGCCAGGTTTTCAGGTCCGGTCGCATGGTTGCGCTGGGGAAATGTTATTTCGCAAGCGTCTCGTAGCGTTTGCGCAGCGCCTCGCTCCAGCGCGTCTCGGTGTCGCTGCGGAGGCGCTGGCGCTGTTCTTCCTGGCGTTTGAGTTCCGCCTTCTTTTCGGGCGGCGCATCGTCGGGGGCCAGGAGGGGGGCCCAGACCTCGCGGCCGAGGCGGAGCATCTCCTCTTCGGAGACGAGCGGCCGCACCAGTTCCGCCGCGCCCGCCGCCGGAAGCCCGCCGGCGATGATCTTCTGCCACGCCTTCGTAAGGCCCGCGTGGTTCTCCACCAGCGCCACCCGCAGGTAGTCCGCAAGGACCGTCTGCCGCGCGATCTCCTTCGCCGCATCGTAAAAGTCTGCCGGCGGGGCCGCGAGGGGATTCACGCGGGCCGGTGCGCCCCGCGCGGCCGCCTCGTCGTACACCGCCGGCAGGACCGCCAGGCGCTGGAGCGCGTACTGGCGCGGGCCGCCCGGCGATCCCGCGGGCAGCATCCACAGCCGCTGCCCCTCCGGCCGCATCACGAACTCCACGAACTGCTCCGCCGCATCGCGGTGCGGCGCGCCCTTCAGGACCGCGATCGGGTCGCACGTGACGACCGTCAGGCCCGGCGGGGCCAGGAACCCCAGGTTTCCCCCGCCCTCGGCCAGCATCTGCCGGAAGGCGTAGAAGTCGATGCACGGGCCGGCGGCCACGAACCCCTGGGCGCAGTTGCGCGGCACCTCGCCTGCGGTGGCGTAGAACTCCCGCGCGTTCGCGCCCATCCGCACCAGGATGCCCATGCCGCGCTCGTACCCGTAGGCCTGGAGGATGATCTCGTACGCCTTCAGCACGCTGACCGACTTGGCCGGGTCGCCCGCCCCCACGCAGCCCAGGTAGTTGGGGTCGGCCAGCGTCTCCCAGTCGCGGACGGGCGGCAGGCCCTTGTCGCGGATAACCGCGTTGTTGTAGATAAGTCCGAACGTAGAGATGGCGGCGCCGTACCACCAGCCGTCCGGGTCGTACAGGGGCTGGCCGGCGGCCGCCCGCGGAACGGCCGACATCACGTCGGGCGGCAGGCGGACGGCCTGGAGCATCCCGAGGCCTTTCATCTGCTCGACGATCGGCCCGCCCCCGAACACCAGGTCCACGTCGTAACGCCCGGCCCGGAACTTGTCCTGGAGGCGCTTCAGTATCTGCGTGCCCCCGCCGCCGATGTCGGGCCACGAGACCTCCGCCTCGCGCCCCGTGCGCTCGCGGTGCCACGCCTGGAACGCCTCGGTGAACTCCTGGCGTATCTCGTCGCTGTGCGGCGAGAAGATGACCAGCGTGTCGGTGTCGGCCGAAGGCTGCGCCCCCCCGCCGCAGCCCGCCAGGCCCGCGAGCGCAAGTGTTGCCACAGCCGCAGCAGTACGCATTGTCCGCCAGCCTCCGCAGGTTCGCACGTGGCACTCCCGCGGCCGTACCGGCCGCGGCTAAACGCTTGCGGCGGCGCCGTAACCCCCCGCGCGGTGGGTCTCCGCACCCGCCGCGCGAGTGCCGTTGTTTAGCGTCGTCGATACAAGTGCCGTTGTTTAGCCGTCGCCGGTACGGCGACGCGATCTTGCGCCGGCGCGCGACAACGGCCGTCGCCGTTGCGGCGGCGGCTAAACGCTTGCGGCGGCGCCCGCCGCCTGGCGGGCGTACACGCGCACGGCCTCGGCCGGGACGTGCACCCGCGCCGCGCCGCCCGGTCCGACCGGCGGCAGATCGGTCGGCCGGTCCGAGACGGTCACCTCGACCCCGCCCAGTCGCACGCGCGCCTGCTCCGTCTCGCCCTGGAACGTGCGGGCCTCGACCGTGGCCGCATAGACGTTCGCCGCCGGGGCGGGGCCCTCGGCCGCAAGCAGCCGCACCGCCTCCGGCCGCACGCTTATCGTCACGTCGGCGCCCGGCCCCAGGTCCGCCGGCGCGCGCGCCGCCCGCAGGGGGCCGAAAGACGTGTCAACGACGGCGGCCCCCGCGTCGCGGCCGCGGATGCGCCCGTCCACCAGGTTCGTCGCGCCCAGGAACCCGGCCGCCCACAGCGTGGGCGGGTCCAGGTAGAGGTCTCGCGGCCGGCCGGCGGCCTCGATTCTCCCGTCGCGGACGACCGCCAGCCGGTCGGCCATCGCCAGCGCCTCGTCCTGGTCGTGCGTCACGTAGATGCTGGTGACGCCCGTCGCGCGCTGTATGCGGCGGATTTCGGCCCGCATCTCGCGGCGCAGCCTGGCGTCCAGGTTCGATAGCGGCTCGTCCAGCAGGAGGAAGTCCGGCTCTATCACCAGGGCCCGCGCCAGGGCCACGCGCTGCTGCTGGCCGCCCGAAAGTTGCGTCGGCTTGCGGCGAGCGTACGCGCCCATCTGAACCACGTCGAGCATGGCGGCCGCGCGGCTGCGGCGCTCCGCACGCCCCATGCCGCGCACCGCCAGGCCGAACGAGAGGTTCTCCAGCACCGTCATGTGCGGCCAGAGAGCGTAGTTCTGAAACACCATGCCGCACCGACGCCGATGCGGCGGCACGGCCGTTACGTCCGCGTCGCCGAAAAAGATGCGCCCGCCGTCCGGCTCGTAGAAGCCCGCGATGACCCGCAGCAGCGTCGTCTTGCCACAGCCCGACGGGCCGAGCAGAAAAAAGAGTTCCCCCGGTTCGACCGTGAGCGACACGTCGTCCACGGCCGTCACGGCGCCGAAACGCTTCGTGATGTGCGCGAGGCGCAGGGGAATCATCGCGCGAGATTGTATCAGCCCTGCGGCGTGTATGCAAATGACACCACCGCGGCCGCAGCGCGGCGACGCAGTATAGTGAAGAAGTGGCAGAGTGACAGAGTGATGGAGCCACAAGGCACGGATACCGCACAGCGGCCGCTCACTCCGTCACTTTGTCAGTCTATATCCGCTCGCCGTCCTGCGGGCGATTGACGTGCATGCCTTGCGCCCCGATAATCGGTGAAGCCTTGAGGGACTTATGCCTCCGAGACCGGCAAACCTGGAAGTCTGGTCCTACCTTATCCCCATGCGGATCCGGTTCGAGCATGCCGCCGCCGGCCGCTCCGAGAGCACAGGCATCCTGGTGCGCCTGGAACTGGACGACGGGTCGGTGGGCTGGGGCGAGGGCATCCCGCGAGACTACGTGACGGGCGAGACGGAGGACTCCGCCGTCCGCGTCATCCGCCAGGTATATGCCGCGCGCCTGCTGGCCGACGCCCCGCTGGCCGAGCCGCCTGTCGAAGAAGGGCCGGTCGCCCACAACGCCGCATGGTGCGCGTGCGAACTGGCGTACCTGGACGCCGTGGGCCGGTCTCGCGGCATGCGCGTGGCCGACATGCTGGCGCGGGAGATGGGGCTGAGGCCGCGGCGCCTGCTGCGCCGCGTAAGCGCAATCATCTCGGCCGGGCCGCCCGCCGCGGTCCGCCGCAGCCTGCGCATGATGCGCCTCCTTCAGTTCCGCGACTACAAACTCAAGGTCGGCAAGGATGCCGCGCAGGACGAGGCCAACCTGGCCGAGTGCTGCCGCCAACTCGGCCGCGGAATGAAGCGCAAGCGCGGCCCCACCCGCCGCACCCTGCGCGTCGATGCCAACGGGGCGTGGAACCTGGCGGAAGCCGTCCGCCGCGCGGAGACGCTCGCCCGCTTCGGCGTCATCGCCGTCGAGCAGCCCCTGGCGAAGGGCGATGAAGAAGCCCTGGCGGAACTCAGGTGCCGCACCGCCGTGCCAATCATGCTCGATGAAAGCCTCGTCACGCTGCGCGAGGCCGAGGACCGCGTGCGCCGCGGCCAGGCGGACCTCTTTAACATCCGCATCTCTAAGAACGGCGGCCTCGTGCAGAGCCTGCGCATGGCCGGCATGGCGCACCGCCTGGGCGTCGATTTCGGGCTCGGCTGCATGGTGGGCGAGACGGGCATCCTGACGGCCGCCGGACGCATCTTCCTGGAACTCCTGGGCCGCCGCGCGCGCTTCGCCGAGGGCTCCTACGGCAAGTTCCTCCTGCGGGCCGACGTTACGCGCGAGCGCCTCTCGTTCGGCTACGGCGGCTTCGTCCGGGCGATGACGGGGCCGGGCCTCGGCGTGCACGTGCGGCCGGAGAAGGTCCGCCGCGTGGCGCGGCGCGTCCTGCGCGTGGAGTTCGACTGATGGCGCCTCGCGGCAAACGCGGGAAGCCGAAGAAGCCGCGGTTTCCGCGGCGTCGGTGGCTCCCCGGCCAGGCGCCTCGCATCGAGAAGCCCAGGAAGGGCAAAGGGTCGTACGACCGCAGCCGCCAGGGCCGCGACGCCCGCCGCCAGGCGGCGGAAGACCTGGGCGAGGGGTAACACTGCCGTTCCACCGGACCGCGGAGTACGCTGAGAATGCAGGCAGCAAGCCACGCAGACCGCGATGAAACCCCGGCAACGGCGGAATACAACACCCCTTCCCCCGGGCGTTTCGCTGCGGCACGGAACGGTGCACGGCTCAATGCCCGCGGCGCGGGCCTGCCAATCTACGGTGCGCGGCAACTCTTGATGAGGAAGCCGCCGGACTTCTCGTCGGGTTCCAGTTCGAGGATTCCGTGGGCCTGGCCTTCCTGGAGCATCTCGCCGAACGAGCGGAACCCGTAGTACGACTCGTTGAAGCCGGGCTTGCGGCGTTTGAGGGCCTGCTTGACCATGGACCCCCAGATTTTCTCGCCCTCTCCGCGTTCCTTCACCAGGCCCTCGTAGGTCTCGACGATCAGGGTCCACGCCTCCTGTTTTTTGTCGCCGGGGGGAGGGGCCGGATGGGGGGGCCTGGCGGCCTGGCCGCGGCCCGGCTTGCCGGCGGCCGCCGAGGGGCGGGGCTTTCCGCGGGGCGGCTCGGGCCGCACCAGGTCGTCGTAATAGATGAACTCGTCGCAATTTGCGATCAGGAGGTCTGATGTCGATTCCTTCACGCCCACTCCGATGACGGTCCGGTTGTTCTCACGCAGTTTGCTGACGAGCGGCGAGAAATCCGAGTCGCCGCTGATGATGACGAACGTGTCAACGTGGCCCTTCGTGTAGCACAGGTCCAGCGCATCGACCACCATGCGGATGTCGGCCGAGTTCTTGCCCGACTGGCGCAGGTGCGGTATCTCGATCAACTCGAAGGCCGCTTCGTGCATCGTCGGCCTGAACTCCTTGTACCGCGACCAGTCGCAGTAGGCCTTCTTCACCACGATGTTGCCCTTCAGCAGCAGCCGCTCGGTCACTTTCTTCACGTCGAACTGGGCGTAGTGCGCGTCGCGGACGCCCAGGGCGATGTTCTCGAAGTCGCAGAAGAGCGCCATGTTTTTCGTCTCAGCCGCGTGGGGCATGGCCGCGATACCTCCGGGAGACGGTTCTTCCCCCCAGGCTTGCCGACAATCCTTCTACAGGCTTTCAGGATACTGCCTGCCGCGCGGCTGTCAAGAACCGACAGGCGCGGGTGAGGGTCCCCCCGCGGCGCGGCGCGAGCGACGGCAACTTGACTGTCATGCGGGCCGCCACTACAGTGCACGCGCGCCGGTAGAATGAAGGCGGTGGGCGCGATCGGCAAAGGGGCCCGTATGACGACCGAACCGTCAGGCCGCCGCGCGCGAGGCGCGGCTTGCCTTGTCGTGGCGTTGGGCGTGTACCTGGGGGCGGCGATCGGATGCCTGCCCGCGGAGGAACCGGCGCCGCCGGGCGCTGTGCCGGCGGAGCCCGTCGGCGCGGCCGCGGCGCGGCTGTCGCCCGCGGCCGATGCGCCGCAGGCGGAGCGGACCCCGCCCGCGCCGGCCGAACGCCGGCGGGAGCGCGAGGCGATGGTCCGCGTCATCCGCGACGTGTACGGCCTGCGCGACGAGGCGGTCCTGGCGGCGATGGCGGCGGTTCCCCGGCACGAGTTCGTGCCGCCTGCTTACGCCGCCCAGGCCTACGCCGATCATCCCCTGCCCACGGCCCACGGCCAGACGATCTCGCAGCCTTACATCGTGGCCGAGATGACCCGCCAGTTGCGCCTCCGGGGCGGCGAGAACGTCCTGGAGGTCGGGACGGGCAGCGGATACCAGGCGGCCGTCCTGACCCACTTTACTACGCATGTTTATACTATCGAGATCATCAGGCCGCTGGCCGACTCGGCCGCCCAGCGCCTCAAGCGCCTGGGCTACGGCACGGTCCAGGTCCGGTGCGGCGACGGCCTGGCCGGCTGGCCCGAAACGGCCCCGTTCGACGCCATCATGGTGACGTTCACGGTCGATGAGGTCCCGCCGGCGCTGCTGGGGCAACTCAAGCCCGGCGGCCGCATGGTGGTTCCCGTGGCGGGGACCGACGGTATGGAGTGGCTGACGGTCGTCGAAAAGGCTGCGTCGGGAGAGGTCCAGACACGCCGCATCTTGCCCGTCCGCTTCGTGCCCATGCTGCGCGAGGACCCGTCGCGCCGGTGAAGTTCGCGCTGCGCCGCCGACGGCCGGGCCTGCTGCTGCAACGGCACTTGAGCCGGCGCGCGGCGGTTCAGGAGAACCGCCGCGCAATAATGCCAACTGGCGCTGTAGTACTACGCTCCGCCCGGGGGCTTCGCGGCTGCACACGGCGCGTTCTTGCTGACCAGTCGGCGGAGTTTGGAGCAGAAGACGGCGGCCATCGTGCGGCAGAGGCCGGCGGTGTCGGCGGGCGGGAAGCGGCTGTGGGGGCACCGGAAGCCGCAGAAGTCGGGGACGGCGGGCGGGGCCTCAGTCGCGGGGCCCTTCCTCGGCTTGCGGGTTGTCCGTTTCGTCGGTTTCGTCATCGTCGGCGGGTGGGGGGAGCGCCTGGTCGTCGGCCGCGGGGTCGACCGGCACGGTCTCGGCCTCCAGTTGGCCGAGGACGGTGAGTGCCTCTCTCGCGGCCCGCTGCTCGGCGGACTTCTTGCTGGGACCCCAGGCGCTGGGGTATCGGCGGCCGCGGATGGTGACGGCCACCTCGAAGGCCTTGGCGTGGTCGGGGCCTTTTTCGTCGAGGACCTCGTAGTTGGGCGATGCGCCCAGGTCCCGCTGGGCGTGCTGCTGAAGGAGGGACTTGTAGTTGCGGCGGTGCTCGCCCGCCAGGACGCGGTCGATCTGGTCGTCCATGTGTGCCAGGATGAAGCGGCGTGCGGGTTCCAGGCCGCCGTCCAGGTAAATTGCCCCGATGATGGCCTCGTAACCGCATGCCGCAAGGCTGGCCGGCATGGTTTCCGACTCGGTGATGCCCTTGCCGAGGCTGAGGTGCTGCATGAGGTCGAGGCGTTCGGCGACCGTGGCGCAGGTTTCGCGGCTGACGACGACGCTCTTGATGCGCGTCATTTCGCCTTCCAGGTACTTGGGGAAGCGGGCGTAGAGTTCCTCGCAGATTACGAGGCCGAGGACGGCGTCGCCGAGGAACTCCATGCGTTCGTTGGATGCGAGGCGGCTAGACGCGATGCTGGCGTGCGTCAGCGCGCTGCGAAGCAGTTCCGGGGTCTTGAAGCGGTAGCCGACGGCGGCCTGGACCGCCTCGATTGCGGCGGCCTGATTCAGCGGGGCTTCCTTGTCGTCGCGGGTGGCCATCGCGGATTTGCGCGCTATTCTAGGCCGTTTCGGCCGGGGGTCAACCGAAAAGGCCGGAGGTGTGCGGACCCGGAGGGGGGAAAAGGTTTGACTTCGGCAGGCGCGAGGCGGGATTATTACAGGGCGCTGGGCATCATGTTGACGGCGAAGGAACTGCGGACTTGGACGTCCTGACGACGATCAAACGGCTGGTGCTTGCGCGGCGGATGGTTTTCACGCGCAAGGCCGCAGCCCTGCGCGGCGTCGCGCCTTTGAGCGGCTTTACGTTATCAAGGGCATGACCCTCGATAATGTCGTCATCTACACAAAGGGCAAGATTGCCAGAGACGCCGGCGGACTCGTATTCTATGTGCTCGTGTCGTGCAAGCAGGCCCTGTGACGGTGAGGAGCCATGCACCCGATTCTGACAAGATGTCCCACATGCGGCGGCCGTAACCTCCGGCTTCTGCGCTCGGCCCTCAAGACGAAGGTTGAGGGGCGCGTGGCAACCGTGCCCGCAGTCGAGCGCCAGCAGTGCTCTGACTGCGGCGAGGTCGTATTCGACTGCGCGGCGATGGAGCGCTTGGAATCCTACAGGCGCAAGCGATCCCCGCTGGCGCACACCCGCAGGTGAAAAGGCTTGCCCTGCCGCCCGCCTTGCGGCATTCTGAGGGCATGCACTTGACATCGCCGGCGCTCGGCCGGCGCATCATCGTCATCGGCCTGGGGCTGCTCGCGGCGGTCCTTGTGGCCGTGGCGCTCCTTAAGTGGACGCCCGACGTTTACCGGCGCACGGCCGCCGTCGGCCCCGACGACCCTGCGCGCGGCCGATTCAACGAGGAGGTTCTGAACCGCATCGGCAACGTTCTGCTTGACCGCAGCGGCCGCACGCGCCTGGAGTTGGCGGTCACGGAGGAGATGGCCAGCGCGCGGCTGGCGGCCGTGGTGGATGAAGAGGAGCGGGCCGGCCGCACGCTGCCGGCGGCCGTCCGCAATCTTCGCGTCGGTTTTGAGCCGGGCTGCGTCGTCCTGGCCACGCGCATCGGGCGCGGCATCACGAGCGTCGTCATATCGCAGCATCTGCGGCTGGAAGCGATGCCCGACGGGGCGCTGCGCATAGAGCCGGCGGGGCTGCGGGCGGGCCTCGTGCCGTTGCCCTCGGTGCTGCTCCAGGACGCCTGCCGCACGCTTGCCCGCCGCACCGCCGCCGGCCGCGCCGCCGAAGACGAAAAATCCATTGACTTTACGCAATACTTCCTGGAAGCCCTGGAGGGGCGTCCGGTGTTCCTCGGCTCCGGCCGCAAGCGCATCCTGCTTGAGCGGGTGCAGGCTGATCGCGGCGTGCTGCGGGTCGAAGGCCGCCGCGCCGATGCCCCGCAGGAGTGACTCGGTCGCATGGGGAGAAAACGAAATGAGACAGGCACTCGCGCTGGTTGCCCTGTTGTCGCTTCTCGGATGCGGCAACCCCAGGGCCGCAGCACCGCCCACAGGCCAGGCCGCAGCGCTGCCCGCAGACCGGGCTGCGGATTACCTTGACGGAATCGCCAGGGCCCGCAGCGATGAATGCAGGACCACGTACGACCTCATCGTGCAGCACCGCGAGGCGGCCGTTCCCGTGGTCCTGAAGGCCCTGGACCTGTACGCCGACCCGGCCAAAGCGCCGCGCCCGCAAAGCCTTATCCTGAACGGGGCCGTCTGGGCAGCCAAACTGAACCCTGACGAGGCCAGGAACGCGGTTGTAGAGATCATGCGGAAGGCCGGCGAGCATCCGAACTCCGACATCAGCAGCCGCGCGAAGGCGTGGCTCCAAGCCAATGAAAAAGAGAGGCTGTAGCAACGCTGCCGGGCGGCGGGTGCGAACACCACTGGGCGGAAACCGAGCCAAGTGCTGTTGTGTAGGGGGCGGGGGCCGGCAAACGGCGTCTTGCTCGGCAGCCGGCGGCCGGGTATCATTACCGCCGGGAGCAAGAACATGAAAATAGAGATTGAACGCGAGAAAGACGGCCGATGGATTGCCGAAGTGCCGGACCTGCCGGGCGTGGTGGTGTACGGGAAGACCCGTGCCCAGGCTCTGGCCAAGGTTGAAGCGATTGCGCTGCGTGTCCTGGCGGACCGGCTGGAACACGGGGAGAGCATTCCCGAACTCGGTGAACTCTTCGCGGTGTCGGCGTGAGTGAGTGGCCCTCGGTCAAGGCGAGGCACGTTTTCGCCGCTCTCCTTCGGATCGGCTGGTCGGTAAAGCGTCAAAGCGCCGGTTCCATCGCACATTGAGTCGGCCAGGATGGCCTGATTACGTCTTTGCCTTTCACAATCGCGTGGAGATGGGCCCCCGCATGTTGGCCCGGATTGCCAAGCGCACCGGCCTGCGCCCGCAGGACCTGTGAACCCGCCGCGCGATTGCGGCCCTACCTGCTGCGCATGTACTGTTCCACGGTCAGGCCGAGTTGTCGGCCGACCTCGCGGTATCCGTCGGCGGTTCCGGCGGGGTGGTTCCAGCCGGTCTCCAGCGTGAGGGCGACCGTTTTGGGCGAGTTCGCGTTCACCCAATTCTTCGACATGCGCTGCCAGTTCTTGGGGTCGTACTTGGGGCCGGTTTCCCTTAAGGCGCCCTTGAAGACGGGCGGGCCTTTCATCTCGGCGACGGCGGCCTTCATGAAGGCCTCCAGGTCGGCCACCTGCGGGGCGGCCATCATGTCGCGCGGCCCGCAGTAGAAATACATGTCGCGCTCGTTGGGGCCGGGGTTGTGCAGGTCGAGGAACAGGGCGAGGCGGCCCTCGGCGGCCAGGTCGCGGATGAGGCGCTGTGCGGCCTGGACGCTTCGCCAGTGCGGGTGGTCGCTCCAGTCGCGGTTGTGGTCCTGGGGGCTCTCGTTCTTGCCGCCCGCACCGCGGACGACGTTATCGACATCCATGATAGGGATGAAGATGACCTCGGCCCTGGCGCGGAGGGCCGCGGCGCGCGGGTCGTCGGAAATGAGCCATTCCGCCAGGCCCTGGCCGACCCAACTGCCGCCGGATTCCCAGGCGTGCTGGCGGGCCTGGACCCAGATGGCGGGCGGCGGGGCGGACCGCGCGGCGGATTGCGCCGGCGCTGCGGCGGAAGGCACGCCGGAAGGTGCCGCAGGCTGCGCGGGCGGCGACGCCGGCGCAGCATCGGACGGCGCGGCTGGCGCACCGGGCGGCGCACGCGGGGGCGTCAGGCGCAGGGCCGGCACGGGGCGGTCCTCAAGCGTGCGGCAGAGTTCGAAGCCCCTGGCCTGGGGGCAGGTCTTCTCTGCGCGGCGGATGAAGTCCTCGGCGTCTCGCGGCAGGTAGGGCGGCCCCCAGGCGAAGTACATCTCGGCCGCCTCCGCCTTGTGGCGGTAGGTGACGGAACCCTTGGCGCGCGAGCCGGCCTCCGTCTGCCGCCAGGTGCGGTCGTCGGTGCCGGCGGCGGCGCAGTCGGGCAGGCCGAAGCCGTCGGCCGTCATTTCGAACGTGAGCGTTTCGCCGGGCACAAGGCCCGTGACCTTGAAGTACCACCAGCATCGCCAGCCGCGCCCGGGATGGTCGGCGGGGCGCAGGCGGATGAGGCGGGCGGCTTGGTCGATTGAAGCGACCTCGGCCGAGCCGCCGGGGAAGTCGGCGACCACCGCCAGGTTCGGGCGCGCGGCAGGTGCGGGCTGGCCGGCGGCGGCGAGGGCCGTCGGCAGGGCGAGTGCCAGCGAGCATAGGATGATGCGTTTCATGCGAGAATAACCCGCCGCTTCCGCGCCGGGCTCGAAAAGCGCCGTGGCGGGCGCGGTACGGCGCCGCAAGTTGCTGCGCGGCGGGTCAGGAGACCCACCGCGCAAAGCGCCCGACCCGCCGCCGCGGGCTCGGCTACGACTTCTCTTGGGCGCCGGCGGGGTCGGCATCTC
>VGYT01000082.1 GCA_016872895.1 Planctomycetota bacterium
CGCGGGCAGGAACGTCCTGGCCTCGCCGCCCAGGCGCGAGCCGCGCGCCCTGCCCGAGCAGACGCTGGAGAAGTACAAGGCCGTGAAGGCGGCGGACCCGTCGCGGCCCGTCTTCATGACCGTGACGGGCAACTTCCATCCACATTTCGACAAATATAGCGACGAAGACCGCCGGCGCCTGTATCCCGGTTACGTCAAGGCCGCCGACGTCATCGGCTACGACATCTATCCCATCTACGGCTGGAACAAGCCGGAGTGGATACACCTGGTGCACGAGGCGACGGACCTGCTGGTGCGCATGGCCGAGGGCCGGCCGGTGTACGCCTGGATCGAAACGTCGAAGGGCAGCCAGTGGACGGGGGCGCTGGAGAACCAGAAAGACGTGACGCCCGCGCACATCCGGGCCGAAGTATGGATGGCCGTCTGCCGCGGGGCCACGGCCATCGGCTACTTCACGCACGTCTGGAAGCCGTCGTACAAGCAGTTCGGCGCGGCGGAGGAGAACCAGAAGGCGCTGCGGCGGATCAACGAGCAGATTACCCGCCTTGCGCCGGCGATCCTGGGTCGGCCCCCTGCGGGGAAGACGGCCGCGTCGGGCGGCGAGGCGAAACTCGACGCCCTGTTCCGGCGGCACGAGGGGCAGTTGTACGTTTTCGCGGTGAACTACGACGAGCGCCTGAAGGCGGCGCAGGCCGTTTTCGAGATCGAGGGCCTCGCTGCCGGCGCTGCGGTCGAGGCGGTCGACGAGAACCGCACCATCCGGGCCGAGGCCGGGCGCTTCAGCGACGCCTTCGAGCCGCTCGCCGTCCACATCTACCGCGCCCCGGCGCCGCTCACCGCGCCAGGGGAATCCAGACTTCCATGAATGAGACGCCGCGGTTCGCCCACGCAAAGTAAGGGATGAGCGTTATATCAATTGTGCCGCCGGCGGGGCGGTCGGCCGCCGGCCGCTCGTCTGCCGAGGGACGCGGGCCGGCAGCGCGCGGCACAAGAGGGCGGTACAGCGTTCCCTCCGGCCAGGGCGCGCCGGATGGAACCTGGGCAGCCGCAGGGGCAGGCGGCCCTCCTGTAGTGCGCATGAGGGCGCCCCGGCCGCTTTCCGAGAGCGCCCGGCCCTTCAGCACCACCATGCCGCCGAGGAAATCCCGCTCGAACTGCGGCCGCAGCGGGGCGTCCTCGGCCAGGTAGAGGCCGTCCTGCCAGATGCGCGCCCCGCCCTGGTCCGCCGGCACCTCCAGGCAGTACACAACCGGGCCGCGCATCACGGCCGCGTGGTCGCGCAGTTCCTTCACGGCGGGGTGCGCCTCCAGAAGCCGGACCTCCAGGGGCAGGTCGAGTTCGATTACGTCGCCCTCCGTCCAGGTGCGCCGCAGGGCCGCGTATGAGCCGGGCGCGGCCGCGACGGCGGCGTCCTTGCCGTTCACCTTGATTGCGGCCTTTCCGGCCCATCCCGGGATACGCAGCATGAGGGCGAGGGGGCGGGCGGGGGCCTGCTCCACCGTAATCCGCACGCCGCCGGCCCAGGGGTAATCCGTTTCCTGGGCGAGCGCTACGGGCGCCCCGCCGGGCAACCTGGTGCTCAGCCTGCTGCCCCCGTACAGGTGCACCCACACGGCATCGTCGGAAACGCCGTAGGCCCAGGCGTGCAGGCCGGCGATGGTGCGGGCGACCTGCGGCGGGCAACAGTAACAGGAGTGTACGGACCAGCGTGCGGCGGTGTGGTGGCGGGTCGGCCCGGCGTCTTCGCCCGCCCACGCGAGCGGATTACAGTAAGAGAACCGCGTGCCGTCGGCGCTCACGGCGGAAAGCATGCTGTTATATAACACCCGTTCCATCACGTCGGCGTACCTGGCGTCGCCCGTCAGGCCGAGCATGCGCCAGTTCCACATGGCGTTGCCGATGTTTGCGCACGTCTCGGCGTAGGCCGCGCGGCCGGGCAACTGGTAGTCGGCAAGGAAGGCCTCGTGCAGCGGGTCGCCGCGCGGCGACGTGCCGGCGCCGGCGCCCACTGCGCCGGTGACGTACATTTTGCGGCCGCTGACGTTCAGCCACATGCGTTCCAGGGCGTCCATGAGGGCCCGCTCGCCCGTCTCGGCGTAAACGTCGGCGGCGCCGCACCACAGGTACGTTGCGCAGACGGCGTGGCCGAGGGCCTCGGTTTCCCGGCGCAGGGGGACGCGGTCCTGCGTCTGGTCGGTGCCGCCGTTGCGGTGGTCGCCGCCGCCCGGGGAAGAGCCGCGGTTGTCGATGAGAATGCCGGCCAACTCCAGGTAGCGGCGCTCGTGCGTGGTGCGGTACAACTCCACCAGGCCCATGTAAGCCGAGGGGTTCCACGGAAAATGGACCAGTGCGGGCGGCCGCGGGCGGAACTGCCGGTCCAGAAAGTCGGCCGCCTTCAGGGCGACGGCAAGGAAACTGTCCTTCCCCGCGGCGCGGCGATGGATGCATGCCGCCGTAAGCAGGTGGCCCATGTTATATAACTCATGTCGATGCGGCATCTGGAGCCGGGCCTTCTCGTCGCGGCCGATGTTGGTCGAGATATAGCCGCCGGGCGACTGGGCGCGGCCGATGACCTCTATCCACTCGTCCATCAGGCGGTCGAGTTCCGGGTCATGCGTCACGGCGTACACGAGGGCGGCGGCCTCGAGCCACTTGTAGCAGTCGCCGTCGCTCCAGTCGGTGCCGCGATGGGCGCCCTCTTCCAGGCCGGCCGCCACGCGGAAGTTGGCCAACTGCTCGCTGTTGCGCGGGTCGAGCAGGGCCTGGCGGATGGACGGGATCATCGCCGTGCGGCACAGGCGGAACCTGTCGGCCCAGAAACCGGCGGTCCAGCGGGCGTCGTCCATGCCGATGCTGCGCAGCCGCACGTACGGGCTGCGCGACGTGTTGACGATGCCGCGGTCGCCCGGCGGCGCAGCGTTCGGCCCGGCGGGCGCGTCGTTCGGCCCGGCGGGCACGCCGTTCGGCCCGGCGGGCACGCCGTTCGGCCCGGCTGGCGCGGCGGCGGCCGGCAGCGCCGTCAGCGCGAAGGCCATGACCGCTAAGAGCCACATGAACCGTTCATCCATCGCGGCGCTCCTGGCGCTCGGAGCCGACATGGGAACAGAGCACGCTGCTCCGGCCGCCCGGCGAACCGGCTAACCTTTCGCCGGATATCCCACCGTGTGGGCGAAGAGCACGCGCTGGGCGGGCCGCAGTTTCAGGTCCGCAGCCAGGCCCGCCCTGTCGCAATTGTGGAACCAGGCGGCCAGGCCCTGCGAGGCGGCGAACAGGTAAACGTTTCCGGCGATGAGGCCCGTGGCGGCGCCGTAATACATTTTCTGAATCTCGGGATCCTTGAGGCCCGGTTCCTGCAACTTTGCCCTGCTGTATTTGTCAATATCAACAACATAGATAAGATTTACGGGCGCCCTGGCGGCGCCGCCCCCGCGGCCGCGGCCGCCGGCCCTTGCGCGCAGGTCGCCGGCGGCGACAGGGGCCAGCCGGTGGGGGGCCGCCTCGTAGAGGTAGGCTCCTTCGGCCAGGAGGACGTAGACGTCTATTTCCTGCGAGTTGCTGGCAGATGCGGCCGTTCTTCCCGCCTGGCCGAAGGGGCCGCTCTCGCGGTTCACGCCGAACGCCGCCCACAGGAGGTCGGAAAGCGCCTGCTGAGGAAGTTTCTCGTCGCTCAGGCTGCGGATTGTCCTTCGCTCCCGCAGGGCCGCCAGCACGGACTTGCCGCCGTCCGTCTGCGGCTTCGGAAGCGCGACGGGCTGAAGGTCCCCGGCGGGGGCGGGCGCCGCGCCTGCGGGGCTCGGGGCCTCCTCCGCCGGGCCCCGCGCCGCGGCGGCCAGCATGGCGGCGGCCGGCACGGCCTTGACAAATGTTCTGCGATTCATACGGTCCTCCGTTGTCGATTGCTCCACCCCTCGTCCGCAACTCGCAGGCGGCGAAGCCCCGCGAGGCGGCATCACGCGGACCGCTCTTCCACGAGTTCCAGAAAATACACTTCGGGCGGGGCCGCAAGAACCTCTTCGTGTATTTCCCTCAAGCGCTGGGACCCGACGTGGCTGCGGGCGCGGTCCAGGCTGGCCCATTCCACGCACACGACGGCGGTGCGGGGGTCGTTCTCCGGGCGGAAAATCCGGTACGCCCCTCCGCCGTCCCTCTTGCGCCAGGCCGCGCTCTCGGGGGCGGTGAACCCTGATTTCCACGTTTCAAAATCTTTCACTTTGAATATTCCCAGGACGCAAGGCATGGCCCGCCGCCTCCTTCCATGAAAACGCTCGTCAGCCGCCTCGCCCGCCCGCCTTTCACGAACACGCCGTGCGAGCGCCCCGGCTGCCGCGCGCGATCGAAACATGGGCGCCGCCCAGCCCGCCTTTTGCGGCTGCTTCATGGCCCGGCGCAGCACGGCCGCCTTGCCCGGCCCTGGCGGATCGGCCCTGACTTCGCACGGCCCGCCAGGACGGAGGGCGGGCCATGCCACACCTCAAGCCAAGACAGGCGGCCTTCTAGACAACGCGAAGGTACTCCTTCCACGGAATGGCGGGCAGGGTCTCCGTCGTGCAGTGCCCGACGGCCGAGATAATCGCCACCGCCTTGGCCACTTGCTTCGGGTCGTCCGATTCGACAATGTCAACCGCGTCGAACCGGCCCATGGTGGCGAAACTCTCCTTCCAGGCAACGCCCGGGCATTCCGCCTTGATCCTGTCCGAGACGGCCCTGGCCAGGGCCCTGAACCCCTTCGGGTCGGCGTGAGTTTCGGGCGTGAACCGCGTAAGAATGATGAATGTCATTGTCCGCCTCCTTGATATTGCCGGACTGCGGCATGCTTTGACCCTGCCGATACGGGTCAACGCTATTGTGCCACGAGGAAGGGCGAACCGCCAGAGATTCCCATCCGCAGAGGAATCAGGGGGGGCCTTGCCGCGGCCCGTCGCATGGCGGCGCATACGACGGCGTAACAACGGCCACGGCACGGTTCATGCCGCCCCCGGCCCTTGACCGAGCGCTTACCGTCGCCGGCCTCTTGCCTCATCGGCCAGGCGCGGGGCGGGCAGGGATACGGGGCGCATGAGGCCGTCGGCGATGTCGAAGGCGATCTCGCTGTAGCGGAGGGCCTTGCCGCCCGAGACGTACAGCCAGAACGTATTGAGAATCGTTGCCGCCGCCGTGAGGTTCGCGAAAAGAATCTGCGGGACCGAGCGGACCAGGTCGGCACAACTCTTGTCGCCCGGCATGCGGTCGGCCGGGTCGGCGATCTCGGGATGGTATCGCGTCAGCGGCGGGCTGAGGTCCTTGCCGCGGCGTATGTAAACCTGGCAGTTGCCGTAACTGCCGCGCCGCAGGGCGCCGCCGGAGTCCTTGCCTACGCCGTCGTTGCCGCCGCTGATGAGGACGACGCGGCCGCGCTTCCGGCAGAAGTCGCTGCACAGTTTGCGCGTCGCGTGGTTGTCGACGGCCAGGATGACGATGTCGCCCTCGCGGATAAGGCGGTCCAGGTTCTCCTCGCCGATGAACTCCTCGACGGCCAGGATCGCGAGTTGCGTATGCTCAAACCGCGGGAGAAGTTCATCGCGCACGACCGCCGCCTTGTTGCCGTGCCGCGAGAAGAACATGCGGCTGAAGTTGGTGGCCTCGAAGGCGTCGCCGTCGATGAGAACCAGGCGCAGCGGCATGCGGAGCGACCCCAGGTAGAGGGCCAGGTACCGCGCCACAATGCCCCCTACCCCGCCGAGGCCGACGACCTTGACGGCGCTGCCCGGGGGCAGCCGCGCGGGCGGCGCGGGCCGGTCGCGGTTGGGCTTGCCGGCGGCGTCAGCGTTGCGGGGCATCGTCGGCGTGCTCCTTCTCTTGTGGGGGTCCGGGGCCGCGCGGCGGGGGCTGGCCGAGGGACTTCGGGTCGCCCGGCGGCTGGTCCGGCGCGCCGTCGCCGTTGTCGGGCGCTGCATCACGGCCGGACAAGCCGGCCGTGCCACGTCTTGGGGGGGCGGCCTGCCCACTCGCCGCACCGCCCGATTCGTTGTGCCGCTTGGGGTCGTCCAAGTGCGTGTCGCCGTAGTAGCGGTCGTAGTAAGACGAGGACGAGGCCGGCGCCCCGCGGCCGGCATCATCATCTTCGCGGCGGCGAGGGGCAGTCGTCTGGGCGGGCCGACGGTACGGGTCGTCAATATCAACCTTGACGCGCCGCATCCACGCCGCCGGGACGCCCGGCCGGCGGCGGCGATAGCCTTCCAGCACCAGGTCGGTGGCCACGCTGAAGCGGACGCCGTCGACGATGGCGTCAGCGTAGAAGTCCGGCGGTTCGCGGTCGATCCGCCCGCAGACGACATGCAGCCCCGGCCTGTACGCTTCGTCGCAGCGGTCGGCGTACGAGGCGTAGGCCCCGCCATCGACGTGGCTGTGGATGTCGCCGATGACCGCCAGGTGGCCGGGCAGCACGGGCATCTCGTAGCGCACCGACAGGCCGTAGAGCGTGCCGCCGTAGGTCCTGCGGCACTTGCTGACCTGGCGGGGGATCATCACGCTGACTCGGCGGCGTTGGCCGTCCCACAGGAGGACGGCGGCGGCCTCGGCGCTATAGGCCTCGGCCATGCGGTCGAAGAAACCCACGCAGAGTTCCAGCAGGCGGCGGGGGACCTTCGGATACGTCAGGCGGAGGGACTCACGGTGGCGGGCCAGTTCGGACGGCCATCCGCGCGCAAGGACGCTGCTCTGGAAGAAGGGATGGTTGCGGCAGATGTAGAGGCCGTCGGCGGTCAGAAGGTAGAAGACGGGCTTGTCTTTCGGCCAGCCCATGTCGGCGGCCAGTTTGAGGAACACCGGGGTGGCCAAGCCGCCGTCAGTGGGGTTGCCCATGTGTCGCCTCGGGTCTTCAGGTTCTGGCGCTGCCCAGGATAAGGCGGGCGATGTCGCTGGACGTCGCCGGCCTGGCCGCGTCGATGCCGTGGTTCAGGAATATCCTGTCTATGACCTGGGCCAGGGAGCGGCCGGTGGGGAGCCACTTGACGTTCAGCACGAACAAGGGGTCTTCCTTGCCGGCCTCCTGCCAGTCCTCGACGGTCTTGATGCGGGGTTCGCCGACGCGCCTGGCGCTCTCGGAGAACCAGGAGTTGGCCTCGTGGTTCTCGCTGGAGTAGTTGAAGCCGGTGTCCAAGAGGCACTCAAGCAGCGCGGTGATTGCGTTGCGGAGGCGCTCGTTGGAGTCGGCGACGGCCGCCAGGGCGTCGAGTTTCAGGTACTGCGTGCATATCCAACTTAATGGGTGGCCGCCCTCGGGCTCGAACTTCGAGCAGTTAAGCAGCGCCGGGTAAAGCAACTCGTCGGCCAGCGACTTCAGGGGCCCGACGCGGTAGAAGCACTCGTTCGAGCCGGTGAGGGCGGGCCGGCCGTCGGGCCCCCGCCCGAAAACCGCCAGCACAATGATGTACGGCTGCGCGAGGCGCACGGTGCGATACTTGGCGCCCGGACCGAAGGGCGCGGGCGAATCGCGGGCAATCCACTTCAGATTGTGAACGCGCGGCGGCATCTCGTAGGCCATCACGGTCATCGGGCCGCGAGAGACTACGCTCTTGACGCCGTCCGGCAGGATAATCTTGCCGGTATCCATGCGGTCGGGCGGCGCCAGCCTGTCCACCAGGACGCGCACCGGGACGGACGCGCGGACCCCCTCGGCTGTGGCGGCCACGGCCTCCTTGCCGGTAATGGTGACGGTATCCATTTCAGCGGCGGCCCTTTTCGCCGGCCCGCTTGGCGAAGTTCAGGGCCTGGCCCACGTCCAGCACCGTGTTGTCATCGACCTGGGCGCCATCCACGAAGGCCTGGCTGCCGGGGTCGATGTCAAAACGGTCGCGGAATCGCCGCCGCACTTCGCCGACGGCCATCCCGGCAACCGGCAGTTGCTCGGTGTAGAAGCCGCAGCCCACCGTCACGAGGCCCTCGTCGGGCGGGGCGCCCGCGCCGAGTCCGCCCGGAGCGGGGCCGAAACTCCGCCGCTTCGTCGCGCTTCTCTCCATCATGGCATCATCCTTTCCTGGTTGGCCTTCCGGCCAGGGCTCATGGTTCAACCTTTCTGCCACGCCTCTTCGGGCCACTCGCCGGGCGGGACGGCGAGCACGTCGTCGGGGTCGACCCGCGCCCCGGCTCCGCGCCAGGCGGCCTTTGCGATGGCGGCCGCCAGGATGCCGATTGCGGCGGCCGGCTGCGTGCCCGCGGCCTTATGCGTCACGGCCCAGGCGGTCTGAATGGCCGCGGGTTCAACCGGCACGGGGCTTGCCGCCGCAAGGTGACCGAGCGCAGCCATCACCTCGTCGCGCGACGGGCGCTTGAGGCGCACGGCCCACAACCGCCGCGCGAGCCTCGGCTCCGACCTCAGCCGCACGAGGGCCGACTCCGACGACGCCGTCGCCACCAGCGCCAGGCCCGCGTCCATGCTCTCGGCCAGCAGCGAGTAGCCCACGCCCGAACCGGTCAGGGCGAGGTCCAGGTCGCGGATGAGAAACGCGGTGTTTGCGGCGGCGACGGCCTCCGTAAGGAACCGCATCAGCGCGGCATCGACGTCGGCGGCAAAGATGCCGCCGGCGGCAACGCGGGCGCCCGACACGCGCACCACCTGGGCCACGCGCCCCGCGCGCAGCAGGGGCCAGCCGGCCGCCAGCATCAGATGATGGCATCCGCTGCCCGACGGCCCCCAGAGAACGGCGCTGCGGGGGGCGGCGAGGCGGGTCGTGGCGGCGGCCAACTCGTCGGCGAGCGCCTGGCGGATGGCCGTCTCGTACGCCCGCTGGATGCCGCCGACGGACATGACTTCGCCGACAGTCGCCAGCAGCGGCGTCAGGCGATGGTCGGCCTCCCCGGCCGGACGTTCCGCCCGCGCAGCACCGTCGCCCAACGCGCGGCGGGCGTCGGCCGCCACGGGCGACCGGAGGACCTCAAGGACCCGGCAGAGGGCCGACGAGATCGACTCCGCTGGCGGAACGTCCCCCCAGGGCGGCGGCAGCGCCACGGCGCGCCAGCCGCTCGCGCGGACCGGGCCGAGGACGCAGGCGAGCGTGCGGTCCGACCCCGTGTAAACGAGGTCTTCGTCCACGAAGGCCTGGACCGCGCCGGTCCCCGGCTGCCCCCGCGGTATCCGCCGCAGCAGTACGTTTGTGCGGGGCTTGTTGAACTCCGGGGCCATCGGAACGGCCCTGAGCCGGAAGCAGCCGCGCCCTAGCGGCTCCACAAGCGGAACACCGTGGGCTGCCAGCGCGGCCAGGACCCGCTCGTCCAGCGTTTCCGGGACGGCGTCGCCGGCCACGGCACGGCCTGCGGCCGCGCCAGGGTGATCGGCGTGGGACCTGGCCTGCCGCCGGGCCGCATCGCCCCCGGAACTGGTTTCGCGCGATTTCACGAGGTCCTCCGGAGTTGCCACGGAGGAAGGTCCGGCTGCTCGATGCGGCGGACGGCGGCAACCCGCGTCCCTTCCGGCACAACCACGTAATGCGTCACGTTGTGGGGGTTGATCAGGTTCGCCACGGCCCGGATCTGCCTGTCGAGGCAGAGCATAAGGGTCTCCGGGTCGAGGCCCTGGGCGTCGCCCTGGAGTTCGCGGGCACAGATTTCGTCGCACGCTTCCTCAACGGCGCGGTCGATGACTGCGCCGGTGAGGAAGTCGCGGCGGAACTTGACGATCTTCTCGGCGGACCCTGCGAGCGTAAGTTCAAGTTGCCCGGCATCGGAGCCGTTGGGCGAGAACAGCCAGGCGGCCGCGTCGCCGGCCATCCGCTGCCGGGCCTTGTTCGGGTCCTCCCCGCCGTCGGCCGCAAGGGGCAGGTCGCGCAGGCGCTTGGTCAGCACCTGGACGAAGCCGCGGCGCGTCAGGTGCCCGAACTTCTCCGTCCGGCCTCCGATGCGGCGAAGGAAGGCGGGGTCCACCTGGCCGGGCACGTTGGTCGTGCCGACGTAGATGATAAAGCGGCTCTTCAATTCCGGCCGCGTCTTGTCGAGGCGCGTCAGGGCCGTCGTCAGGATGCGGTCGTAGATGGCGTCCTCGCCGCGAGCCCGCGCGATGCCGTCGCATTCCTCTATCGAGGCCAGGACGGGCAACTCGAACCGCCGGCCGTCCGGGGCGACAAACTCCTCCGCGGCCAGTTGCTCGCTCTCGCTGAAGAACCGGTCCAGGTTCTTGTCCGACTGGCCCAGCCAGTGGCTGAGGAACTGCGCGCTGGTCAGGCGGGTGACGCGGTACGGCAACTCAGGCACGGCAGCGCCCGTGATCTCGCTCATTACCTGGTAAATCATGTGCCACACGGCATACACGCTGTAGGTCTTGCCGACCCCCGTGACGCCTTCGAGCAGGAAGAAGCGGCACTTGGGCAGGCGCCAGCGCTTGGCCAGGTCGGGCCGCTGCATGTGAATGCGGACGTGCCGCTCAATCTCGCCGATGTACCTGGGCGGCGAGCCGACGTCGCGGCCCACGCAGATGTCGGGCGGCGCCTGGCGCACCAGGAACTGGTAATGCGACAGGCCCTTCTCTTCGGGCATGGCCCGGAAGGCCATCATCCGGCGCGTGCAGGCCAGCAGGCGGCGGCCGGGGGCGACGTCGCCCTTGTTTATCTTGCGCTCCAGGTCGGCGGTCACCCGCATGACGGTCTCGGTGTCGTCGCGGAACTCAACGCGGACGGTGCTGGTTCCCTCGACGGGGCCCTTCAGCGTGGCCACCTCGCCCGTTTCAACGCCGCCGGCTTCGTCGGCAAACAGGATGGCCTGGAGGTTGGCGTCGATGAACACGGTGCTGCCGCGCTCCAACTTCGCCAGGAGCGATTCTTCCGGCACCATGACGAACGGCTGGTTGCCGTCATCGAGGACGACCTCCGCCCGACCGATGGAAGCGCAGAAGCCCAGGTAGGTGGCGCGGCGGAGCGGCCCGGACTTCAGTTCGCGGATGAGTTTGTCCAGTTCCGCGGCCTTCTGCGCCTGGATTTCCTGGCCGCTGGCCTCGGTCAGCCGGCCGAAGATCATGTTGGCCAGTTCCAGGGCCTGGGGAGAATCGTCCATGCAGACGTGGACCATCATGCGGCGGCGGAGGTCGAGCGGCACTCCGGGGTCCACCAGCATCTTCAGGGTGCTCATCTTTTTATCTGCCATTGCAGTTCCACTCCGGGATGATGTAGAACCCGCGCGACAACAGGCCGCCGTCGCGCTGGCCGAACAGGGCATGCACGCGCCCGCCGCGTGCATCGTGGCCGAAAATCTGGCACAACTGCCACGGCTGCCGCGCGAAAACCGCATGGTGAAACGCCACGTCCAGGGAACTCACCAGTGCGCTGGTGATGGTGCAGGACTCGCGCTGCGAGCACTCGTTGCAGGTGATGTCTTCGCGGTGCGGCGGAAGGAAGTTGTGGCCGTGGGCCTCGCCCAGGATGCGGTCGCCCCGGCTGTCGGGGGCCTGCTGCCGCGCGCCCATGACCGTCTGTATCCGCCTCCAGGTCTCGCCGGTGTAACCGAGGGAGGCGCAGGTGGCCTCGGCATCGGTCACCTCCAGGGCGTCGTAAACCACGGCGAACAGTTCGCCGGTGTCCGGACAGGAGCAGAGCGGCCCGACGAGAACGGCGCCGCTTTCGGTGGGCGGCCGGACGGCGGCGCCGCGCCGGGCCATCCGCTCGGCCTTGTCGAACGCCGCGGCCGTGATGAAGACCGGGTACGCCGCCTTGTCCTTCACGTCGCCGACGGGCTGCGCCCTGGCGAGGAGGGCCGAAATCGGTTTCTTGAGGTGGACGACCGGCTGGCGGCGGGGCGCCACCTGGAAGGGCTTCTCCTCGCCTCCGGCGGCGTTTTTCACCTGCGCCTCGCCTCCATCGACCATCGCGGCCTCGCCTCCGTCGGCCACCACGACGTTGTAGTAGCACTTGGCGGATTCCTCCTGCGCGAGGGCGCCCGCCTTCGTCAGGCGGGCCACGGCGCGGCGGGCCACGCCCTCAAACGCATAGATGCTGAAGTCCACCCGGAGCGCCCGCCCCGTGGGATCGGTCGTCAGGAGGGAGACCTGGCGGCACCGCGTGTCGCCCGTCGGGATGACCGGCTGGACCACGGCGGCAAGGTCCTCAAACGCAAAATCCGGGAAGCCGCGCCTCAAGAGCGCGCTCATCCACACCTCGCTGCGCAGGGGCGCCCAGTCGGCCTCGGTGATAAGTTCCCGGCCGACCACCGGGCCGTCCTGCCCCAGGCGCAGCAGAACGCAGAACGGCGGCTGGATGCGCGCGGGCGCAACAGACCGCCCGCCTCCGGCTCGCGAACGCAACATGGGTGACCTCCCGCGGCCAGGCCCCGGCGGAGGCGGCCCCCCGGCCGCCCCCGCCTGCCGAGCCCGGCAAGGCCAGAATCCCGTCAGCCCAGGTGCGCCTTGGGCGTGACCGTGAGCCTGGCTCCCGGCACAACCTGTTCCCCGATGGCCTTCTCGTCTTCGAGGAACACGCCTCGGCTGTCGTCCCGCAGCGCCCACGGCGTATTGGGCGGCAGCGACATGCGGTCGGCCACGGCGGCCGCAACCGCGCCAGCCGGCAGCGTTGCCTGGACGCCGGTCACGTTGACCGTTTCGGTTCCCGTGCAGTTTGTGACCTCGAAGTTGATGACGGAACCTGCGGCGGTCGGTTCGGACCCGGCCCTCTGCTCTTCTGCCCTCATGAGAAATGCATCCTTTCTGCCGGACCATCCCGGCTCTAGGCGGACTCCAGCGCCCGGCACGCCACGCGCGCGTCGGCCAGGAAGTCCACGCTCCTCAAGACCCACCCTACGACCCACTGAAGGGCTGCCACGCTGCTCTTGACGAGTCCTTCCATCAAGGGCGGCGGCACGCCCGTCAGGTCCACCTCGGCCAGGACGCATGAGCCCTCCTGCGCCGGGGCGATGCCCAGGCGGACGAGGCGCCACTGCGTCTGCGCATCCATCAGGACGGCCTCAAGCCACTCACGCCGCACCGCCGGAAGGTCGGCCGGAACGCCGCCAAGCACCGTGAACACGAGGGCCAGGCGGCTAGGTTCGCAGACGAGCGTCCCCTGGCGAAGGAGCGGCCCCTTGCGGACCGTCAGGCCGCCCGGCGGAATGGCCGCCTCGGCCTCCTCGCGCCGCGGGGCCTGCCAGCCGGGGGGCGCCTTGCCCCCGGCTGTGGCCAGGGCCCAGGAGACCGCCGAGCCCAGCGGCGACTCGGCCTCCCCGCCGCCCTCCGCGCCGTCGGCGCCATCCGCCCCGTCGGCGCCGTCGTCGGACCCCGCCAGAACGGACGGCGGCAACTCCCACACACGCTCGACGGCGGCGCGGTCGCCGGCGCCGACCAGCACGTGTTTCCACAATCCGGGGCCGCCGAGTTGGCCCCGCGGCAGACTGCCCCGCGGCGGGTGCCATGCTTTCGCGCCGTCGCGAAAGCATGCGCCCCGGCTTGCCAGGGCGTCGCCGCGGCAAGCCCGGCGCTGCATGCTTTCGCAAGCGGAAGCGCGGCACCCCGCGGCAAGCGTCGGCCACCCGCGCACTATGCGCAGGCACATCCCGTCGAGGCGGTAAACGCCCTCGCGGGCGACGAAGCCGAGCGACTCGGCGTCGCGCGCCCAAGACGTTCCTTCCGGCCTTTCCCATGTCGGCGAGTTCATGGATTTTGAGGCATGGTTCAAAGCCCCCGGCACCGCCGGGGGATGATCGGCCCGCACCATCCATCCCCACGCGGTGCGTGGGGCTTGTTTGAACCATGCCGATTTTGAGACCTCCCCTTTGCCGCGCGGCGGGTCGGGCCGTCGCCCGCCGAAGCGGGCTATGGCCCGCGTAGGCAGGAGACCCACCGCGCGAACCGCGGCGGGACGTTCCGCCCGGCTCAGCCCTCCGCCGCGCTCAGGAACGCCGCGCGCGTCAGGGGAATCCTGTCATGGTTGACCTGCCAGTACTGGGCCGCCTCGGCATTGAGGACGCCTGCCGCATCGGAGGGGTCCAGTTGAACCGTCTGCATCGACAGCGCCCCGTAGGTCAGGATGACGATCTCCCGAAGCGGAATGCCCAGGGGCATCGCGGGACCCAGGCACACGGGCTGGCCGAAGCCGCGCGCCACGTTTGCGTGCCACACGCCCATCGGCGCAAGCACCTGGACGAAAGCCGTGCCGGGCACGGCCTCGCTCAGCACGGCCTCCGCGTACTTGAGGCCCACGAGCGCCTTCGGGGCCACCTGGAGCGGCCTGTCGGGGCCTTCCAGGCAAGGAACCGGCACATGCAGTTCCGCGACGGCCAGCAGGTCCGTGTGCATGCGGATTTCGAAGATGCGGAACCGGTCGGCGATCTGGCTGAGCGCGAGAATTTCGCGGGCCTCTGCATATTTGCGCGCACGCCACATGGGCGACCCCAGCGACCCGGCCGCCGCCGCCTTCAGCATGGCCTCGTTGCGCTTGTTCAGTTCCACCGACGGCAGCGCCCGCAGCCCTTCCGGGGGCACGACGGGGCGGACGCGCTCAACGCGCAACATCGAGATATCTGCCATAACACGTTCCTTCTGTTTGTCGCCGGGCGGAAGGGCTCAGGAGCCGTGCGCCGTCATGGCTCCCGGGCCGCTGCGGCCAGCGAGGCCGCCGCTGAACAGGACGGCCCGGTTGTCGTCGCCGGCCACCAGCACGCAGCGGGCGCCGGCCGCCCCGATTTCCCGCAGCGGCCGGTTCACCTGTTCCTTCAACTCCTCAGCGGCTACGGCCCGGCGCCAGAAGAAGGCCTCGGCGCAGAACGGCTCGCCGCAGGCGCCGCACCGCTCGTGCCCCGCAGCGCCGGGCGCCGTGAACACGTTCAGGCGGCGCCGCTTGCCGCACGAGCACACTCCGGCCAGGGCGAAGACCATGCCGTCGACCGTGAACCAGGCCCGGTCAAGGCCCCCGCCCGGGCCGGCGGCCTCCGCCAGTTCCGAAAGCGAACAGGCCGCCAGCGGGCGCGGCGGCGATGCCGACAACCACGTCGCGGCGTGGTCGCACACGCAGGCGCTCGCCCGCGACGCCAGCGGCGTAACCACCGCCTTGCTCGTGTACCCGGCATACTCCAGGACGTAGTCGCCCCCCCGCCCGGCAGGCGTGCCGCAGGCCGTGCCGCCAGCCGGGGCCGCACCGCCACTCGCGGCCGCGCTGGTGCGGCCCGGCGCCGCCCACGGCCCCAGGCCGAGAACGTATTTCAAGATTTCAATCATGGCCAGGTCGGCCGCCAGGCCGCAGAGGCAACTCGTGCTGCGCGTGGGGACGGCCCCGGCCCGTGCGCCGCGTGGGGCGGCCCCTGTGCCGTCGCACTTCAGTTCCCGGCCGGTCGTGAGCATTTCGATCTCCGCCCGGTTAAGGGAGCAGGCCGGGCAGGCCCCGCCGGCGTCGGCGTTCCGATAGAAGCGGACCTGGGCGACGAGCGTCTCGCCGTGGACCGCCGCCTGCACCAGGGGCGTCCGCAGCCGCAGGCACCGCAGGCCGGCCTCAATCTCGGCCGCCACGTTGTCTGTGGCCAGGACCACCAGGTCGAAGCCGACCAGCGCGTCCATCGCCATCGCCTGGATGGGGCCGTCGTACGCAAAGACCCGCGTGCGGGGGCTGATCTGCTTGCACAGCCGGCCGGCATGGGCGGCCTTCGGCAGCGCGGCTGCCGCCTCGTGCGGCAGGATGCCGTGCGTCAGCAGCGACGCCATCTTGTAGCGGCCGCCGTCCACCAGGAGGAGCCCCCCCACCTGGAGCCTCGCGGCCGACAGGGCGATGGCCAGCCCGACCGAGCCGGCCCCGATGATCGCCAGGCGCAGGCGGTCCAGTTCGGCGTCGGCGTCGCGGGCCAGGCCGACCAGTTGCGGCAGGCGTTCGCGGCGGTGGGCGCCGTTTTTCACCTGCCAGCCGGCCTCCGCCGCCACTTCCCGCGCGTATCCGCTGTGCACGTTATTCATGGACAAGGTCCTCCGGCAAACTCGTGTATTGCGACTTCAGGAGAACCTTCGCTCCGCGGCAATTGGCGCATTCACTGACGACCCTGGCGCAGTCCAGGCGGCCCTCGCCTTCCAGGTGCATCGGGGCCCCGCAGCACCAACAGACGTACACGGTGCTCTGCGGCGTGATAACGGTGCGGCAGACGGGGCAGGTCCGGCCGACCTCCTTGTCGGAAGGCGGGCCGATGCGCGGCTCGTGGTACGTCGTCACGTGCAGGATCAGGTCCTCCGACAACTGCACCTGGTCGCGGTCGCCCACGAGCGCCACCAGGGGAGCCGGCTGGCCGTTGACGCGGACGCGGCGACCCGCGCGGCTCACAAGGACGAGTTCGGGCTGCGAGCCAGCCGTCACGGGTTCCACAAGGGGCGCATCGGCGGGCGCATCGGCCGGGCGGACGCAGCGCGGCTTGCCGTCCTGGCCGACGACCAGGCACGACGGCCCGTCGGCGGGCACGTCTACGACCTCCGGCCCGGCCCGTTCGCGGCCCACCCGCCCGCCGCGCGCGGGCCGCGACACGGCATCCGGCGCGTCGGCGCAGAGCCGGTCGATCACGAAGCGGAACTTGTGCGACGCGGCCATCACGTGTTTCTTTCTCCTGCGGCCGTAATCCGCGGCGGGCAATCGCCGGGCCGACAGGCCTGCGGCTCGTCGGGACTTCCCTTCGATAGCATATGCTACGGTCAGCGGCGACGGATTCGCCGCGGCCTTGTTCCGCACAGGGGCCGAAAACGGTCGGAAAGTTGCGCCCGCGCAAGCGGCGGGCGAGAAAACGCCGCTCTTGCGCGCCAAATGTGCCCTTGTTGAGGAAGCCCCCGCGCGCCGGCCCGGCACGCCGCAGCAAATGCGGGCCGGGGCGACGCCCCGCCCTGCGTACTTCCCAGCCTGTCAACGCACCGCGGTCTTGCACTTCCCGCAGCAGTAGAGGATAATCCCATGGCCGCGCGGCGGACGCATCGAGCCGCCCGCCGGGGCGGGCGGGCATCTTGGACAATCGGCGATACCCGCCGCTTTACAGCGGCGGCTCGACCCACCC
>VGYT01000083.1 GCA_016872895.1 Planctomycetota bacterium
TTCCGACGCATCAAGTTTTGTTACGAGCGTTGGGGCAAACATTTTCAGGCGTTTCACGATCTGGCCGCCAGCATCATTTGCTTCAACCGCCTCCGGCAAGTGACCGGAGGGCTGTGAAACAGCTTCTAAACGTTTGCGGCGGTGCTTGCCGTTGTTTAGCCGTCGCCGGCACGGCGACGGTTGCCGTCGTTTGGCCGTCGCCGGCACGGCGCCGGTTGCGGCAATGGAGGAGCGATGATTGTGCAAGGGTTGCGGTACGCGCCCCTGGCCGGGTTGCTGGCCGGCGCCTGGCTGATCATGTCGGGCCCCGCTGCGGCGGGCGAGGCGCCGGCCCCCGCCGCCGTGTTCGAGACGGAGCACCTGCGCCTGGCCGTCGGCCCCGACGGCTGCGGCACGGCCTTCATAGACAGGCGCACGGGCAAGGACTACTGGCCCAAGGACCGCGCGCACCCGTTCATCTTCATCCGCAGGGGCGGCAGGGTCGTCGCGCCGACCGGCCTGGCGGCCGACGGCGGGGCGATTACGGCGGCGTTCCCCGACGGCATCTCCGTCACGGTCAGGATTACGCAGAAGCCGCGCTGGCTCGTCCTGGAAGTTGAGTCGGTGCGCGGCGCCGGCCACGAACAGGTCGTCTTCGGTGCGCTGCGGCTGGACCTGACGAAGCGCGTCAGCCCGATATCGGGCGTTGCGTCGGACGGCGACTTCGCCGCCTGCGTCCGGGCGCTCAACCTGAAGGCAAACCTGCGGCTGGGGGGCGTGCCGGCGCATTTCGAGCCGACGGCGTACGCGCGCTACGCCTTCGCCGGGGCGAAGGCGGCGCTGGTCGGTTGCCCGGCGTCGGCGCTGCGGCCGTTGCTCCAGGACCTGGTGCGCGAGGAAGGGCTGCCGTGGTCGCCGGTGGGCGGCCCGTTCGCCCTGGACGCGGAGGAGAACCGCGGCTCGTACGTCTTTGCCACGGTCTCCGAAAAGAATGCCGATGAGTGGATTGCTCTGGCGAAGCGGGCGGGCCTGGCGCAGATTCACCTCATCGGCTGGGAACAATCGCTCGGCCATTACGAGCCGCGCGCGGACCTTTTCCCCGGCGGCCTGGACGGCCTGAAGGCGGTCGTGGCGAAGATTCACGCGGCGGGCCTGCGCGCGGGGATGCACGTTCTTTCCGGCGGCATCTCGCGCGACGACCCGTTCGTGCGGCCGGTTCCCGACCGGCGGCTGGCGAAGGACGGCCGCTTTACGCTGGCCGCCGACGTGGGCGAGGCCGACAAGAACCTGCCGCTCGCCGAGCCGCCGGGCGACCTGGCTACGCACTGGGCCTACTCCGGCCGCTCCAACGTGGTGCAGGTGGGCGACGAACTCATTCAGTACACGGCCGTCTCGCAGGCGGAGCCGTACGCCCTGGGCGGATGCACGCGGGGCGCCTTCGGCACGCGTGCGGCGGCGCACCAGAAGGGCGCGGACGTCCATCATCTCTTTGCCATCTACGATACTTTCCAGCCCGACCCGGACTCTACGCTGGTTGACGACGTGGCGGAGCGCATCGCCCGGCCGTTCAACGAGTGCAAGTTTGACATGATCTACATGGACGGGGCGGAGGGCATGCCCGACGGCTGGCACGGCTGCGCGCGGATGCGCGAGGCGATTTTCCGCCGCCTCAAGGGCCGCGTCTTGGTCGAGGCCAGCGAGTGGGGGCACCACTCCTGGCCGTTCCACTCGCGCCTGGGGGCCTACGATTATCCGCACTGGGGCCTGAAGCGGTTCGTTGACGTGCATTGCCGCGATGCCGAGGGCTACCAGGCGGCAAGCCTGCTGCCGGCGCAGTTGGGCTGGTGGGCCATCCTGGGGCCGAGCAAGGATCACCCGTCGGAGTTCCCCGACGAGATTGAGTATCTGTGCGTAAAGTCGCTCGCCACCGATATGCCGATGTCGTTCCAGGGCATCGGCGCAGGCGCGAAGCCGTGGAACGCCCGGCAGGACGAGTACCTGGACGTAATCGGCCGCTACGAGCGTCTGCGGCTGGGGCGGGCCGTGCCGGAGGAGGTGCGCGCGCGGCTGCGCACGCCGCGCGAGGAGTTCCGGCTGATGCCGGCGGGCGGCGGGGCGTGGCAGTTCGTTCCGGCCGATTACGCGGTCCACAAGGTCACGGGCGCGGACGACGGCTCCATGCAGTGGACCGTGCGGAACCGCTTCGGGCCGCAGGCGCTGCGCGGGCGCATTGAGGCGCTCTACGCGGCCGCACCGTACGATTCGCCCGAGGCGGTGGTCCTGGCGGCGATGGACAGGCCGGACGAACTGGCAGCGAGCGGCGCGATGGGCGTGGCGGCCTCGTGGTCGCCCGTGAGGGACGTTGTCCGCGGCGCGGCCGCAAGCGCCCGCTACGAGGCCGCAAACGCGCTGCCGAGTCGGGCCGGCGCCTGGGCCGCGCTCCGCAAGACCTTCGACCCGCCGCTGGACCTGGCGAAGTGCGGCGCCCTGGGCGCGTGGATTCACGGCGACGGCGGGGGGGAACTCCTGAACTTCCAGTTGACCAACCCGCCGCGGTTCTGGCCCGCCTGGGCCGAGAACTACGTTGACGTGAACTTCAAGGGATGGCGATACGTGGAACTTCATCTGCGCGAGCGGCCGGCCGACCGCTTCGGCGACTACTCCTGGCCCTACGGCGGCACGAGCGCGGTGTTCCGTTCGCCCCTCATCCGCGACCACACAAGCGCCCTGGCCATCTACTGCAACAACCTGCCGCCGGACGGTCGGGCCGTCTGCCACATCGGGCCCGTCAAGGCACTGCCGACGGTGAAGATAAGGATCGGCAACCCCGCCCTGAGCGCGGGCGGCCGGCGCCTGGTGTTTCCCGCGACGCTTGAGAGCGGGCAGTACCTGGAGTTCGACGGGGCGGCGGAGGCCCGGCTGTACGACGAGCGCGGGGGCCTGCTGGCGAAGGTCCAGCCGCAGGGCGACGCGCCGCAACTGGCGGCCGGAGACAACCCCGCGGCGTTTTCGTGTGAGAGCCCGCCGGGCCACCGCACGCGCGTCCGCGTTACGCTTGTGGCGCAGGGCGAGCCGTTCGGCCCGCTCCTGAGGCCGTAGCGGCGAGCATGTTGCTTGACGCCCTGCGGCGCGCCCGGTAGGCTCACACGACCATGACCCGCTGCGGCGGGGGTTCCTGCACGAAGCACGAAGAAGGAGGCCGACGATGCTGAAGTCACTCGGATGGATTTCGATGCTGGCGCTGACGGGCCTCGTGGGTGCGGCCGTCCTGTGGGCGGCGGAGGCGGCGAGGGAAGGGGAGCCGCCGCCGAGGCCGCCAGGGCCGCCGGAGAAGCGCGGTCCCGGCCCGCGCGGGCCTGTTGCGGCCGCGGCGCCTTCGCCGCCGCCCACGGCTAAGTCGGACGAGGAGAAGAAGATTCTGGAAGTCCTGGACGACATGTTCCGCAACCAGCGGCAGGGGATGATGAACGTTCCGCCCGACGACGGGCGGCTGCTGCGGGTGCTGGTTGAGGCGCTCGGCGCGAAGACCGTGGTGGAGATCGGCACGTCAAACGGCTACTCGGGCACCTGGATTTGCCTGGGGCTGCGGGCGACCGGCGGAAAACTCATCACCCACGAGATAGACGCTGGGCGGGCGAAACTTGCGCGCGAGAACTTCAAGCGGGCCGGCGTGGAGTCCATCGTCACCCTGGTCGAGGGCGACGCCCACAAAGAGGTCGCCAAACTGAAGGACCCCATCGACATTATTTTCATCGATGCCGACAAGGAAGGGTACGTCGATTACCTCCAGAAACTCCTGCCCCTGGTGAGGCCGGGCGGGCTCATCCTGGCGCACAACATCGCCTCCCATGAGCGCGACCTTCAGGACTACCTGAAGGCCGTCACGACCAGCCCCGACCTTGAGACCGTTTCGGCCAACACGCGGTCGTCGGGCATAGGCGTGACGCTCAAGAAACGTTAGAGCGGGGGGAGGCGTGCGCAACAATTTGCGCGGCGGGTCGGCAGACCCGCCGCGCAAGGTCGTGATTTGCTGCGCAAACACCGGACTCGCCAGGCAAAGGCCAACAACGATGACCGCGCTGCCGGGGACCCCGAAGAAGGAACTCACGCTTCTCGATACTACGTGCCTTATCGTCGGCATCATCGTCGGCGTGGGCATTTTCCAGGTGCCGCCCCTTGTGGCCGCCAGCGCAGGGTCGGCCGTGGCGATGCTGGCGGTGTGGGCGGCAGGGGGCTTGCTTTCGCTCTGCGGCGGCCTTGTCTATGCGGAACTTGCGACGGCATGGCCGCGCGAGGGCGGCGACTACGTGTACCTGTCGCGGGCTTACGGACGGTGGGCGGGGTTCCTCTTCGGCTGGATTCAACTGGTCATCGTGCGCCCGGGCGACATTGCGGCCACTGCCTTGGCCTTTGCCACGTATGCCTGCGCGATTTACGACCCGCTGGGCGGTTCGCAGGGTTCGGCCGGAACGCTCGTCTATGCGGGCGTGGCCGTTGCGGCGCTGACGGTGCTGAACGTGGCTGGTGTGCGGCTGGGCAAGTGGGCGCAGAACGTGCTGACAATCGTGAAGGCGCTGGGCCTGGTGGCGATCGTGGGTGCGGCACTGCTGGCTGCGCTGCTGGCGCCGCCTGCTGCCGCGCGGCCGCAGGAGGCGGCAGGCGGGCCGCCGCTCGCCCTGGCGTTCATCCTGGTGCTCTTTACGTTCGGCGGCTGGAACGAGATGGCCTATGTGGCGGCCGAGGTGAAGGATTCCCGGCGCAACATCGTCCGCGCGATGGCCCTGGGCATCCTGGCCGTGGCGGGGCTGTACCTGCTGGTGAACGCGGCGTACCTGTTGGCGCTGGGGTACGCGGGTGTGGCTTCGTCGAAGGCCGTGGCGGCCGACGCGGTGTCGGGCCTGTTGGCCGGAGTTGGCGTGCTAGCCGTCAGCGCCCTCGTATGTACTTCGGCCCTGGGGTCCGTCAACGGCCTCATCTTCACGGGCGCGCGCATCTCATACGCGCTGGGGGCGGAGCATCGCGGCTTCGGCCCCCTGGGCCGATGGCAGCCGCGCACAGGCACGCCTGCGGCGGCCCTCCTTGTGCAGGGGGCGATTGCCATCGCCCTGGTAGTTGCGCTGAAGACGTTCTTCAACACGGTGGTCTATACGGCTGCGACCGTCTATGCGTTTTACCTGGCGACGAGCATCGCGGTGATTGTCCTGCGTTTCCGCGAGCCGCAGACCGAGCGGCCGTACCGCGTACTGGGCTACCCCGTGACGCCGCTCGTTTTTGCCGGCGTGTGCGCCTTTCTTATCTACAGCGCCGTGAAGTACCTTATCTACATCGCGGAGTGGAACGAGCAGGTGGTGGCGGTGATTTCGTTCGGGTTGCTTGCGCTGGGCGTGCCGGTGTACTTGCTGACGCGGCGCGGTAACCGGCCCCCGGCGTAAGCCGGGGGTCGGGTCGGCGCGAAACGCGCCGCGGCGCGGTAACCAGCCCCCGGCGTGAGCCGGGGGTCACCCGCCGCGCTGCAAGTGCCGTAGTTCGGCGCGGCGCCGCCCCCGCCTTGCGGCGGGGGCTAGTCGGCGCGCGATGCGCCGGGGGTCGTGCCTCGTTCGCCCATCAGCGGGCGCGGGGGTCGAAGGCGTCGCGCAGGCCGTCGCCCACGAAGTTCAAGCCCAGCAGCGTCACCCCGAGGAATGTACACGGGAACACCAGCAGCCACCAGTACGTCTGAACCGGGTTGAGGGCCTCGATGGCGTCGGAGGCCAGGGTGCCCCACGAGGCCAGCGGCGGGGGCACGCCGAGGCCGAGGAACGACAGAAACGATTCCTGGAGGATGGCCAGCGGCACAGTCAGCGTGGCGCACACCAGGATGGTGCCCGCCAGGTTCGGCAGGACCTCGCGGCGGATGATGCGGCCCGGCCCCGCGCCGACGGCCCGCGCCGCCTGGACGAACTCCGACTCGCGCAGGGCGAGCACCTGCCCGCGCACCACGCGGGCCATCGTCAGCCACGACACCGCCCCGATGGCCATGAAGAGGACCACCATGCGCACGGCCGTCGTCTGCTCGGCGAAGAGCACCAGCAGGAGGATGACCAGCAGGATATACGGCAGGCCGTACAGGACGTCCACGATGCGCATCATGACGGTGTCGAAGCCGCGGCCGGCATAGCCGCTCGTCACGCCCCAGAACGTGCCGATGATGATGCTGATGACGGCGGCGGCCAGGCCGACGCCGAGAGATACGCCGCCGCCAACGAGCGTCCGCGCCAGCATGTCGCGGCCGAGCGTGTCGGTGCCGAACGGATGATACAGGCTCGGCGACTGCGGATGCGCGCCGGGCAGGGGGGTGCGGTAGGGCTGCGGCCGGCCCGCGGCCGCCTCGATGCGGTCCCAGGCGGCGCCCGCCAGGCTCGCGGCCGCGACGGCCGCCAGGATCACGAGGCCCGCCAGCGCCAGGCGGTTGCGCCGGAACCGCCGCATTGCCAGCCGCAGCGGCGAGAGCGCCGGGCGGGCGACGGCGAACGGGCAGGTTGGCGGCGGGATGGCTTGTCTGTCGCTCATGAGTTACTCATATCGAATTCTTGGGTCAAGCCACGCGTACCCGACGTCCACCGCCAGGTTGAACACCACCAGGAGTGCGGCGTACAGGAGCACCGTGGCCAGGATGAGCGGATGGTCGCGGTGCAGCGCCGAGTCGATGAAGTGCTGCCCGACGCCCGGAATGGCGAAAATCTTCTCGACCACGAACGAGCCTGTGAAGATGGCGGCGGCGGCCGGACCCAGGTAGCCCAGGACGGGCAGCCAGGCGGTGGGCAGGGCGTGGTCCAGGAGGACCCGCCACTCGGCCAGTCCCTTTGCCCTCGCGGTGCGGATGAAATCGGCCGACAGGACCTCCAGCATGCCCGTCCGCACCAGCCGCGCGATGTACGCCGCAGGCAGCGCTCCCAGCGCGAGCGCCGGCAGCACCATCTGGCCGGGGCTGCCCCATCCGCCCACGGGCAGCCACCGAAGGGAGAAGGCGAAGACGGCCATCAGGAGGCTGGCGATGACGAAAGAGGGCTGGCTGATGCCGATCATCGCCCCGGCCATCGCCAGGTAATCGAGTGCGGATCGCGGCCGGGCGGCGCTGGCCACGCCCGCGGCCGTGCCGACGACCACCGCCAGCCCGAGCGCCAGCACGCCCAGGGCCAGGCTCACCGGCAGCGCCGGCGCAAGGATGTCGTGGATGACGTTGCGGTCCTCGTACCGCATCGACGTGTGGCCGCGAAGGCTGGCCAGGTCCCGCGCGTACAGCAGGTACTGCTTCCAGAGCGGCTGGTCGAGGTGGTACTCGGCCTCGCGGGCGGCGAGGACCTCCGGGGGCAGGTCCTTCTCCTGCGCAAAGGGACTGCCCGGCGCGGCGTGCATCAGGAGGAACGCCAGCGTGTAAATGGCGATGAGCGTCGGGATGAAGTAAAGCAGGCGCCGGAGGATGTAGTGGAGCATCGTGCGCCCTCGCTTGCCGCCGCGCCAGAAGATAGTCGCCCTCGCGGCGGAAAACAAGTGGCGGAGCGCGGGCGAGTCGCCGCGCCGGCGCGAAATACTTGCCCCCCTCGTGCCGCGCCGGTAGAGTGCACGCGGCGCGAAGGAGAAGTCGTGGGCGAGTGGGTGGCCGAACGCGTGATGAGTTTCCTGATGGCGTTTGTGCCCATCTTCTTCGCCGTCGATGCGCCGGGCGTGCTGCCGCTGTACATCGGCCTGACGGAAGGCATGGAGAGCGACGTCCGGCGGCGGGTGCTGCGGCAGTCGCTCATCACGGCGTTCATTGTGGCCGCCGGGTTCGTCTTTTTCGGCAAGACCATCTTCGTCCTGATGGGCATCACGGTGGAGGACTTCATGGTCGCCGGCGGCGCGCTTCTGTTCATCATCGCCGCCATGGACTTGGTGACCGAATCGAAGTACACGCGGCGGGTGCCGGAGACGGTGGGGGCTGTGCCCCTGGGGACGCCCCTGATTATAGGCCCGGCCACGCTGACGATGGCCCTGATGCTCACGGGCGTGTACGGCTTGTGGGAGACGCTGGCGGCCGTGGTGGTGAACATCCTGCTGGCGGGGGTGATTTTCATGGGGGCCGACACGCTGACGCGCCTCCTGGGGCCGGCGGGGTCGCGGGCGCTGTCGAAGGTGGCCGGCCTCATCCTGGCGGCCATCGCGGTGATGATGATCCGCAGGGGCCTGGCGGGGGCGTTGGCGGCCGTGGCGGCAAAGCAGCCGTAGGCTCGCCCCCCCGGCCGGCGGAGCAGCCGGGGCATCGTCAGCCGGACCGGCGGACGCGGTTTATACGAGTTGGCGCTTGCCTCGTGGGGGCAGGGGAAACCGGAAGACGTGCTCGGAAAAGGAGACAGAGCCATGCGACGCACAAGACTGATGCTGTTGGCCGTGGTGCTGGCGGTCATGACGGCCGCCTGGGCGTGGGCGGGCGAACCGCCGCGGAACATCGTCCTGTTCGGCTGGGACGGCGCCCAGCGCGAGCACGTCCAGCAGTGCCTGGAGAGGGGAGAATTGCCCACCCTGAAGCGGCTGGCCATCGAAGGAAGACTTGTTGATATAGACATTCGCGGCACGACCGACACGAAGGCCGGCTGGACGCAGATACTCACCGGCTACGACCCCGACGTTACGGGCGTGTACTCGAACGGCCGGTTCCAGGCCGTGCCGAAGGGGCTGAGCGTTTTCGACCGCCTGAAGGCCGCCTTCGGGGCCGACAAGTTCGCCTGCGTGTCGGTTATCGGCAAGAAGCAGCATTGCGGCGAGATTACCCCGCCGTCGAAGGTCGAGATCACCGCGGAAGAGGCCGAAAAGGCCAAGCAGGCCCCCGCCAGGAAGGCCGGCAAGGCTAAGGCCGCCGCCGAAAAGCCCGCCGACGCGGGCGTCAAGGGCGCTCGCGGCGCCGAAGGCGCCAAGGCCAAGGCCGAGAAGATCGTCGGCCAGGGCCGCGCCGACGTCGGCCAGAGAATCGTAGAGGAAGGCGGCAAGTTCTACCGTGTCTTCCCGGGCAGCCCGTACTACTACATGAAGGACGCCTGCGAAGAGTGGCACTTCGCCCTCACGAAGGACGAGGTCGTCGGCACGAAGGCCATCGAAATGCTCGACAAGTACAAGGACAAGCGGTTCTTCTTCTTCGTCCACTTTGCCGAGGTGGACCACCTGGGGCATGCCCACGGCGAGAACTCCAAGGAATACAACGGCGCCCTCGTCTCGAACGACGCGTGGACCGGCAAGATCATCCAGAAACTCAAAGACCTGGGCCTCTACGACAAGACGATGGTCTACGTGACGGCCGACCACGGCTTCGATGAAGATACCACGCGCCACAGCAAGGCCCCGTACGTGTTCCTCGGCACGAACGACAAGGGCGTCTGCCGCAACGGCGACCGGGCCGACATCACGCCGACCATTCTGGAGCGGTTCGGGCTGGACCTGTCGAAGTTCAATCCGCCGCTGGCCGGCCACTCGCTCCTGCGGCCGCTGGACAAGGCGACAGCAAGGTAGGCGCCGCACCTGGCCGCGAGGCGGCCCAGCGGGTCGTACCTTCTCGTCGTTTCCGCGTACGCTGTGGCGCCAGAAACCGCGAAGGCGAGCGTGAGCGCGAAGCGGCTTTTCGAGCCGCCGGCCGCGAGGCTGGCGCGTGCTTCTCGACGACACCTGAAGGAGAGTTCGGCATGGCGACCAAGAAGCCGCCCGTGGGCGTGCTGGGGTTCCTGCTGGTGCTGGGCCCGTCGCTCGTCTGGGCCGGCGAGTACATCGGGTCGGGCGAGGTCATTCTGGCCACGCGAACGGGGGCCGTCCTGGGTCCTGCCGTCCTGTGGGCCGTGGTGCTCGTGATTCTCCTGAAGTACTGGATCGGCCTGTGCGGCGCGCAGTACACCGTGGCGACCGGCGAGGGGATGGTGGACTGCTTCAGCCGCGTGCCCGGCCCGCGCAACTGGTTCGTGTGGGTCGTTTTCATCGGGCAGGCGGCGTCGGGCATCTGCGCGGTCGGGGCGCTTGCGGTGGCGGCGGCGACGTTCCTGGGCAGCCTCGTCCCGCTGGGCGAGCACACGCGGATAATCTGGGGCGCTGTCGTAACGGCCTTCTCATTGTGGGTTGCCTGGACCGGCCGCTTTGACATGCTCAAGCACATCATGGGACTTCTTGTGGCGGTCATTGTCGTCGGCGTCCTGTACGTGACCCTGCACAGCCTGCCGACGCTGCGGGAGTTCGTGACGGGCCTGGTGGGCTTCCAGGTGCCGGACGTTCCGGAGTGGGCGCGGCGGGCGGACGCGAACCTCACAAGCGCCTGGGCCGAGATTCTGCCCCTGGCCGGATGGGCCGCCGGCGGCTTCGCAAGCCAGGTGTGGTACACCTACTGGGTGCTGGGGGCGGGCTACGGCATGGCGCAGGAACGTTCCTGGGGCATGAAGGCCGATGAGGCGCGCCTGGCCGGTCTGACGGCCGACGAGGCGCAGGGCATCCGGGCCTGGAAGCGGGCCGTCGCGTGGGACGCCACCTGCGCCCTGGGCATCGGCACGGTGGTAACGAGCGCTTTTCTGCTGGCCGGCGCGGGCATCCTGCGGCCGCAGGAACTTGTGCCGAGCGGCCCGCAGGTGGCCACGGAACTGTCGCGGCTGTTCTCCGAGCGGTGGGGCAGCGCGGGAGGGGTTCTTTTCATGGCGGCCGGTGCGGCGGCGATGATCAGTACGCAACTTGGCCAACTTTCGGGCTGGCCTCGGCTGCTGGCCGACTGCGTGCGGAACATTCACCCCCCGTTCGGCCGGCTTCAGCCGAAGAAGCAGTTCCGGCTGTTTCTGAGCCTCTTCCTGGTGACGAACCTGGTCATATGCGCGGTGTTCGGGACGAACCCGGTGCGGCTGGTGAAGGTCGGCTCGATTTGCGACGGGCTTGTGCTGGTTCCGCTCCAGGCGCTGGCAGTGGCGTACGGGCTGTTCGTGGCGCAGAAGAAGATGCTCTCCGGCGAGGCGTGGGCGGTGCTGCGGCCGCGGTGGTACCACGCGGCGGGCCTGGTGCTGGCGTTTCTGGTTTTCGGGTACTTCTGCGTGTTCCAGGTTCCGCAGGTCATCCGGCAGATTCTGGCTGGATGAGGGGTAGTGCGCCCGTTAAGATGGGCGTTTGCATGAAACGTTTAGCCGTCGCCGGTACGGCGACGGCCGCGACCGTGCCGGCCGCGGCTAAACGAGGCGCCGGCGAGTTTGCCCCACCATGGTTGACACCGTACGGTGAGGCGGCGTTTTTTCTCGAATCGTCCCCGGGCATTGCTTATCCTTGAGCCGCGCGGGTGACCATGACCCTTCACATTTCAGGAGACCTTCCATGAAACTGACGCGACGGAACTTCCTGGCGGCGGCCGCCGCCGGGGCGGCACTGGCCGGCCCGGCCGTTCACGGGGCCGAGAAGGCCGGCAGGAAGCACCGGACGGCCCTCATCGGCACGGGCTGGTGGGGCATGAACATCCTGAACGTGGCCGCCGAGTCCGGCCACTGCCAGGTGGTGGCCATGTGCGACGTGGATGAGAATCAACTGAATCCGGCCGCTGCCGCCATCCAGAAAAAGACCGGCGATACGCCCAAGAAGTACAAGGATTTCCGCGAACTGCTGGACCGCGAGAAGCCCGGAATAGCCATCGTGGCCACGCCCGACCACTGGCACCCGCTGGCCATGATTGCGGCCGTCAAGGCCGGGGCCCACGTGTACGTTGAGAAGCCCATCGGCCACACGGCGGGCGAGGGCCGCGCCATGGTCAAGGCTGCCCGCGACGCCGGCCGCGTGGTCCAGGTGGGCACGCACAGGCGCGTCTCGCCGCACAACGTGTCGGCCCACCAGTTCCTGCTGGACGGCAAGTGCGGCAAGGTGGGCATGGTGCGTGCGTTCGTCCACTACGCAGGCGGGCCGGGCCAGAAGGACCCCGACAGCGACCCGCCGGCGGGGCTTGACTGGGACTTCTGGTGCGGCCCGGCGCCCCTGCGGCCGTTCAACAAGCGCATCCATCCGCGCGGGTTCCGCCAGTTCCTCGATTACGCCAACGGACAACTGGGCGACTGGGGCATACACTGGATGGACCAGATACTCTGGTGGACCGAGGAGAAGCATCCGAAGATCGTCTCCTCGGTGGGCGGCCGGTTCATCAAGCAGGACAACACCGACGCCCCCGACACGCAGGTCGTCCAGTACAAGTTCGAGTCGTTCGTCGTGGAGTGGGAGCACCGCCAGTACGCCGCCAACGCGGCCGAGAAACACAACATCGGCTGCTACTTCTACGGAACGGAGGGCACGCTGCACTTGGGCTGGCAGGACGGCTGGACGTTCTACCCCCTCAAGAAGGGCGCCGCCCCCATCCACGTTGAGCCGCAACTCAACAAGCCCGACGACCAGAACATCAAGGAACTGTGGGATGATTTTCTGCGGGCCATCGAGAACAGCGCGCGGCCGGTGTGCGATATTGAGATCGGCCACCGCTCGACCAACATGAGCCTGCTCGGAATGCTGTCGTGGAAACTGGGGCGCAGCGTGCAGTGGGACGGCGAGAAGGAGCAGATTATCGGCGACCCTGAGGCCAGCAAATTGCTCCGGCGCCAGTACCGCGCGCCGTGGAAGTACCCCGAGGCGTGAAGCCGCCCCGCGCGGCTTCGGGCCGCCGCCGCGGGGGCACAGCGGTTGTCGTGCGGCGCTACGCCAGGAGCGTCTTGAACCCCGCCTGGGTGAAATGGCGGTCGGTGGTCAGGGCCTCGGCGAGACGGCGCTGGTGCATGACCGCAAACGACATGCAGTCGGTCACGGACCAGGTCTTGTCGCGCCTGCGCGAGTACAGAGCCAGCCCCGCCTCAAAAAGCGCGTGGTCGGCCTCAATGATGGTCGTGCCGGGATCGGCGCGCAGGCTCGTCAGGAGGTCGGAAAACACGTCGCGGTCCCCGGACCGGGCCAGCCAGTTGCCCACCTCCACCAGCACACATTCGGTGGTTACCGAGTTGCCGCGGAACCGGCGCACAAAGTTCACGGCGGCGCTGTGCATCGCATCGCGGGGATTGACGAACGCGACGTAAAACGACGTGTCGGCAAAGACCTGGCTCATTTCCGTTTGGGCATCCCGCAAAGGTAGTGGTCGTGGTTGACGGATGCGTCCGGCGGGAGGCCCTTTGCCTTGCCGGCTACGGACTTCAGCCGCTCGTACAGCGTGGGCTTTGCCCTGCGGCGGGCGGATGACCGTGAGCGCCTGCGCAGCGGGCGCACGGAGACCTCGGCTCCTTCCGCCAGGCGTGCCGGTGGCTCCAGAACAATCACGCCGTTCTTGACTCGCCCGCGGTAAACCATGTCGTGCTCCTGCCTGCGGCTTCCGGCATTATAACGGCGCGAAGGCGTGGGAGAAGCGCTGCCGCCTCTGACGCCTTGCGCACCACCGGCGCAGAGCCCCGCTGTACCCTGTAGTGCGCCGCGCGGCCCGCGTTCCGGACGGTGCCCCGGCCTACTTTTCCACGCCGAACTTGTGGACGGTTACGTGGCGGTACGTCTGGCCCGGCCGCAGGACCGGCGAGGGGAAGTGCGGCTTGTTGGGCGAGTCGGGGAAGTGCTGTGTCTCCAGGCACAGTGCGCCGTGCTGGACGTACGGCTTGCCGCCGACCACCAGTTTGCCGTTCAGGTGGTTGGCGGTGTAGAGTTGCACTCCGGGCTTGGTAGTCCAGACTTCCATGCAGCGGCCGCTTGAGGGGTCAACGACGCGCGCGGCAAGAGAGAGTTCGTCGGGCAATTTCCTGTTGAGCACGTAGCAGTGGTCGTAGCCGCGCGTGGCCGTAAGTTGCGCGATCTTGGTCCCCACCGGCTGCGGCGTGCGAAAGTCCAGGGGCGTGCCTTCTACGGCCTTCAGTTCGCCGGAAGGGATGAGCGCGGCATCGACGTCGAGGTAGCGGTCGGCGTTAATCATCAACTTATGCGCATAGACATTACCTTCCCCTGCGCCCGCCAGGTTCCAGTAAGCGTGGTTCGTGAGGTTCAGGACGGTGGGCTTGTCGGTGGTGGCGGTGTATTCCATTCGCAACTCGCCCGCGTCGGTCAGGGCGTAGGTTACGGCGGCCTTGAGGGTTCCGGGGTAGCCCTCGTCGCCGTCGGGGCTGGTAAGCGAGAGCCGGACGCCGGCGAAGCCTTCGCCTGCCGCCGGCTCGGCCTGCCAGACGCACTTGGCGAAGCCCTTGCGTCCGCCGTGGATGTGGTTCGGGCCGGAGTTGGCGGTTACCTTGTATTCCACGCCGCCGATGGAGAACTTCGCGCCGCCGATGCGGTTGGCGTACCTTCCGATGACCGCGCCGGAGGGCGCCCCCGCCTCGTACTGCTGGAGGGTGTCGCAGTAGAGGAGCACGTTGGCCGGTCGGCCCGCGCGGTCGGGCACTTCGACGCCCGCGAGCGTGGCCCCGTAGGTCATGACGCGGACCGTCACGCCGCGTCCGTTCTGGAGCGTGTAAAGGTCCACGGCTGTGCCGTCGGCGGTCGAGCCGAAGAGTTGGCGCGTCACGGTCAGGCCCTCCGCCTCGGCGGCGCGAGCCTCGGGCATTGCGCTTGAGGCCGCCGCAGCCGCCAGCACCCCCGCCGCCAGGACACGACGAACGTTTTGGATCGTGGTCGGTTTCATGGCGGCAGTGTACACGTCCGCTTGTTGCGCGCCAAGCGTTTGTGCGCGGCGTCGGGCGCGGCCCCGCGACCCGCCGCTCGCAGGACGCAACGCGGGACCTGGGACCGTGTTTCGGAAACGCCGGCGGCGAGCCGGTCTTCGGCCCGCCGCGGCGCCCACTGCCAGGTGGTTTGAAGGCTCCCGTGTCTTAGCGCGTGATGGTCTTCCAGCCCTCGTTCAGGTCGGTCAGGCAGTCGATGACGTCCTGGATGCGCACGGGGTCGCGCTGAAGGTTGGCGTCGGCCAGGTGGCGGAGCATGAACTGGTAGAGGCGTCGGAGGTTCTGTGCGATCTCGCCGCCGCCGTCCAGGTCCAGGCAAGCGTCGAGTTCGTTGATGATGGCCATGGCCTTGTTGATGAACTCGCCCTTGGCGACGTAGTCGCCGGCCTCCAGTTCGCGTTTGGCCTGCTTGAGGAACTTGATGGCCCCTTCGTACAGGAGCACGATCAGCCGCCCGCGCGTCTGCGTGGTGACGGCCGTCTGACGGTACGCCGAGATTCCGCTTGTGGCCCCCATGTCATCCTCCCTCGCTCTCTTTCTTGAGGCTGCGGCGCGCCGGATGCGTCGCAGCGTGTCAGGCGCTGGCGAAAATGGTCCAGTAATTGCGCTGAGCGGCCAGGAGCGTCAGCGCCTCTTCCAGGCGTGCGTACTGGGCCTTCAACTGGTTCTCCAGTTGCAGCAGCCTGGCCTCCTCGCGGTCGATCTGGCCCTGGAGGCGGTCGATGCCGTCCTGGGCGGCGTCGCCGGCGAACTCCAGCGTCTCGTCGAGCACGTCTTTAGCGTTGTCGTACAGCGCGCCGGCCAGGCCCTGGCGGACGCGGACGGCGGCCGTAACGGTCCCGCTGCCGCTGTACGACGCGGCGACCTGGAGGTTCCGCTCCGGCTGCCCGGCCGCGCCGATGATTACGCCGCCCTGGACCGTTGCGGCGCGGTAGGCCGATTCCGGCTCGCTCGTGAGTTTGATGCGGGCGCTCTGGAGGACGCCCCCCGCGAACGTGGCCTCCACGTCGTAGAAGCCGGGCGTGGTTGTGCGGCCGGCGCCGTAGAAGCGCAGGTACTCGGAGTCGGATGCGCCCGTGCGGTCGGCCCCGAGCAGTGCCAGGACGCCCAGGTAGTTGTCGGCCACGGCCTCGTCGAAGACTTTCTCGTCGAGTTGCAGGCGGCCGTCGCGGTCGGCGCTGAGGCCCGCCTGGGCCGCCAGCGTGTAGGCGTCCTGGCCGTCCTGGAACCCTGCGGCGGCCCCGACCAGCGGCATCCGCAGGGTGTGAAGGGTGGCCGTGACGGCATACTCGCCCATGAGGATTCCGCCGGTCTTGGCGGCCGTGTCGTAGGCCGTCTTCTTCCGCGCGTAATCGACCATGTTGTTGTAGGCCGTCACGAGGGCCTGGACCTTCTCCTTCAGCGAGGCGGTGTCGCGCGTCAGGTTGATGGTGGCCGTGCCGGCGGACTGAAGGTGCAGCGTCAGGCCGGGCAGGACGTCGCTTATGGTGTTCGTGCTGCGCGAAATCCAGTCGCCCGACGGGTAGCCGTCAACGCGGACCTGGCTGTCCTGGGCGGCCTGTGTGACGGTGAAGTCGGCGGACTCGAAGCCCTCGATCGTCGTCTGCTGGTCGTCGATGGTTACGGCGCAGTCGGCGCCCGTGTCATTGCCGCCGAGGACGAGGTGGAATACGTGCCCGCCGCCCGCATCGTATTCCAGGATGCTGGCCGTAACGCCCGGGTTGCCGCCGTCGTTGTTGATGAGGTCCCGCAGGTCCTGGAGCATTGTGTCGGCGGTCGTCTGGATGGTGCGGGTCGTCCCGTTATAGGCGTAGGCGAACGTGCCCGCGCCGACCAGTGTTTCGAGCGACTCGTGGCCCGTGTTGACCATGCGGTGCGCGGCAGCCAGTTGGTTGACGACGACGGTGTGGCTGCCCTCGCCTGCGGCGGATGAGGCCGCGGCCGTCAGGATTGTTTCGTCGCTGGCGGTTACGGTAAACGCGCGCAGGTTGCCGGCCGAGCGGAGGGCGTCGGCGGCTGTCTTGAAGGCGCCGACTTTCTCCCGCAGGTCGGCCAGCGCGCCGGTCTTGCTCTGTAGGCGGGCCTGGCGGTTCTGGAGTTGCGTGATAGGCACGCGCGCCGCCGCGACCAACTGGCGGACGATTTCGCCCGTGTCTATACCGGTGGCTAGTACCCGTCGTCTTTTGATGTTGTTAGTTTGTGTGAATAGCCGATTCTCACACGGGGGTCAGGATACCGGGGAGGATCGGCATGAACAAGCGATATGTGGTTCGGTTGACAATCGAAGAGCGGCA
>VGYT01000084.1 GCA_016872895.1 Planctomycetota bacterium
CGACGCTCATCGACCGCGGCGTCACCCAGCGCCGCCTCTCCAACCGCGAGTTCCTGTATCGCGCGGCCTTTGAATTGGGGCGGCACCTCATCGGCTACGAGGTGCAGAAGGTGCTGGCCGGCGTGGACTGGTTCGTCCGCGAGGCGCGCCAGGCCCCTCCTCGGGTCGGAGTCATCGGCTGGGGCGAAGGCGGATTGCTGGCCCTCTATGCCGGGGCGCTCGACCCGCGAATCGACGCAGTGTGCGTAAGCGGCTACTTCGATTCCAGGCAGAACGTCTGGCAGGAACCCGTTTACCGCAACGTCTTCGGCCTGCTGGAGCAGTTCGGCGACGCCGAGGTGGCCGGCCTGATTGCGCCGCGGACGCTCATCGTGGAAGCCGCCGCAGGGCCCCAGGTGGTTGTCCCTCCCGGCACCGGCGGCGCACCGGGCCGGCTTGTGGCGCCGCGGCTGGACGACGTGCGCCGCGAATTCCAGCGCGCGCGGCAACTGGTGGAGGGGCTGCGGCCGGCCCCGCGGCTGGAACTCGTCGTCAGCGGCAACGGGGCCGGCCCCTGCGGAAGCGACGACGCGCTACAGGAGTTCCTGGGCTCGCTCTCGGCCGGGGCCAGGCTCGCCGCCGCGGGCAAGCCCCCGCAGGCCTTGCGCGAGCGTAACGTCCCGCCGGGGCGGTTCGACCCCGAGGCCCGCCTGCGGCGGCAGTTCCACGAGATCGACCGCCACAATCAGTGGCTCTTGAACGAAAGCCCTTACCTACGCGCGCAGTTCCTCTCGAAACTCGACACATCTTCGCCGGAAAAGTTCGCCGAGAGCGCCGAGTGGTACCGGCGGTTCTTCTATGACCAGGTCATCGGGCGATTCGAGCACTCTCCTGCGCCACCGGACGCGCGCAGCCGCAAGGCGTACGATTCCGAGAAGTGGAGCGGCTACGAGGTGGTGCTCGACGTGTTCCCCGACGTCATCGCCTACGGAATCCTGCTTCTGCCGAAGGACTTGAAGGAGGGCGAGAAGCGCCCCGTCGTGGTCTGCCAGCACGGGCTGGAGGGCCGCCCGCAGGCCCTCGTGACGGGCGGCAGCAAGTCGTACCACGACTTCGCGGCCAGGCTGGCCGAGCGCGGCTTCGTCACGTTCGCGCCGCAGAACCCGTACATCTTCGGCGACCGGTTCCGCACGCTGCAGCGCAAGGCCAATCCGCTGGGCAAGACGCTCTTTTCGCTCATCGTTCCGCAGCATCAGCGGATCACCGACTGGCTGAAGACGCTTCCCTGCGTCGACGGCGGGCGGATTGCGTTTTACGGCCTCAGTTACGGCGGGAAGACGGCGATGCGGGTGCCACCGCTGGTGAGCAACTACTGCCTTTCAATCTGCTCCGCCGACTTCAACGACTGGGTGTGGAAGAACGCCTCGTCGCGAAGCACCTACAGTTACGTCTGGACCGGCGAGTACGAAATTTTCGAGTTCGACCTGGGCGGCACGTTCAACTATGCGGAGATGGCGGCGCTTATCGCCCCGCGGCCGTTCATGGTAGAGCGCGGCCATTTCGACGGCGTGGCGCCCGACGAGGCGGTGGCCTACGAGTTCGCCAAGGTGCGGTTCCTTTACGAGGCTAGGCTCGGCCTGCGCGACAAGTGCGAGATTGAGTGGTTCGTCGGCCCGCACACGATCAACGGCCAGGGGACGTTCCGATTCCTGCACAAGCATCTCGCCTGGCCCGAGCCGGCTCGCTGAGGGCGCGAGAAGGCCTGGTGCTGCGTCAGATGAAGGATGAGGCCATGTCCGCGAAACGTCTTGCGTCGCTCCTGGCCGCGGTGCTGGCGGGGTCGGCCGGTCCGGCGCTGCGGGCCGGTCCGGCGCCGGGGCCGGATGCTTATCCCGATTTTCCTGCGGCGCTGCGGCGTGCGCGGCCGGTGGACGACATCCGCCAGGCGGCCGTCTATACCGTCAACGAGGCAATCGAGTCGGAAAGCGGCGTGGCCGCGGCGGCTAAGGTCGGCTCCGATGTGGCCATCCGCGCGTGGTTCAAGTGGCGCCAGGCCAGCGACTGGTCGCGCCTGGCGCCGCTCGCTGCGAAGGTCCACGCCCTGGGCACGCTTTTCGGCGGCGGCGTCACGTGCAGCGCCCTTTATGACGGCGAGAACGGCCTCACGGACGAGCAGGTCCGCGATATGGCCACGCGCGACCCGCAGAGCCGCCTGGTCGACGCCTGGGGGCAGCCGGGCATCCGCCACGGCAGCCTGTCCAGCCCGGCCTACCTTGATTACATCCTCTCGTGGTGCCGTCGGCAGATAGACGCCGGGGCCGACTACCTCTTCATGGACGAAATCAACGCCGCGCTCCGGCCCCCCGAAGGCTTCGACGATTATTCCCTGCGCGAGTTCCGCGCGCACCTGCTGCGCGCATACGTGGAGGGCCGCAAGTGGTCGCCCGCCGATACGCGCTGGACCGGCGAGTTCGGCATCGACCTGGCGGACCGCGCAGTCTGCCCCGACGGCTCGATGGCGTCGTTCGACTACCGCGCCTACCTGAAGGCCCGCGGCCTGGCCGACAAGCCGCACGGGCCGGCGAATCCGCTGGCCCGCGCGTGGCAGGACTTCCGGCGCGAGCGCGACGACCGCGCGTGGAAGCACCTGACCGACGCCATCCGCGCCTACGCCGCCGCCAAGGGCCGCCGCGTGTACATCAGCGCCAACGGCATCGCCCCGTACGTGGACCTCCAGGTGCTGGGCGTGTGGGGCCTGTGGCGCGTGCGCGGCGGCGGCATCGACCTGGCGGAGAGCCAGGTCCAGGACTGGGCGGCTGTCGTCCGCGCAGGCCGCGCGAAGGCCGGCCGCGACGTGCCCGTGGTCTTCTTCCACGACTGGGGCTTCGGCGGATTTCCGTGGCAGCAGGTGCAGCCGCGCGACCGCAACCTGTGGATGCGCACTCGCGGGGCGGAAATCTACGCCGCAGGGGCATTCTTCGCGTTCCCCGTGCGCGGGCCGTTCGGCCAAGACGCCATCCGCGACGGAACCGTGCGCGAGATCGCCCGGCAGACCGCGTTCTATCAGCGGCATCGCGGCCTGTACCTGGAGGGGCAAGTGGCGGGCCTGGAGCCGCTCCGGGCGTCGGAGCCGATGCTCAGCCTGGCGCTCTGGACGCGCGCTGCGCCGCCGGCCATCCTCCTGCACGTCATCAACCGCCAGGCCCGCGACGGGGCGCCGGAGCCGCGCCGCGGCGTCACGGTGCGCGTGCCGGCGGCCGCCGCCCCGAAACGCGTCCGCATCGTCTCGCCCGACTGGGAAGGCGAGGGCGACGGCCAGGCGCGCATGGAGCAGGGCGGCCTTGCGGTCACGCTGCCCGAACTGGAGGCCTACGCCGTGGCCATCCTGGAGTACGACGCGCTGCCGGTCGTGCGGCTCGACCTGCTGGCCGTCATCCCGCGGAACGTCTGGTCGCGGCCGGAGAGGAACGAGTTTGCCGTCAACGCGCGCGGCGAAGTCGCGGGCGCGGACGACCTGGTCGGCTACGTCCAGGGCAACCTGCACCCGGACTTGGCCGGCCCGCCCACGTTCCTGGTGAACATGCCCCAGGGCGGCGCGATGAAGGTCCACGTCCGGGCCGTGGCGACGCTGGGTGCGCGGCTGGAGTTCCTCGTTGACGGCCGCCAGGCGCTGGCCGCCGACCTGCCGGACCGCGACGGCAAGAACGACGCCGAGGCAAGCGAGTACGCCCGCACGATCGAGGTGCCCGTGCCGCCCGGACGCCACCGTATTGCCGTCCGCAATACCGGCGGCGACTGGGCCTACGTCGGCTGGTATTCCTTCGCCGGCCGGCTGGAGGACTGGTAGGCGATCCGTCTGACCTGCGACGGGCGGCCATGCTTGCGCATTCAGCGCGTTACGCGGACCAGGTACCACGTGGTGGGGGTGCTGCCGATGGCGAGCGACCAGGCGTCGCCGGCCCTCGCGGCCTCCAGGGCGGGGCCCAGCGGCCGCCCGGCGGCGTCGAGCGGCTGGGCATCCACGCGGCCGGCGCCCGCCAGGCCGCGAAGCGTCACCGTGCCCGTCACCGGCTGGATACACATGGGCCTGCGGCCCCACGACTCCAGGCTGGTGCGCTTGTCGTTCCATTTCATGTCGGTGTAAGCCGCGCGGGCGCCCGCCGCGAGGAGCAGCGTGCCCGACCGGGCGATGGGCTTCTCGTCCAGGGCGCTCAGCGTCACGGCGCAGAATGCCGGCTCTACGCTGACGGCCAGGTGTTCCAGGTCCGGCGTGTGGTCCTTCGAGAAGCCGATGAGGGCCTGCGTGCGTGCGGTCTGAATCGTCACCAGGCCGTTCTTGCCGGCGGCGGTGTGCCAGGCCAGTTCGCCGGTGTCGCTGCGGAAGGGCGGGCCCGCGGGCGCCTCGAAGGTTGCCGTCGGCGGCCCGTCCAGCGAGCCGATGCGCGATGCGTGGACCAGCGGCATGGCCGGCGGGAATCCGGGCGTGAACAACGGCCCCTCCTTTGACGGCAGGCGCAGGCCCTCCACCACCTGCTCGCGGGTGTACGAGCGGGCGACCGTTTCTAGAGCCGGCTGCACGTCGCCGCGCAGGAACACCAGGGCGCCCGCTGCCAGTTGCGCCATCTTCACGGGCTCGAAAGCGAAGTCGAAGTGCCCCATCATCCAGGGCTTCTCGGCCAGGATGTCGTTGTGCGCCAGCGTGTACCAGAACAGGCCGTCCCAGTCCTGGAGGGCCGCGTACGCCGCAAGGATGGGCACGCCCTCGCAGGCCCACTCGTTCGGGAAGGGGTGGTTGACCTCCGACACGGTGTACGGCTTGCCTGCCACGGCCGACCGCGCAAGTTGCACCGGCGTGGAGCGCAGCGGGTCGTTCACCATGGGCGTGTTGGGGATGCTGAAGCCAGTGTTCCGGCCCGTGACGGGGTCGGTGATGTACCGCGGATGCTGCCAGTAAACGTGTCCGTCGACCACGTCGAGTTGTGCCGTGGCCGCCAGGAGCGGGTAGCCGGTCCGGCCGTGATTGTGGTCGCTTGTGCCCGCCAGCAGCGGCCGCAGGGCGACGTCCTGACGCAGGAACCGCGCCATGTCGGCGTGGAATCGCCGCTCGATTTCCATGTAGAACGCGGCCTCGGTGTGAAACCGCGACTTCGAGGCGGCGGCGAACTCGTTGGGCTTGAGTCGCGGCACGGGTGCGCCAGCGGCCACGCCGGCATCGCGGCGAAGGTCGGCCAGCGCCTGCGGCGCGAGGCGCGACGCAAGGTACGCGTTGTAGCGGTCCGTCAGGTCCTTCTCGTAACTGGCCGGTATGTCGGTCCACGTGCCGGGGTTCTTGCGAGTGCTGGCGCCAAGGAGCCGTCCGCTGAACCACGACTCCACCAGCGAGTTCTCATTCAGGAGTTCCACGATGGCGACGGCCGGCTCGCGGCGGTACTCGTTGCCGGTGTACGGGTTCTTGTGCGTCAGGAGGGCGCGGGCGTATTCCTTCTGCAACTCTATGAGGCGCGGGTCGAAGTACGTCAGGGCCTTGGCGAAGCCCAGCAACTCGCAGTCGCGCACGCCGTCGCCGGCCTTGTACTGCCGCGCGACGTTCAGGTTCAGGTTCGTGTAGATGCCCCGCTTCTTCAGTTCCGCGACAAAGCAGTCGAGGCGGTCGAGTTGGGCCGCGTCGAAGGCCCGTGTGTCGCTGCGCGCGGCGTCGATGATGCCGTTGGGGGCAGGGCGGTCGAAGAAGTGGAATCGCACGGCATTTACGCCGCAGCGGGCCAGGTGTGCGGCGATGCGCGGGGCGTCGTCCTTGGGCGGCGTGCAGGCCTTGCCGCTCACGTTTATGCCCCACAGGCGGACGCGCCGGCCGTCGGGCGCCGTCAGGCGGCCGTCTTTGACGCCGAGGAACCCGTCCTTGCCCGCCGGCGCCGACAGGAGGAACGCCACGCTGGCGGGGGAATCCGCGGCCTCGCGCCAATCGACCTCGAACGGCGCCGGCGCCGGTTCCTGTGCGCGGGCGGCCGCGCAGGCAAGAAGCGCGAGCATTGCGGCAAGCATCGGGCAGCGGGGCATGGCAGTCCTTTCGTTGGGTCCCCCGGCGGGCCGCGGCTCAAGGTGGAATGCGTCCCTGTGACGGCGGCCGCTGCGGATCCCGGCGGTTCAACTTACTGCCTGGCGGGCCGCTTGCAAGGCGAAATGCCGCCTCCAGCGAAGACCGAGGCAGTACCTGCCGAGCCGCAAGACTCTTGCATTGCACGCTCAAGGTCCGCAGAATGCCCGCCGGTGCGTCAGGGCGATGAGTTCGTCGGGCAACAGGCGGTTCATTTCAAGGAGGTGAAGCCATGAGAACCATATGGATGATCGCCGTGGCGGGTGTGTTCTCGATGGGGCTGCTTCTGGCCGGCGGCTGCGGCAGGCCCGCGGGACTGAAAGGTTGCTGGACCTTCGACGAAGGCGCCGGCGACGCCGTGAAGAACGCCGTCGGCCCCAACCACGGGCGGATCCAGGACGGCCTGAAGTGGACGGACGGCAAGCGCGGCAAGGCCGTCGCCTTTGACGGAAAGGGGTACGTCCTTATTGACAGCGCCCCCTGCCTGGGTTCGGCTCAGTACACGTTTGCCGCCTGGGTCAAACTCAAGGACACGGGCAACTACCACTACATCGTCTGGCGTGGCGGCCCCGCTTTCCCGGAGGCCGGCGAGTGCCGGAACCTGGACATCTGGGTGCGGACGGACGGCGGCCTTAGCGGCATCCTGGACTACCAGAAGCAGGGCGGGCCGCGCTTCCTCCTGGCGGGCGCCAAGAAGGTTGCCGACGACCAGTGGCACCTGGTGGTTTGCGTCAATGACGGCAAGACCGTCAGGTTCTACGTGGACGGCAGGAAGGATGCCGAGGGCGCCCTCGCCGGCCCCCTGGCCAGGAATGACCACCCCTTGTGGATAGGCGCCCGCCCGGCCAACGTTGCCGCCACGGGCATCATCGACGAGGTGCGGTTCTTCGACCGGGCCCTGACGGAAGAGGAGGTGGCGAAACTGAAGTAGCGGTGCGTCAACGTTAATAATCTTGCGGGTGCCATGCTTTCGCGCCGTTGCGAAAGCATGCTCGCGCGAAGCCGGCGCGCCTTGCACCGCCTGCACGGCCGTAGTGCCCGTGCGGCTACGATGTCTGCGCGGCCGCGGAACTCCGGCCGGCCTTGACAAATCTCGTTTTCGCCGTAAATTGGTTGCGCGGATGGGCGGCGTAGCTCAGTGGTTAGAGCAGGGGATTCATAAGCCCAAGGTCACTGGTTCAAATCCAGTCGCCGCCACCATCCAAGATCTGCTATCTGGTATTTGATAATTGATATTTCTATTGTTTGCGGCTGCGGCGCCCGTCACCGCTTCCGCAAGTCCTTCATCTGGTCCTGGAGGCGCTCCACCTGGTTCTTCAGGGCGTCCTTTTCGGACTTCAGCGCTTTGTTCTCGCGCTTGAGTTTCTCCACTTCCTGCCGCAGCGAATCGTTCTCGCCTGCCAGGCGGAGCACTTCGTTTTCGAGGGCCTCTTTGTCCATGCCGGCCACGCGGCTGCGCTCGGCGGCGGAGGGCTGGGCCGCCCGTGTGCCGCCCGTCCCGATTACCACGAGCGGTTCCTTCGGGGCGAAGCACTTCGTTTTCGAGGGCCTCTTTGTCCATGCCGGCCACGCGGCTGCGCTCGGCGGCGGAGGGCTGGGCCGCCCGTGTGCCGCCCGTCCCGATTACCACGAGCGGTTCCTTGAAGCACCCCGCCACGAGCGCCAGTGCCGCCAGCAGCACCGCGATTGCCCAGAGAAGTCGGTGAGCCATGCCGGAATCCTCCCCGCAGTTCTCGCTCGACGTAAAGATACCAGCGCGTTTCCTCCGTTGCAAGGGCCTGCTCGCCCCGACCTTCTCCTCTTGCCGGGTGGCATGCCTACGCCGTCGTATGCGCAGGCATGCTGTGCCCCACGGCTATCTCGTGCCTACGCCAACAGCGGCGTAGGCATGCCACCCGGCGCTGGCCGCCGCGCCGCGCTTGCAACCCGTCGGCGCGGCCCGTACAGTATCGCCCGTGGAATCGCCCGTGCCCATCCTCATCATCACCGGGCAGACCGCCGGCGGCAAAGAGCAACTTGCCCTGGCCGCGGCCGCCCGCCTGGCCGGAGAAATCATCTCCGCCGACTCCATGAAGGTCTATCGTGAACTCGACATCGGCACCGCCAAGCCGTCCGCCGCCCAGCGCCGCACCGTGCCGCACCATCTTCTCGACGTGGCAGACCCGGGCGAAACGTTCTCCACCGCCCGCTGGCTCCGCCTGGCCGAGCAGGCCATCGCCGATGTTCACGCCCGTGGCCGCACGGCAATCGTCTCCGGCGGCACGCCGCTCTACCTCAAGGCCCTGCTGGAGGGCATGTTCGAGGGCCCCGCGGCCGACCCGGCAATCCGCGAGCGCCTCAAGGGCGAAGCCGCCGCGCGCGGCACGCCGGCCCTGCACGAGCGCCTGGCCCAGGTGGACCCCGCCGCGGCCGCACGCATCCATCCGAACGACCTGCGGCGCATCACCCGCGCGCTGGAAGTGTGGGAACTCACCGCCGCGCCCATCTCGGACCTTCAGAAGCAGTGGGGCACGCGCCGCCCGCGATGGCGGCCGCTGACAGTCGCCGTCCGCCGCGGGCGCGACGACCTTACGCGCCGCATCTGCCGGCGCGTCGAGCGCATGCTGGACGCCGGCCTCGTTGACGAGGTCCGCCGCCTCGCCGCCCGGCCGGGGGGCCTTGGGCGCGGTCCCAGGCAGGCGCTCGGTTACGCCGAGGTCCTCGGTTTCCTGGCCGGGCGCCTGCCGCAGGAGGAAATTGCCGCGGCAATCGTCGCCCACACGCGGCAGTTTGCACGGCGGCAACTGACCTGGCTCAGCCGTTTTCCCGACATTGTGTGGCTCGATGCCGCGCCCGACGCCGCGCCCGACGCCGCGCCCGACGCGCTTGCCGCCCGCGTTGTCGCCCTCTGGCGCGACCACGTGGGCTGTGCGGAGCAGACATGACGCCGCGCCAGCGCTACGTCGCCGCGCTCACCTTCGGCCGGCCGGACCGCATCCCCTTCTCGCCCGGCCATCCGCGCGAGTCCACCCTGGCCGCGTGGCACACGCAGGGCCTGCCCCCCGGCGCCGACTGGCAGATGCACCTCCTGGAAACGCTCGGCATCCCCACCGAGTCCGAGCAGCAGCGCACCGACCTCGGCGTCGATTTCCGCTGCATCCCGCAGTTTGAAGAGAAGGTGCTCCAGCACAAGGACGGCCACTACGTCGTCCAGGACTGGAAGGGCAACGTCTGCGAAATCTCCGACGGCTACGACGTGTCGTACCTGCGGCAGCCGAAGGACTTCGTCACGCGGCGGTGGCTGAAGTGCCCCGTTCAGACCCGCGACGACTGGGAGCGCATGAAAGAGCGATACCGCGTCGATTCGCCCGGCCGCTTTCCGCACGACTTCCAGGACCGCTGCCGGGAACTGAGCACCCGCGACTACGTGCTGACGCTCGCCATCCCCGGCCCGTTTTGGCAACTGCGGGAATGGTGCGGCTTCGAGAACCTGTGTATTCTGATGGCGGACCAGCCCGATTTCGTTGACGAGATGGCGGACTTCTGGGAGCGCTTCGTCGCGGGCATCCTGGCGCGGATCATCGACCACGCATCGCCCGACCTGGTGTATATCTCGGAAGACATGGCCTTCAAGGGCCACAGCATGATCTCCCCGGCGATGGTCGAGCGGTTCTGCCGAGGCGCGTACGTGGGCTGGTCGCTCCAGGTGATGCGCCTGGGAAGGGTGGCGCGCGTCCCGCTTCGGGGCATCGACAGCGACGGCTACGTTGCCGGCCTGCTGCCCATATGGGTGGAATCGGGCATCAATGTGTGCGACCCGATGGAGGCCGCCGCCGGCAACGACATTGCCGCGTATCGAAGGCAGTTCGGCCGCCGCATGGCATACCAGGGCGGCGTGGACAAGCGCGCCATCGCCGCCGGCGGCCGGGCCATCCGGCGGGAACTTGCGCGCCTCGCCCCCGTCATCCAGGACGGCGGCTACATCCCCGGCTGCGACCACGGCGTCCCCCCCGACGTCTCCTGGCCGAACTTCGTCGACTACGCGCGCCTTCTGGCCGGGATGACGGGGTGGCTCTGATACTGACACGGTGGACATGGTGCCGCAGCGCGGGGGATGAATCGACGCGCTGCGGGTGAACGCGGGACGAAGGGAACAAGGTAACGGGAGACTCAACTATGGCCGACAAGGTCCCCACCCCAGAAGAGGCGCTGGCCCTGCTGAAGGAGTTCAACCAGGGCGAGGGCCTCGTCAAGCACGCCCTGGCCGTGGAGGCGGTGATGCGCCACATCGCCCGCAAGCGCGGCCAGGACGCCGAAAAGTGGGGCGTCATCGGCCTTGTCCACGACCTCGACTACGAGCGGTTCCCGGACCAGCACTGCCGCAAGACGGCCGAGATACTGCGCGAGCGCGGCTGGCCGGAGGAGTACGTGCGCGCGGCCGTCTCGCACGGCTGGGGCCTGTGCTCCGACGTCGAGCCGCAGACCGACCTCGAGAAGTTCCTCTTTGCGATCGACGAACTGACGGGCCTCGTCGCGGCCACGGCCCTGGTGCGCCCCTCGCACAGCGTTCTTGACATGGAGGCCAGGTCGGTCAAGAAGAAGTGGAAAGACAAGGCCTTCGCGGCCGGCGTCAACCGCGAAGTCATCGAGAAGGGGGCAGCGCGCCTCGGCGTGGACCTTACGGACCTCATCACCGACGTCATCCTGGGCATGCGCGAGGCGGCCGAGGCCCTCGGCCTCAAGGGCAACGTCGGCTAGGCGCCTTCGGCCGGACCGCCTCGTTGCCCGGCGGCCCGGCGTTTCCTATAATCACGGCGCGTGCCCGCGGGGGGCACGGCGGGCTGTGTGTGCACGCGCGGACTTCCCATCGCCATGGCTGCCACGCGCGATTATTACGAAGTGCTCGGCGTCGGCCGCACGGCCGCACCCGACGACATCCGCGCCGCCTACCGGCGCCTGGCGCGGAAGTACCACCCCGACCTCAACCCCGGCAACAAGCAGGCCGAGCAGCACTTCAAGCAAATCAACGAGGCGTACGAGGTCCTCTCGGACCCCGAAAAGCGGCGGATGTACGACCAGTTCGGCCCCGATTTCGCCCGCGCGCAGGCGGCCGGAACCGGCGCAGGGGCCGCACCCGGCGGCGGACCGGGCGGGTTCCGGTACACCTGGAGCGGCGAAGGCTCGCCCTTTGACGACGCCGTCTTCGAGGCGTTCGGCGGCGGAGGCGGCGAACCCGCCAACCTCTTTGAGGAACTCCTCGGCCGCCTGGGCGCCACGCGCGGCCGCGCACGCCGCGCGGCCTTCCGGGGCCAGGACGTTGAGGCGGAACTGGCCGTCGCGTTCGAGCAGGCCGTCCGCGGCGGGCAGGCGGGCATCACCCTTGAGCGGCCGGCGGGCGACGGTTCGTCGCGGCCGGAGCGCATCCAGGTGCGCATCCCGCCCGGCGTCCGCGACGGCCAGCGCCTGCGGCTGCGCGGGCAGGGCGGACCGGGCGCTGGCGGCGGACCGCCCGGCGACCTCTACCTGCTCGTACGCGTTCAGCCGCACCCCTACTTCAGGCGCGAGGAACAGGATATCTACATTGATGTGCCCGTCACGGTGGCCGAGGCGGCCCTCGGCGCGGCCGTCGAGGTGCCCACCCTGGGCGGCCGCACGCGCGTACGCATCCCGCCCGGGACGGCCGGCGGCACGCGGCTCAGGCTGCGGGGGCAGGGCGTCCCCGGCCCTTCGGGCGGCGGCGCCGCGGGCGACCAGTACTGCGTCATCAAGATCGTGCCGCCCCGCACCCTCGACGAGCGCCAGCGCCGACTGTTCGAGCAACTTAAGTCGCTTGAAAAAGACGACCCGCGAGCCGAAGCCCCGTGGAACCGGTGAATCCATGACACCCAGCGACCCGGAATACTTCACGCTCGAAACGGCAGGCAAGACCCTGGGCGTTTCGCTCCAGGACATCCAGGCGTACGTGGACGAGGGCCTGGTCGCCCCCCGGCGCGACACCTCCGGCACGGCCTATTTTACGCGCGTCGAGATGCGTCGCCTGTGGAGCATCGTCACCTTGCATCGCGATGTGGGCATCAACCTGCCCGGCGTGGCGGCCGTCCTGAGCCTGCGCGAACAGTACGAGCGAATGCGGCGAGACCTGGAACTGCTGATGGAAATCATCGAGCGCGAACTCGGGCCTGGCTGCTGGGACCGCCTCTGGCCCCAGGGCCGCCCCCGGCCGGAGACCCGCATCTCGGCCGACGGCGCCGCCGCCGCGGGCGTCCCGCCGCCGGGCGAGCCGCAGCCGCCTCCGGATGCGCCGCCGCAGCCGCCCGCGGGCGGGTAGTGCTGCGTTGCACATAAACCGATGGGTGCCATGCTTTCGCTTGCGAAAGCATGACGCAGGGAAAGGGCATGCTTTCGCAACGGCGCGAAAGCGTGGCACCTCTCGTGTCACGAGCGACGGAGCACTATGCGACTGAAGCGGAGACTTCGCGTGAACATGTCAGTATTGGCTGCCGGCGCCGATGCGCAGGCCCGCGTCGAAGGCTGGACCTGGTGGCTGGCGCTTGTCGCCTGCCTGGTGGTGGTCCTGTTGGCGCTGGCGGTACTCAGGCGATTGTTCCTGAAGCCCATGCCGCACAAACCGACCGACACGTCCGACGCCTGGGCCGAGGCCGGGCGGCGTCTGGCCGTTCCGCCGCCCGACGACGGGCGGAAGGGCGCTGATTCCGAGGGCGAGGGCAGATCGTGACGCCGCAACCCCATCCGCGGGCCACCCTTTCTCGCCGCCAGCGCATCATCCGCACGGGCGAGTTCCAGGCCGTCTATTCCGCGCGGGCACGGGCGGGCGATGGGCGCCTGGTGGTCTATGCGCGGCCGAACGGGCGGGCGGACACGCGCCTGGGCATCTCGGTGGGCCGCCGCTGCGGAGGGGCGGTCGTCCGCAACCGCATCAAGCGGCTCATACGCGAGGCGTTCCGCCAGGGCCGGGCCGCGCTGCCCCACGGACACGACATCGTCGTGGTGGCGCTGCCGGGCCAGTACGCTTACGACGACGTGCGGCAGCGCCTCGGCGCCCTGGTGTCCGAGGCCATCCGCCGCAGCCGCGCCGCCGCCGAACGCAAGGCCGATGCGGGCGGGGAAGGGCCGTGATGGGCGCCATCCGCATCGCCGTCGCCGCGGCCGGCCGCTGGGCGGCCGAGGGCGCCATCCTGCTCGTGCGCGGATACCGGGCGCTCGCCAGCCCGCTCATGGGGCGGCACTGCCGCTTTGCGCCCTCGTGCAGCCAGTACGCCGTCGAGGCCCTGCGGACGCACGGCCTCCTGCGCGGCCTGGGGCTGGCCGCGTGGCGGGTCCTGCGATGCAACCCCCTCGGCCGGAGCGGCTACGACCCCGTTCCGCCGCGCAAAGCGTGAGAGGAACTTTGAACTGGCGCTATATCCACTTTCGGCGGCGGAAGAACCAGATCATGCCGGCGGCCGTCACGGCCATCACTCCCAGGCAGACGTAGAAGCCCCACGGTTCGTCCTTCGGCGGCATGAAGGCGTAGTTCATGCCGTAGATGCCGGCTATGAGCGAGAGGGGCATGAAGACGGTGGTGATGAACGTCAGCAGTTTCATGATGGCGTTGGTGCGGTTCGAGACGACCGACATGTACGTGTCGCGGGCGGTGTTGATGAGGTCGCGGTGCGTCTCGGTGATCTGCACCATGCGGACCAGGTGGTCGTAGGCCTCGTGCCAGTAGGCCATGGCCTGCTTGGTGATGGGCGCGAACTCGCCGCGAACCAGGCGCCCGACCACGTCGCGCTGGGCGCTGGCGACTCGCGCCAGGTACGACACCGTCTGCCGCAGGTCCAGCAGCCGCTGAAGGAGGGCGTCGGTGGGGTGCTGGAAGATCTGGATTTCCAGTTCCTCCAGCAGGTACTCCATGCGGTCGAGTGTGGGGCTGAAATTGTCGACGATGCGGTCCACGATGGCGTGCATCAGGAAGTCGGCCCCGCGGTTTATCAGGCTCGGGCACTCCGTGGAGCACGTGGCCAGCATGTCGTCGATGCTCTTGACGGGCACCTGGTGGTACGTGAGGACGAAGTTGCGTGCCCAGAAGATGTCCACCTCCAGCGTGTCCACGAGCGCCCCGCGGGTCTGAAGGTTCACCGCGTGGATGACCATGAACAGGTACGAATCGTAACTGTGGACGATCGGCTGGCTGTTGACCTCGCGGCAGGCCTGGACCGCCACGGGATGAAAGCCGAAACCGTCCTGGAGCACGTTCGTCTCTTCGGGGGTGGGCGAAAGGAAGTCGATCCATATGAGGCCCTGCTTCTGGCGGAAGACGTCCAGGATGGCCGCCAGGTCCGTCAGATGCTGCGCCTCCTTGGCGTCCTTGGGCAGAAAGAATGCCTGAATCATCGCCCCACCTCCTTCGCGGCAAACGGAAACAGCGTCAGAGAGTGCGCGCGGGCCGTCAGAAAGTCAAGTAAAGTTGCGGCGGCTGAAGCGCCGGGCCGCCCGCGCCTGCGCGGACGAGGTGCCGGCGCACGCGCCAGCACAGGTGGCACTTGCCGGCGTAGCCCGCGGCGTCGGGGGCGAACCCGTGCCCGGCGGCCGCCTGGGCCAGCCGCCGCGGGCCTCCTTCTGCGAGCGCGGCCACGAGGGGCGAGTCGGCCGGGTGCCACGCGGCCAGGAGGCGGTCGAGCGGTTGCTCGGGCGCGGCGCGGCCGAGCACAATTCCCGCGCAGGTGCCCGGATAGACCCAGCCGTCGGGGTCTATGTGGACGTGGCCGGCCTCAAGCAGTGCCGCGCGGCAGCCGTCGGCGGGCAGGGCGTCGGCGGGGACGCGCTCCGCCAGCGCCGAGAGGCGCTCGGCGCACCGGCTGGTCATACGCTCAGGATAGCGGGCGAGAAACTCGCGGAACAGTTCCATGCGCCCGTGCTCGGGCATCGCGGCCACGTCGCGCGGGGCGTGGAGCCACTTCCAGCGGCGGGCCCGCACCCCGGCGGGGCCGAGCACATCGCGGGCCGCCTCGTACAGCAGCCGCACGCGCTCCGGCGGCACGAACTCCTGGTGGTACGGGTCGGCGCTGATGGAAATCTGCATCATGCCGGCCTGGGCCAGTGCGGCAAGGCGTCGGCGGACGTCGTCGGCGTCGGTCGCCCAGAATGCGTTTGTTTCGACGTAGCCGATGCCCGCGAGGCCGGCTTGGCGTGCCGCGCGAACGATGGCGAGCAGGCGGTCGAAGTCGCCGAACGGCTCGCCGCCGCCGATGTGGATTCCCTCGGCGGCCGCGCCCAGGCGCGCAAGGGCCGCAAGGTGCCCGGCGGCCGCGTCCACCGTCATCCAGCGCGTGCCGCCGGGGCCGGCCGACTCGTAACAGTGGCGGCACTGGGCGGGGCACCAGTCAGTGGCCAGCAGCCCCGCAGCCGTGACGGGTGCAAGGTGTTGCTGCGGCATGACGGACATTATACACCACGGCGCACCGTTCGGGCGCGGCACGATTCGCGGAGCATGCTTGACGGTAGCGGGGGTGACGGTACAATCGACGTGATGGACCCGTCCGGGCGGATGCCGGCAATCTTGGCTGTCGGCCCACGTTCATACAAGCGCACAGGGGAACGCCCCCCATGTCTGAGGCCGTGTCGGTGGAATGCGGGATGTGCCGCCGCCGGTTTCGCTGCCAGCCGGAGATGCGCGAGCGGAACGTGCGGTGTCCGTACTGCAAGACCATCGTCAAGGTTCCTGCCGCCAGCGAGACGGGGCGCGAGGCGCTTCAGGCGATGAGCGACCTGATTGCCCGCGAGAAGGCCGAGCGCGAGAAGCAGCCCGTAACGGCCCGCCATCACGGCGGCCCCGTCAGCGTGCCGGTCCGCAGCAAGAACGTGGCGATCATATCGCTGGTGCTGGTGGGCGTGGGCCTGGTGGCGGCGGCCATTGCGCTGGTGCTGGTGTTCGGGGGGGGCGGCGGGGCGGGCGACCGTTCCGGGCCGGGGCTGTTCCAGATCGGTGACCGCTCGCCGTTCCACAGAGAGAACCCGCATCAGGCGCCGGGCGCCCCGCCGGCGCCGCCGGGCGCGCCGACGAAGGCCGGCCCTCCGGGCACGGCGGCGCCCAGGCCGGTGAAGCCCGTCGCGGAGGCCGTCACGGTGAAGGTCGAGCGGCTGCTGGGCGGATACCGCGACGGCACGCTCACCTACGCCGCAGGCCGCGTGACCAACAACACCGCCGAACTCCAGCGGGTCGTCAAGGTCGTCGTCAGCATCTTCGACAAAGACGACAAGGAACTCGGCGAGGCGACGGCCATTGTGCTGAACCTGCCGGCGGGGGCCACGGCCCCGTTCGTGGCCGAGTGGCCGCACGCCGAAGACGTCATCGGCCGCAAGCATTTCCCCAACTACCAACTGAACCCCGGCGGCGTGCCCGCGGAACTGCCCGCCGTCGCGTCGGAAGACGCCGTGGCCATCCGCGACCCGAACGCCATGGCCACCACGGGCAGACTGCGCGTCATCGTGACCAACCAGGGCGCGCTGCCGCTGCCGGCGGTCCACATCCAGGCCGTCCTGGTGGGCGACGGGGGGAAGGTCGTCGGCGCCGTGCGGGGCCAGGTGGATAAGATGCTCCCGCCCAAGAAACCCGTCGAGATATCTATCCCGTGGTCGCAATGCGCCGGGCACCTGGTGCAAGGGTGCGAAGTGTGGGTGCAGCCGGCGTGGTAACAACGGTTCCAGGTTCCAAGTTGACAGGGCGCACGGGCGTCGCTTGACTTTGCAAGTGTGTTCACACGGCGAAGCCGGGCCGCCACGCGGCCGGCGGGACCACGGGCGAGCCGACGA
>VGYT01000085.1 GCA_016872895.1 Planctomycetota bacterium
GGGCTCGATTTCGGCCCAGAGGTCATCGGGTAACAGTTCCTTGGCCATGGCTTGGCTCCCGTATGCCAGGTTGAACTGTTACCTTCATCGGCAATCTCCGGGGTTGTGAAACAGCTTCTAAACACCGCCGACGCGACGCCGTCGTTTAGCCGTCGCCGGCACGGCGACGCGAACGGCAGCGGGCGCCACAGACACGCGGCCGTGCCGGCCGCGGCTAAACACCGCCGACGCTCCAGCGCGAAAGAGCATCACATGAGCAAGGTCATCTACCTCGACAACAACGCCACCACCGCCGTCGCCCCGGAGGTCCGCCAGGCCATGGACCCGTTCCTCGGCGACCTCTACGGCAATCCATCCAGCATGCACACCTTCGGCGGACAGGTGGCCAGGCACGTCGATTCGGCCCGCGAGCGCGTCGCACGCCTTCTGGGCGCCGACCCGGGCGAGATCATCATCACCTCGTGCGGCACGGAGAGCGACAACGCCGCCATCCACAGCGCCCTGGCGACACAGCCGAACCGGCGGCACATCATCACGACTCGCGTGGAGCACCCGGCCGTCCTCGCCCTCGCCCGCGCCCTGACCCAGGCCGCGCCCGACCGCCCCCACTACCGCGTCACGGAACTCGGCGTCGATGCCCAGGGCATGATCAACCTGAAGGAACTGGAAGCGGCCATCGACGACGAGACCGCCCTGGTCTCCGTCATGTGGGCGAACAACGAAACGGGGGTCATGTTCCCCATCGAGGAGATCGGGGCCATCTGCCGGCGTCGCGGCGTCCTCTTGCACACCGACGCCGTGCAGGCCGTCGGCAAGGTGCCCATCAACTTGTCGAAATTGCCCGTGGACATGCTGAGCCTCTCCGGGCACAAACTGCACGCGCCGAAGGGCATCGGGGCGCTGTACGTGCGGCGGGGCACGCGCTTTGCGCCGCTCATCGTCGGCGGCCACCAGGAACACAACCGCCGCGGGGGCACGGAGTCCGTGCCCCTCATCGTCGCCCTCGGCATGGCCGCCGAACTGGCCGGCCGCAACATGCAGGCCGAGCAGACCCGCGTCCGGGCACTCAGGGACCGCCTGGAACAGGGCATCCTGGCCACCGCCCCCGCCGCCGTCCTGAACGGCCATCCCGAAAAGCGCCTGCCCAACACCACGAACATCAGTTTCGAGTACGTCGAGGGCGAGGCCATCCTGCTGATGCTCGACCAGCACGGCATCTGTGCCTCGAGCGGCTCGGCATGCACAAGCGGCAGCCTTGAGCCCAGCCACGTCCTGCGCGCCATGGGCGTGCCGTTCACCGCGGCGCACGGCTCGATACGGTTCAGCCTGAGCGTCTATAACACGCCTGAGGAGATCGACAAGGTGCTAGCGGTCCTGCCGCCGATCATCCGGCGGCTGCGCGAGATTTCGCCCTTCGGCCGCGAGAAACTCGCCGCGGCGAAGTAGCGGTTCGCACAGCGGTTGGTTAAACTGCAAAGAACGCAAAGAGAGGAGACAGCCATGTCGCAGATGTTCTTCAACGAGGTCGAGGCGGCCAAGATCGCCCAGAACATGGAAAAGAACGGCCTGGACTTCTACCAGCGCGCCGCCGCCCGCACCGCCAACCCCGCGGTCCGCGACGTGTTCCTGAAACTCATCGACGATGAAAAGAGCCACCTCGCCGCCTTCGAGGAACTCGAAGAGACGCTCCAGGCCCACCGCGCAGACGGCGCCGCGTACGCCGACGACCCCGAGATCGGCGCCTACATCGGCCGCCTCCTCCAGACGCAGGTCTTCTGCGAGAAGTGCACCGTCACGGGCATGCTCGACCAGGCCCGCGACGACTGCTCGGCGCTGGCCGTCGCCATGCAGGCCGAACGCGACGCCATCCTCTTCTACCAGGAGATGCTCGACTTCGTGGACTCCAAGGAGGCCAGGAACGCCTTCGAGTGGATTCTGAAGGAGGAGCGCGCCCACCTGCGCACCATCGGCGAGCGCGGCGCCGCCTGCGGGTTCACGGTGTAACGGCCGGCCTTGCCGCAGCGTCGCCCTGGCGGGCCGGGCCCGCCGCCCCGGCGGCCGCGGCCGGCACGCGACAGGGCCGGCCCGCCCGGTATGCCGCCAGGCGCGCACGGATGGCGGCCGCCAACTGAGCGTTTCCCTTCGATGCGGCCATCGCCGCCGCCTCCTCCGCCGCCGCCGCCGCCTCGGCGAAGCGGCCGGACTGCGCGTACGCGCCCCCCAGGGCGTCCAGGGCGGATGCATCTCGCCGGCCGGTCAGGGCAACGGCACGCCCACCGAGGCGCACCGCCTCGTCGGCCACGGCGGGGGTCGCAGCCGGATCCGTCGCCAGCACCCACACCAGGCCCGTCAGCGCCGCCAGGAAGTCCGGCCGCACGCGCAGCACCTCGCGGTAATGCGCGGCGGCCTCGTCGCGCCGCCCCAGGCCGAACAGCACGTTGGCCAGGTTCGTGCGCGCAATGACGTCGTCCGGCTGGCGCCGCAGCGCTTCCTGGTAAAGGCCGATCGCTTCGCCGGTCCGGCCCTGGCTGGTGCGGACGTTGCCGAGGTTGTAATACGGTTCGGCCGACTCGGGCACCAGCCGCATGGCCTCCCGCAACTCCGCCTCTGCGGCGTCAAGTTGCCCGGATTCCAGCAGCACGCAGCCGAGGCCGATGTGTGCATTCGCGCACTGCGGGTCGCGCTCCAGCGCCTTGCGGTAATACGGCGCGGCCTCGGACAAGCGGCCCAGCAGAAACAGGGCGTTGCCCAGGTTGGACAGGATGAGCGGCTCGTCGGGCTCCCACGCCAGGGCGCGGTGGAACTCCTCGACCGCCGCCTGGGGCTGCCCCTGCCGGACGAGAACCAGGCCCAGGCCGTTGTGGGCCTCGGCATTCCACGGGTTCAGGCTGAGGGCATCGCGGTAGTGGGCGGTCGCCTCGGCGAGTTGGCCCCGCCGGGCCAGGGCGCCCGCAATCTTCGCGTGGGCGACGAAGTTGCCTTCGGTCACCCGCAGCGCGTGCTCGAAGAGCGTCTGCGTGTCTCGCCAGAAGCCCGCCTGCACGTACGTGGCGGCCATGCAGGCGGCCAGGATGGCGGCCGCCGCCGCCGCCAGGCCGATGCGCCCGCCTCGCCAACGCGCCGCCGCGTCCGCGGCGCCCCAGATCACCGCCACGAAGATGCCGATGAGCGGCACGTACGTAAAGCGGTCGGCCATCGCCTGGGAACCCACCTGCACCACGCCGATGACGGGCACGAGCGTGACCAGGTACCACAGCCATCCCGCCGCCAGGTATCTGCGGCGCCGCCCGAACCAAATCGCGAGCACCGTAAGCCCCGCCAGCAGTGCGGTCGCCCCCGCCCACCGCCAGGCAGGTATCTGCGGCGGGTACGGGTAGAACGCCGCCAGGCGAGCCGGCCAGACCATCTGCCACAGGTACGCCACGTACGAGACGGCCGCGTTCTGGAGACGTATCCCGAGCGGGATACCCTGCGAGGCCCGCATCGCCCCCTGCTGGACGTGCAGGGTAATCGCGGCCGACGCGGCCGCCAGAAGCGCCAGCGGCGCCTTCTCCAGAACGAGCCGCCACGCCCGCCGCACGCGGAAGCGACCCAGCGGCCACCAGTCCACCACGAGCAGCACCAGCGGCAGCGACACCAGCATCGGCTTGGCCAGGAGCCCCAGCGCCAGGCACACAACCACGGCCGCGTACCTGTACCAGGCGGGCCTCGCGGCATACCACGTGTAGGCCGCAAGCGTCAGCATCCAGAACAGGGTGCTGAGGACGTCCTTTCGCTCCGACACCCACGCGACCGACTCAACGTGCAGCGGATGGAGCGCAAACAGGGCCGCCGCCATGGCGCTTCGCCACGGCGCCCCCGTCAGCCGCGCCAGAACCACGTACAGCAGGACGCTGTTCAGGATGTGCAGGAGCACGCTCGTCATGTGGTGCCAGCCGGCCTTCTCGGCCTCGCCGCCGAACAGTTGGCAGTCCAGCATGTGCGACAGCCACGTCAGCGGATGCCAGTTGCAGGCCGCGGCGGTAGTGAAGGCCCAGGCCGCGCCGGACCAGGTCAGGCCCTGCTGGACGCGGGAATTGGCCGAGACGTAGAGATTGTCGTCGAGTTGGATGAACTCGTGCTGCCAGACCTGGCCGTAGACGGCCAGGACGCCCGCCGCCAGAAGGCCGGCCACCAGAAGGTCACGCCTCATGCGAGCCCGCCTCCTCCGGCGACGCCGCTTCAGAACGACAGGACGCAGTGCCAGATGAAGACGTATCCGAGGGCGTCGGTGTCTTGCCAGACCTTCCGGACGAGTTCCGCGCCCTGCGCGATGGGCGGCAGTTCCTTCAACTTCTCCTCCCACGGAACGCAGACGCCGGGTTTGCGCTCGACTTCTCTTGTTTCAGTCATATGTGCAGCCCTTCATAAGCGCCCGCCAGGGCGGGCGGCCGACCAGACGCGCCATGCGGCGCCGCCTTATGCTGTCACAAATGACAAATGACCAATGACAAATGACATCAGTATGTGCCGTACTCCCGCGTAAACTCGGTCATGGCGCGCACGTTCTCGACCTTCGCGTCGTTCTGCACGATGGCGCTGGCGTCCATGATGTACCCGCCGTCGCGGGCGACGCCGTCGATGACCTTCCTGCAACATTCGCGCACCTCGCGCGGCGAGCCGAAGGCCAGCAGGCCGTTCGGGATGCCCCCGCTGATGCAGAACTTGCGGCCCAGGGCGCGGTGGACCTCGAAGATGTCGTCGCGGTCGCAGTGGTAGATGATGCTGGCTTCGGGCAGTTCGGCGAACCGCTCAAGGTGCGGCGCCCACTTTCCCTCGGCGTAGAAGAGCACCTGGTGGCCCCGCCGCCAGAGTTCCGCCAGGATGGGCTTCATCGTGGGCCAGTAGATGTTCTCGAAGTGGCCCGGCGAGACGAAGGGCACGCACCCGCGGTGCATCCACCACGAGACCGGCAGGTTCCCGGCCGGGTCGGCCCCCGAGAGCGCAACCCACAGCAGGTGCGGCATGAGTGCCTCGCACGCCGCCTGCACCTTCTTCGGCCGCTCTACCAGGTCCATCACCAGGCCGATGTACCCGCGGAGTTTGTCGGCCAGGATGTCCAGGGGCGCCTTCAGGATGCCCGCGATGGCCGACACCGTGCCGCACTCCCGCCGCAGCCGCTCCACCTGCGGCCCGAACGCGGTGAAATACTGCATCATCGCCATGCCGCCCTTCGCCAGCGCAACGTTGCCCCGGAAGGTGGCCGGCTCGCCGGGCGCACGCACGTCGCCGGAGACGCGCGGCAGCCAGACGTTCCACAGGAAACCCGTCGGGTCGGCGATGAGCGCGTCGTATTCCTCCGGCTTCATGAACGCCCGGTCTTCCGGCGGCTCCTTGTACTGGAAGCCCGTCTGCGGCCCGATTTCGATGCCCGGCACGCCGTAATACTTAAGGCCCAGCGCCTCCGTCAGGCCCGTCCACACGTACACCATGTTCGGGACGGTGGCGTCCCAGTCGAAGTCCGCGGCGCAGCGGCAGGTGGCCTCGAAGGCCTTCTGATAGTCGTGCGTCACCTCCTGGCACGTGTAGCCGGCGTACGTGGCGATGAACTCGGCGACGAAGGGGCGGATGGGCACGCGGTCGGGCTTGCCCTTGCGCATGGCGGTGACGTAGCGCTTCAGCCTCTGCTGGTACAGTTGTTCCTTGTCGTCCGGCATTATGGCACGCTCCTTGGGCCAGCGCCCTACAGCCGCCACGGGGCGCGCTTCGGGCGCGAGAGCAGGCGCGCGGCCTCCGCGTCGCCCATGATTTCTTCCCTCTCGGGGTCCCACCGAATCCGGCGGCCGACCTGCATGGCGATGTTCCCCAGGTGCGCCACGGTGATGCTGCGGTGCGCCACCTCGGCGGGCGCAGCGGTGGGCCCGCGCGTGCGGATGCACTCCAGGAAGTTCCCGTGGATGCTCGCGGTCTCGTACAGGCGGACCTCGTCCGGGCCGACAGGGGCGCCGGCGAGCCCTGGCGGGCTCGTGCCGCCCTCCAGGTCAACCCAGCCGTCGGCGCCCTCGAACCGGACGCCGCCCCCGCCGCTCGCCACAATGAGTTTGAGGCCATCGGCATACGTGCATTCAAACTTGAACGACGTGGCCGCGTTCCAGAGGTCGCCCGGCGAGGGCCACGTGCCCTGCCCCTCCACCTCCGCCGGGCCGGTCAGTTCCGCGCCCATGCCCCAGTGGGCCATGTCGAGGTAGTGGGCCCCCCAGTCGGTCACGTTGCCGCCGGAGTAATCCAGGTTCCAGCGGAAGTTCCAGTGGCAGCGGTTGTACGTGTACGGGGCCCACGGAGCAGGCCCCAGCCACATGTCGTAATCAAATCCGTCGGGAACCGGTTCCGGCTCGTGCGTCGGCCTGGCGTTCTTGCGTATCCAGTGCCCGCCCATCAGCCGCACGCTGACTGTTTGAAGTTTGCCGATGCGTCCATTCCGCACGAGTTCGCATGAACGGCGGCACTTGGCGCTGGCGCGCCGCTGGCTGCCGCACTGAAACACGCGGCCGTAGCGCCGGGCGGCCTCGGCCATGGCGCGCCCGTCGGCCGCCGTAAGCGAGAGGGGCTTCTCGCAATAGACGTCCTTGCCCGCCCTGGCGGCCATGACGGCGATCGGGGCGTGCCAGTGGTCGGGCGTGGAGATGCAGACGGCGTCCACGTCGGTCCGGGCGAGCACGTCGCGGAAATCCTGCGTGGCGAAGACGCCCTTGAATCCGCCGGACGCGGCCCTCGCGCCGTAGTGCTTCTGGACCGTCTCACAAGCCTGCGCGAGGCCGCGGACCCAGGCGTCCTCGTAGCGGTCGCTGCCGGCGTCCACGTCGCACAGGGCCACGACCTGGACCTCGGCGTAGTCCAGGAACGTGCGCAGGTTCACCGTGCCGCGCCCGCCCAGGCCGATCGAGGCCAGGCCGATGCGCTCGCTCGGCGCGGGGCGGCCGTCGGCTCCGCGGGCCGAGGCGGGCACAACGTACGGGGCCGCCAGGGCGAGCAGCGCCCCCTGAAGCGCGCGGCGGCGGGTCATTCTCGCATCACGCATGGGACACTCGCCGGCGCCCGCCGAGGGCGGCGGGCAGCCATCATCCTGTGCCTGGCCGGCCGCTGCCCCTGCCCCAGGGTGCGCTCGGGCCGGCCGCGATTGTATCGCCGCCCGCCGGGCGGACAAAGAAAAACCGCATCGGCCGCGTAGGCCCCGGCCGCGTTTTGCTTGAGGCCCGCCGCCGCCTGTGCTACTGTGCGGGCGCCGATTCAACGAAAGGAGCCGCACATGGCGAGGGTCCTCGTCGCTTACTATTCCCGCGGCGGCAACACCGCCAAGATGGCCGAATTCGTGGCCCAGGGCGCACGCCTGGTCAAGGGCGCACAGGTCGCCCTCAAGGAGGTCCCCGAGGTTGACCCGAAGGGCCTGGCCGCTTACGACGCCATCATCTGCGGCAGCCCCACCTACTACGGCCAGATGGCCGCCGAGGTGAAGGCCCTGTTCGACAAGAGCGTGGCCATCCACGGGCGGCTGGAGGGCAAGGTGGGCGGCGCGTTCACCAGTTCCGTCAACCTGGCGGGCGGAAACGAGACGACCATCCTGTCGATCCTCCAGGCCATGCTCATCCACGGCATGATCGTCAAGGGCACCAGCGAGCGCGACCACTACGGCCCGGTCGCCCTCGGAGCGCCCGACGAGCGGGCCGAAGGCGAGTGCCTCAAACTCGGCCGCAACGTCGCGGAACTGGCGGTCCGCCTGTTCGGTTGACGCCCCCGCCGCGCATAGGTCAAAAGCGCGGCCGGGCGCCTTCATGCTAATCCCACGACGGACGGATTGCCGATACTCTCCTGCGGTGTCGGGTACGGCTCCTTCACGGCAGGCGAAACCACGCACGCGGCAAGTCAAGGAGAGACACTCATGGAAGTTGTAATCTTGAAGACCTACGACGAGATGAGCAAGGCCGCGGCACGAGTCGTGGCCGACGTGGTGCGGCACAAGCCCTCGATGGTCCTCGGGCTGGCCACCGGGTCGAGCCCCGTGGGGCTCTACAAGGAACTCGCCCGGATGCACCGCGAGGAAGGGCTGGATTTTTCGCACGTTACGACGTTCAACCTGGACGAGTACGTCGGCCTGCCGGGCGACCACCCGCAGTCCTACCGCTTCTTCATGAACGAGAACCTTTTCAAGCACATCAACATTCCGCCGCAGAACACGCACGTGCCGTCGGGCACGTCGGCCAACCACAGGGCCTTCTGCGAGTGGTACGAGCAGCGCATCCGGGAGTGCGGCGGCATAGACGTCCAGGTCCTCGGCATCGGCTCCGACGGCCACATCGCGTTCAACGAGCCAGGCAGTTCCCTGGGGTCGCGCACCCGCATGGTCACGCTCACCGAGCAGACGATTGACGACAACGCGCGGTTCTTCAAGGACAAGGCCGACGTGCCGCGGCACGCCATCTCGATGGGCGTCGGCACGATCCTGGAGGCGCGGAAACTGGTGATGGTCGCCAGCGGCAAGAACAAGGCCGAGGCCCTGGCCGCCGCCGTCGAGGGCCCCGTCACCAGCATGATCACCGCCAGCGCCCTGCAACTGCACCCCGACGCCACGGTCTTCACCGACGCCGAGGCGGCGGGCGGCCTGAAATTGCGCGACTACTACGAGTGGATACAGAAAGAGGCCAAGCGCCTCCCGCGGCAGTAATAGACAATCACAAATGCAGAATGCAGCGGGGGCGGCCCAGCCTTTTCATTCTGCATTTCGCATTCCGCATTCTGCATTGCCAGGAAGGAACCGTCCGATGACCCAAATGCGAGTGCTCCCCGTGGGCTGCCTGGGGCGGGACTTCATCAGCGCCCCGCACGTGCCCCCGGGCCAGGATGAATACTATCTGAGGAACCTCCAGTCGCCCCCGCCCAGGGAAGGGTGGCGCCGCCTCCGGGCCGACGAGATTGAAACGCTCGTCAAGAACGCCAACACCGCCGACAACTGGGACGACATCCTGGTTACCGAGCAGTTCCTGCCGCACAGCATCAAGAACTGCGACTTCTACGGCCTCGTGCGCATCGGACGCCTTGAGCCGGCCATCCTGGAGTACCACGACCTGAGCGTGCCGGTGGGCCTTACGAACAGCCGCATCATCTCCTGCGACATCGGCGACGACGTGGCCATCCACAACGTGCGCCACCTGGCCTACTACATCATCGGCCGCAACTCAATGCTCTTGAACCTGGACGAGATGTGCACGAGCAACCACGCCAAGTTCGGCAACGGCATCGTCAAGGAGGGCGAGCCCGAAGACGTGCGCATCTGGCTGGACCTGGTGAACGAGGCGGGCGGCCGCAGCGTGATGCCCTTCGACGGCATGATCGCCGCCGACGCCGCCCTGTGGGCCCTGCACCGCGACGCGCCGCGCCTGGCCGAGCGCCTGGGCGAAATCACGCAGCACTGCTTCGATTCGCGCCGCGGCTTCTACGGTACAGTGGGCGAGTGCTGCGTCGTCAAGAACTGCGGCATCATCAAGGACGTCAACATCGGGCCCTGCGCCTACGTCAAGGGCGCAAACAAACTTAAAAACCTCACCATCAACTCCAGCGACGAGGAACCGACGCAGATAGGCGAAGGCGTGGAACTCGTCAACGGCGTCATCGGCCGCGGATGCCACGTGTTCTACGGATGCAAGGCCGTCCGCTTCATCATGGGCGACTGCTCGAACCTCAAGTACGGGGCTCGCCTCATCCACTCGTTCCTGGGCGACAACTCAACCGTCTCCTGCTGCGAGATCCTCAACAACCTGGTCTTCCCCGCCCACGAGCAGCACCACAACAACTCGTTCCTCATCGCCTCGCTCGTCATGGGCCAGAGCAACATGGCCGCCTGCGCGACCGTCGGCTCCAACCACAACAGCCGCGCGCCCGACGGCGAAATCCACGCCGGCCGCGGCTTCTGGCCCGGCCTGTGCGTCAGCGTCAAGCACAACTGCCGCTTCGCCTCGTTCACGCTGCTGGCGAAGGGCGATTACCCGGCCGAACTCGACATCCGCCTGCCCTTCAGCCTCGTCTCCAACGACGCCTCGCGCGACCAACTCCTGGTCATGCCGGCCTACTGGTGGATGTACAACATGTACGCCCTGGCCCGCAACACCTGGAAGTTCCACAGCCGCGACAAGCGCAAACGCAAGGTCCAGAAAATCGAGTTCGACGCCCTCGCCCCCGACACCGCCGAGGAAATCTTCGCGGCCCGCAGCCTGCTGGAAGAGTGGACGGCAAAGGCGCATCTGCGTGCAGCGGCCGGCGAGCCGCAGAAACGCACGCCCGCCGAACTGGCCGCCCTCGGCCGCCAACTCCTCGCAGGACCCGCCGCCAACCTTAACGGCCTTGAGGTCCTCGCCGAAGGGGCCGAGAACTCCGACCGCAAGGCCGTCGTCCTCAAGACGCACGCCGCCTACAACGCTTACCGGCAGATGCTCCACTACTATGCCGTCAAGAACCTCCTGGCCTACATGAAAGACAATCCCGCCGCCACACGCCAGGCAATGTGTGATGCCCTGGCCGGGCCGCGCAAGCGCAGGTGGGAGAACCTCGGCGGCCAACTCATCCAGGCCGACGACCTCGCCCGCCTCATCGCCGACATCGCGGACGGCAAACTGGCCACCTGGTCCGCCATCCACGACGCCTACGACCGTCTGTGGCAGAAGTACCCCCTCGACAAGCAGCGGCACGCCTTCGCCACGCTCCTGGACCTCCTGGATCTGAAGACCCTCACCCCGGAGGCCTGGACCGCGGCCCTCGACGAAGCCGTAACGATTCAGCAGTATGTGGCCGACGAGACGTACGTCAGCCGCAAGAAAGACTACGACAACCCGTTCCGCCAAATGACCTACCGCAGTCCCCAGGAGATGGAGGCCGTCCTGGGCACCGCCGAGGGCAACAGTTTCGTCAAGCAGGTACGCAAGGAGACCCTGGCCTTCGCCGAACTGGTCGCCGAGGCGCGCCGCGCGCCGTGACTAGCCCCCGCCGTCAGGCGGGGGCGGGGCGCGCCGCTGCGCGTCGCCGTACCGGCGACGGCTAAACAACGGCCGCGCAAAGGCCCAACTGGCGCCGTACCGGCGACGGCTAAACAACGGCCGCGCACCGCCGCCCGCGCGTTCAGCCCTCCGGCTCCGACGCGCGGCGGAACCACCACCACCCCAGCGGCAGCCCCACCACCGGCCCGCACGCGAACGCCGCGAACGTGAACACAAACGCCAGCAGCCCCGCAGCAAGGTCCGGCCCGGACTGAAACCCGTACAGCCCCACCAGCCACGTGGCGGCCATCACCGCCGCGCCGGCGATGGCGCTGGCCGCCATCCCGGCCACCAGTTGCGGCTTCCGAAACAGCACCATCACCGACACGATAAGAATCGCAAAGTGCACAATCGGGAACAGCACCAGCACCAACTCCACGAACCCCGAAAGCGCCGTCCGCGACGGCTTCGTAAACTCCACCACGATCAGCAGCGCCATCGCCACGGCCAGGAGCACCAGGTACACCAGGCCCAGCGCCTGGGCAGCCAGGCGCCGACCCGCCGGCAGCGGACGCGCGCGCCGCCGCGACGAGACGATGCACACGGCAATCACGCCCACGTCGATCGCCAGCATCGTCACCGACACGCTGATAAGCAGGAACGTTGCCATCAGCCGCGCTCCGCGACTTACACACAAGGCCGCCAGCGCGCTTGCGCCGAGACTCTCCCCACCCCCCGCACAAGGCAGACTTGTAGCGCCACGGCGGCGTATCTTGTATGTTCCCGCCCCCGACGAATCAACCGAAATGCCGCCCTTGCGTCCCGGCCGCCCAGCGCCTATCATGGCCCGCCCGATGACCGTGGCCGGCAGCAGCAAGGGAAAGGATCGCCCATGTTAACCGCGACAAGACTTACAGCGCGCCTGGCGCCGACGGCCCTGGCCTGCCTGGCCGCCTGCACCGCGGCCGCAGGGGCCGTCCCCTACTTCGGCATCCGGGTCATCGACGGCGACACCGGCCGCGGCGTGCCCCTGGTGGAACTGGAGACGGTCAACGCCATCCGCTGCTACACCGACTCGGCCGGCTGGGCCGCCTTCCACGAGCCGGGCCTGATGAACCGCCGCGTGTTCTTCTTCGTCAAGAGCCACGGCTACGAGTTCCCGAAGGACGGTTTCGGCATGCGCGGCGTCGCGCTGGAAACCAGAGAGGGCGGCAGGGCGGAACTGAAAATCAAACGCATCAACATAGCCGAGCGTCTTTACCGCATCACCGGCGCAGGCATCTACGCCGACAGCGTCCTGCTGGGCCATAAACCGCCCACCCGCCAGCCGGTCCTCAATGCCGAGGTCCTCGGCCAGGACTCCGTCCAGTCCATGCTCTACCGCGGCAGAATCTTCTGGTTCTGGGGCGACACGGCGCGGGCGCGGTATCCCCTCGGCCACTTCCGCATGTCCGGCGCCACATCCGAATTGCCCGCCCAGGGCGGCCTCGACCCCGCCGTCGGCGTGGACCTTACGTACTTCGCGGGCGATGAGGGCTTCAGCCGGCCCATGATGCCCATGCCCGAAGCCACGGAGGGCATGCTCTGGCTGAGCGGCTTCGTCACCGTGCCCGACGGAGCGCGCGGCCAGCGCCTCGCCGCCCGATACGCACGCATGAAAAGCCTCGGCGAGATGCTCGAACACGGCCTGGCCGTCTTCAACGACGAGAAACTAATCTTCCAGAAGGCCGCAGAGTTCGACCTCAAGGAACCCTGGCGCTTCCCCGAAGGCCACCCCATCCCCATGAAGGACGGCCCGGCCGACTTCTACCTCTTCCCCCGCCCGTTCCCGGTGGTCCGCGCGCCGGCCGACCTCGCGCGCCTGAAGGACCCCGCCGCCTACGTCGCCTTCACGTGCCTCGCCCCCGCCTCGCGGTACGATAAGTCGGCCGCACAGGTGGATCGCGGCCCCGACGGCCGCGCCGTGTGGGCCTGGAAACCCGACACCGACCCCGTCGGCCAGCAGCAGGAACGCGAGTTGATTAAGGCCGGCAAGTTGCGGCCCGACGACGCCCGATTCCAACTCATCGACGCCGACACCGGCAAGCCCGTCGTCCTTCACGGCGGCTCATTCTGCTGGAACGCGTACCGCAAGAAGTGGATCCTCATCGGCGTTGAGATCGGCGGCACATCGTTCCTGGGCGAAGTCTGGTTCGCCCAGGCCGACTCGCCCCTCGGCCCCTGGCGCAAGGCTCGCAAGGTCGTCACACACGACCAGTACACCTTCTACAACCCCAAGCATCACCCGTTCTTCGACCAGGACGGCGGCCGCATCATCTACTTTGAGGGCACGTACGCCAACACCTTCTCCGGCAACCCCGTCCGCACGCCGCGATACGACTACAACCAGGTCATGTACCGGCTCGACCTTTCCGACCCGCGGCTGGCGGACCTGCCGTAGCCGCGCGGCTCCCCCCTGCCACGATGGCAGGCGTGGGGGCCTGCCGACACGTTTTGGCACGCCCGCAGCCCGGCGGAGGGCCGGATTCCAGGCGCTCGCGGCCCCGCCATCCGCCCGTAAGTGGCGCTTAAACAAGCACTTATCCTCCGGCGGCGGAATCTTTCCGCCCCCCTCCCGCAATTGGCACATCGCTTGCTAAAACCCGATACGGGGAGAGTTCAGACTGAGCCACTTATGGTCGCCTGGCCGGTTGAGCCAATCAGCGAAGGCCCGTCGGTGCTCATCACCGACGACAGCGCATCCTGGCGCTCCGTGGTCGAGGAGGTCCTCGCCCGCGCGGGCTTCCACACCCTCGAAGCGGCCTGCGGAGAGGAGGCCATCCAGGTCGTTCGCACCCAGTGGATCGACATCGTCCTCATCGACTTTCACATGCCGCGGCTCGACGGCATCGAAACCCTGCGCGTCATCCGCGCAACCGGAAACTGGCAGCCGGCCGTCATCATGACCGGCCAGCCGGAGCAAGTGCCGGCCGGCGAGGCCAAGGCCCTCGGCGTACGCCGAGTCATGACCAAGCCCGCCGACCGGCAGGTCATCGTCACAACCATTACCGAGACCGTGAATCGCACCGGCTGATACACGGCATACGCACGCACACGAACCGAAAGGAGACCGGGCAGTGAAACTCACACCACTGGCGGACAGGGTCATCGTCAAGCGCCTCGAAGCCGAGGAAAAAACCAAGGGCGGCATCGTCCTGCCCGACACCGCAAAGGAAAAGCCGAAGCGCGGCAAAGTCCTCGCCGTCGGCCAGGGCAAACGCCTCGATTCCGGCGAACTCGTCAAGCCCTCCGTCAAGACCGGCGACGAGGTCATTTTCTCCAGTTTCGCAGGCACCGAAGTTACCGTCGAGGGCGAAGAAGTCCTCGTCATGGGCCAGGACGACATCCTGGCCGTCATTCGCAAGTAGCCCACCTTCCCTAAGGAGACACGACCGTGGCTGCCAAGAAAATCGCTTTCGACCAGGAAGCACGCGAGGCCATACGCAGGGGCGTCGCCACCATCTCAAGGGCCGTACGCATCACCCTCGGTCCCAGCGGCCGCAACGTCATCCTCGAAAAGTCCTTCGGCGCGCCCACCGTAACCAAGGACGGCGTTACCGTGGCCAAGGAAATCGAACTCGAGGACCCCTGGGAGAACATGGGCGCCCAGATGGTCCGCGAGGCCGCATCCAAAACCAGCGACGTCGCAGGCGACGGCACGACCACCGCCACCATCCTCGCCGAGGCCATCTTCTGCGAGGGCCTCAAGAACGTCACCGCAGGCGCCACCGCCATGGAACTGAAGCGCGGCATAGACGCCGCCGTCGAGGCCGTCGTCGCCGATATGAAGAAACAGTCCAGGAACGTCACGTCCTCCAAGGAAGTCGCCCAGGTCGGCTCCTGCGCCGCCAACAACGACGAGGAAATCGGCAAGATGATCGCCGACGCCATGGACAAGGTCGGCAAGGACGGCGTCATCACCGTCGAGGAAGGCAAGAGCCTCGACACCACCGTCGAGGTCGTCGAGGGCATGCAGTTTGACAAGGGCTACATATCCCCGCACTTCATCACCAACCTCGAATCCATGACGTGCGAACTGGAGAAGCCCTACGTCCTCATCCACGAGAAAAAAATCTCCGCCGTCAAGGACATGCTGCCCCTCCTTGAGAAGATCGCCCAGTCGGGCCGCCCCCTCCTGGTCATCGCCGAGGAAGTCGAGGGCGACGCGCTGGCCACCCTGGTCGTCAACCGCCTTCGCGGCACGCTCCAGTGCTGCGCCGTCAAGGCCCCAGGCTTCGGCGACCGCCGCAAGGCCATGATGGAAGACATCGCCACCATGACCGGCGGCAAGGCCATCTTCGAGGACCTCGGCATAAAACTTGAGAACGTCGAAATCGCCGACCTCGGCACCGCCAAGAAGGTCGTCATCGACAAGGAGAACACCACCATCATCGAGGGCGCAGGCGACGCCGACGCCGTCAAGGGCCGCATCGACGCCATCCGCGCGGAAATCGAAAAAACCACCTCCGACTACGACAAGGAAAAACTCAACGAACGACTCGCCAAACTCGCCGGCGGCGTCGCTCAGGTCAAGGTCGGCGCCGCCACAGAAAGCGCCATGAAGGAGAAAAAGGCCCGCGTCGAAGACGCCCTCCACGCCTGCCGCGCAGCCGTCGAGGAAGGCATCCTCGCCGGCGGCGGCGTCGCCATGCTCAGGGCTCGCAAGGCCATAGACAAACTCAAACTCAAGGGCGACCAGAAGGTCGGCGCAGACATCATCCGCCGCGCACTCATCGAACCCATCAAGCAGATCGCCCAGAACGCCGGCGAAGACGGATCAATCGTCGGCCAGAAGGTCGATGAGGCGACCGACGCCAACTTCGGCTTCAACGCCCTCACCCACGCCTACGAGAACCTCGTCAAGGCCGGCGTCATCGTGCCCACCAAGGTCGAACGCTGCGCCCTCCAGAACGCCGCCAGCATCGCCGGCCTGCTCCTTACCACCGACGCCCTCGTGTCCGAAATCCCCGAAAAAAAGAAAAAGGGCGGCCCCGGCGGCGGACCAGGCATGGGCGGCGAAGATATGTACTAATCCACATTCAGAGCCTATCCGAAAAACCGCGGGTTAGGCATATATGCAACCAAAGCCCGCTGTTGGGCTTTCGTTGGCATCTCAGTCTGGCCGCCCCGGAGGCCGCTCGCCGCACGCCTCACTTGAATATTCAATATTGAACATTCAACATTCAATATTCTCCTTGCCGTTTCCCGCGGCGGGTCTCCCCCGCTGCCCGGGCCACGGCCCGCTTCGGCCGGAGACGGCCCGACCCTCCGCGCGCCTGGCCCGTCACGCACGAAACAGCCGCACGTCCAGGTCGGCGATGAGCCGGTAGTGTTTCCGGTCGCCCGTGCAAAGGGTCAACCGGCCCTCGACGGCCGTTGCCGCAACAAGGGCGCCGGCAACTCCCAGGCCCGCTCTCAAGCCATACTCTTCAATGTATATGCAAGCGCGGTGCCCGATGTTCTCCGTCAGCGGCAGGATGCGGACGCCCGTTTCCGCAAGGAACAACTTGATGTTCCCGACATCCCGCTTGTCGCGCGCGCCCCGGAGCACTTCCATGTACGTGACGACGGATACCTGGCGGTCGGCGTCCGTCTCCATCAGGGCTGCGGCGGTCACTTTGCCCCGCAGGGCCCAAACCAGGACGTCGGTGTCAAAGATCACTGTATCGGTCCTTCCTGAGCGACCGGACGAACGCACTGACGTCCTTCATGTCCTTGCGGTCCTTCCACATGCCGAACGCAGGGTGGTCGCGCACCTTTACGGCGCCCTTCTTGCGAGGCGCGGGCATTATGATGC